>CAZZXL010000248.1:0-5991 GCA_964658035.1 uncultured Acetobacteraceae bacterium
GGTCGGCGTAGAAAAGAGCAAGGTCGCGGTTGTGCAAAACCTGGTTGATGTGACCCAGCAGGCCGATGTATTGGACAAGCTTATACTGCTTCTCTGCTTCCGCAAGGTCGCCGGTCTTCTCGTAAACATCGCCCAATTCGGCAACGTAGATTGGCATCGGCACCACTGCTATCGCGCTTTGATAAAGCATGATGGCCTCCTTGTATTTGCCTTGGCCTGCGCGCACTTTGCCGAGACCTGCGAGAGCTCGATAGTCGCCCGGGTATACGGTGAGCGCGGTCAAATAAGCATCGGCTGCTGCTGGAACCTTCCCGGCCTGATAAGAGAATTCACCTAGTTCAAAGTAGAGCCACGCAAGGTTCTCGCTGGGAAGATGGGCCTGCACGCCTTCGTCAACAGCATTCTGCATCTCGGCGATAGCTCC
Source organism: uncultured Acetobacteraceae bacterium (assembly GCA_964658035.1). Lineage (GTDB taxonomy): Bacteria > Acidobacteriota > Terriglobia > Terriglobales > Acidobacteriaceae. Next base: position 425 of record CAZZXL010000248.1, read on the forward strand.
GTCGACATCTCCTGTTATGAACTTCAGGTAAGCAGTGCGTGTCTGCTGCGCATAGGCTTCTCGTGCTTCGAGCGGCCCGGTGCCTGAGGGCTGCAGTCGCGAATAGGCAATACTTGCTTTCTCATACTGGCCCATATCTGCGTACGCGTCGCCGACGATGGCGAATGCGGAGACGTCTCCGGAGCCGAGTGCCAATGCCCTCTGCGCGTAGTGGAGAGCGTCAGAAAAACGGTGCTCACCCATGCAGACTTCAGCCATCGATTCGAGGGGCTGGGTCGCTGATAAATCAGTGCTCACCAGGTCGAGCGATTTGTTCAATGCCTGTTCTGCAAGCTGATAGTCTTCTACGTCGCCGGTCTCACGCGCACGCTGGAAAAATGCCGCGCCCAATCCAGAGTAGGCATTTGGGTCTTTGGGGTGCGCAGTGACCTGCGCCTGCATTTTGCGGATGATGCGATCTGTTCCGGTCGGTTTGGGGATAAGGAGTGCCGTCGGTACGCCACCATCGTCTTTTGTTTCTGCCACAGTCGCTGTTATCCGAGCCGCGAGCTTGGGCGTCGCCATGTTCGCTGTCTGAGCCTGAGGAGTAGCGGGCGTCGCTGTCGCGACCTGCATGCGGTCGGGGGCGATCAGCTTATGTGCGTCTATGGAAAAGAGCGAGGTCGGATCGGCTTGCATCGCTGCAACGAAGTTCTGCGCGGCGACCTCGGGTTTGTTCAGCTTCAATGCGATTTGTCCAGCATGGTCAAAGAGTTGAGCACTGTGAATGCCGACATTCAATGCTTTATGGATCTGACCGTCCGCTTCCGTGTACTTTCCATTTGCGTAGAGCGCCCAAGCGTAGGCGTCGAGCGTCCAAATATCTTCCCGCTGTCCAATTTGCTGCTGAGCAAGTCGCAGCGCGTCAGATTTCTTCTCCTCTCGGCCGGCGTCGTACAGGATTAGATCGACATTGTCGTTGGTCGGTTTTGAGGACTGTGCATTTGCCGCAACAGCGAAACGTGCGAATGTTTCAGCAGCGATTGGTAGGGCCGCCTCTTGCTGAGCATGGGCCAGCAGGTAAAGAGTGTCAAGATTTGAGATTTGTTCTGCCTGTTCTCTCGCCAGAAGTGTTTGAAGTAGCGCAGCTGCTTCTGCAGGTTTTCTTTCTTCCATGCGCACGCGGGCAAGAAGCTTCGTCGTCTCGGGTGATTGCGTGCCGAGTGCATCCGCACCGGCTAGGACTTGGGCCGCTGCATCAGTCTGTCCGGCAGCAAGATCAACTGCGGCGATCTTGTTTGCAATGTAGACCTGCTGCTCGGGGTCGACTTGCGGCGTTTCACTATAGGCCTGATCCAGAAAATCGACGGCTCCAGAAGTGTCGCCATAGAGCGACCGCAGATCTGCACCTAGGATCAAGCCGGCCACATTGTTGGGCCGCATGTTGATCATCCACTGGATGGAAGTTTCTGCCTCTGCATACTTGCCGAGTGCTATGTCGGCTTCAGCGACATACCCGTAAACCGTCACGTCGTCTGGTACTTTCTTGTTCAAGTCCTGCGCAGCTTCGAGAGCCTTGCTGTAGTCTTTCGCTTCGAGCAGCAGTGCAGCATTCGCCTTTGCCAACTGAAAGTCGTCAGGAGCGGAGCGGCGGCCTTTCTCGATAGCTGCGGCAGCCTGCACTAAATGCGCCGGATCGGCGGTGTCGCGAGCCATGCGTATACATGCCAAGGCGAGTTCGTTGTAGCCCTGTGCGCGCTTCGGATCCTTGTCGATTTGCTGCTGCGCCTGTTCGACACGCTGCGCGTCAACGCTCTTTGCTGCTGCAGCCAGGGAACCGGTGACGGTGGTGGTAGTTGTCTGTGCCTGCAAAAAGACGGTGGCATAGAAGGCAGCCGCGAGAACTGCGGTTGCAGAACCATAAAGCTTTTTCATTGGATGACCTACAAGGTAGTATGTCGTCAACCCTCCTGGAGGATTCTGTACAATCGCCGGTAAGCACGATTGCCCAGAATCCTCAAGGTGAGAGTCATTGTCCTGCTTACTTCACAGGGCAGGTTGTGTTGCCGCCCTGATCTGCCGGCGGGGCAGCATCCGAGTTGCTGCTTCCCGCAGTGGGTTGAATACCACAACCGACTTCAGACGGATCGATATGACGGCTATCGCGCCCGCTGTAGGCGTAGTGCACATAGGGGAAGGTCTCCTGCGTCGCAACGTCGGGCGCATTTACGCCATCACCAATAGCATTGTTCGGGAACACATCGTACTTCGCGTTAAGAACGCCACCGCCGACTACCCGGGCTGCGATGTCAACCACATCATCCGTAAGGCGACGACCGTCCGGATAACCTGCGAGGTCACCTGCAAGAACGCCCATACGCTTTCGTTTAACGAGTGGTGTTGGTGGTACGCCAGTGTTGAGACGAAGTAGGTCGGCAACCGGCCCTGCAGGGGTCCCCTTTGCAGCAATCGGCGGCATGTAGGTGTAGAGCAACTCAAGATCCGCTCGTGGTGGTGGTGGGATGTTAATTCCGTAGATTGCGTTCAAAATGCGCGGCAATGTAGGGTCTTCACCAAAAGAAGCGAATTGGATGTCATTCTTTGGCTGGTCCATGCTGAAGCGATCTTTATAGCCAGTACCGATGATCAATTCGTTGATCAATGGATTGGCTAGACGCTGCACTTGGTAGTAGGGTCCCCCGTACTCTGCTGGGAGCGGTGAACGACGGACCGTAACCTGGGGACGCGACGTTGTTGCCCACGATCCGATGGTTGCTTTCGGATCGGTAGCAGCATGCCGCTTTCCATCGCTGGTCAGCATGGAAATGGGCACTTCAATCACGATCGTGTTTACGTTGAACCCAGACACTGCGTTTGGCGCCAGGTTGATGTGATCATCTGCATCTTGCGCAGCAGTCAGCACGCCCGGTGTTCCTGAGCCAGTCTCGCGAAAGTTGAAGCTGTCGAACGCTGCTCCAAGATCGATAAAGAACGGATCGGCGACCGTGCCGGCGAAGACGCGAATGTCGTCCGAGCCCCCACCGTTCAGGGTATGAATACCCTGTGCTGCCAAGCTGTCATAATCCGGCATGGTGCGGGCACCGATGTTGCTCGGGACCGCGTACAGCGGATCGCCCCCCGATGCCTCAAGTTTGCTCGCGTGACCATTCTTTACCATGGTGACCGAGTAGTTCTGACGGACACCAAGACCGGCTGCACCGGGGCCGTCGAGTGATGTAATGGCGGGAGGCACGACTTCTGTTCCGGGCTTCACTGGAGCGGGCGAATTCGCTGGAGCCTTCAATCCGGAACCGGCGCCTGCGGCAGAGGTGAAGAGGGTGGGCGCTCGGTATTCGGTGTTGAAGCGAAACTGAAAGGTCACATCGGCAACAGCGTCAAACGTATTGTCGACCTTGATCTCGTAAAGAACGTTCGGATCAAAGGGGAAGTAGTTCGGTCCATTGCTCGGCTCAAGAAATGGATCGACATTCATGATAAAGGTAACGCGGTCTGGATGATCGTAACTGACAAAGGAGTAGAAGTCGGTGATGTCTGCTGCGTGATCAAGTGCGGTGATCGGGGCTTCGCGGTGGCTTGATGCAAATGACGAGTAGGGCGTCATGCACACCATGCACATGGCGACGACTAGTGAAATAGGGCGTCTCAACATGGCTGGTCTCCGGTGATAAATCTTGCTGATGGGTAGCAAATCCCCGTCGAGCAAGGTACACGGGAGGTTGCGAGGATATCGACGTACGCAGCGATCCTAGCCCTAAAGTCGTAAGTTTGGAAAGCGTAATAAACAATAATAAAGCGCTTGTTTTGTTCATCTTAGTCCAAGCATGTGCGGGATAAAACGCTCAAAAGGCGGCAGCGGATTTGTAGAGGGGAATTATTTTTAGTCAACTCGTGACGTGATTACCTTCCTGCGCCGGCACTTCCATCTAGGTCAACGACAGGGTGCTTGTACTGCGACTATGTCCTCGTCTATAAATTGCTCTCTGTTCCGTATCGCATCGGACATTTGCGATGCTTTCAAAGCTCAATCCCCAAGCCCGTCATTGACGCAATCGACAAGTCGAGCTCTGTTCCAAGATAGCGTTCCGTTGTGGCGACTGAGGCGTGCCCGAGCAGGAGTTGAATCTGCTCCAGGTTGCCGCCGGCTTTGCGACACAACTTCGCGCACGTCCGCCGCAGATCGTAGGGAGCCAGGTTCCCGAGCGAAGTCTGCGCAGCATAGTCGACGACCAGGCGCCAGATGGCCTTCTCATCCGCGATCCCTTCGCCCACGACCTCGTCGCCTTTATTGACGGAGCGGAAGATCCGGCCTTCTGTAAGCGCTGCAGCACGTAGCCAGTCATCGATGCGGACTTTGACGAGCGCCTTGTCTTCAAGATTCGGGATGACCCACCGACCTTCGTGCTGCTGCAGTTGGTAGATGTTGAGCGCAATCACTTCTCCGCGGCGCAGACCGCAGGCAACGAGCAGGGCCAGGAGGGCGCGACCGCGCTTGCCTTTGTGGGTGGTAGCAGAAGGCGCCTGCAGCAGTTCGTAGACCTGGTCTTTCAAAAGCCAGTTCCCTGCCCTCACCCCGCGCCGCTCGACACCTTTCGCTCGCTCGATCGCAGCGGCGACGGCCGGGTCGAGCCGGCCATTGTCGGCGAGTTCTCGGGCGAGCTTGCGGACCGCTGAAAGCCGGAGATTGATGGTCGAGGCGGAGAGTCCGCGCTCGAGCAGGGCTGCCCGGTACTCCTGGACCAAGGCTTTCGAGAAGCTGGGCGCTTCGCTCTCCTTATATGAGGTGTGGATCCAGGCAAAGAAGTCGGTCAGGGCTTTTCCGTAGGCACGTTTCGAATGCTTGGACGTCATGCCGTCGAGCACGAGCGAAAGCAAAGCCGCTTCGGTCAGCGTGGCTTCTGTCGCTACGGACGGGCGGAAGAGGGCCAGATCAGCCAAGCGCCAGCTCGAGCGTACAAAGTTGTGGAGCTGCCGAACCTGGCTGGAATACCGCACCCTCGAAACTGAGCGTCAGTTGTTCAGGCGCGCCGGGGTGCAACTCTCGCCACAGCATTGTGGCATACGCGAAAGACCCGGTCCGAAAGTCTGCTGCCTGCAATGCCCAGATGCGGCTGCGATGGAGCCAGGCATGGCAAGCTGGGCAGAGGCTAATTAGAAAGGTGATCTTCGAAAGTCCCGGCCGGCGGTGATGAACAATGATCGACCGCTTCCCCGGGCGGGACGAGTGCAGAGCTGGCAGGCATGACCGTCCCGATCGAGGACCTGGGCGCGAAGGCCGGCGAAGTAGTGCTTGTCCCAGTGCCGACGAGAGTAGCAGCGGGAGCACAGCGCGGCAATCAACTTCCCTTCCCAACCGCAGGCCCGGCACCACAATGTAGTTTGCCGTCGACGGACGAAGGCTGATTGGTCGGTCGAGGGGACAAGAAGCATGGTGAGAGCCTCAAAACGGCAGAAAAGCCGCTGTGTCGTTTGTGAAATTATTTGGCACAGTTTGTTGTCGCTATCTGGCATGCTTTGAGCCTCGGCTCCTTCCCGGACAGCCGTTCAAAGGGTTCTTTCCTTCTTCCCGG
>CAZZXL010000249.1:0-5978 GCA_964658035.1 uncultured Acetobacteraceae bacterium
GACCACCCTGCCCCCGTCCGGATGCAGCCAGAGCATGCTGATGGACAGTAAAACGGTTAGCGCAAGCAGCCCCTGCTATCCGAAGGTTGATCCAGCAGCAATCGCCCGGCCGGCGGCTGCGCCCGATGCCCAGGCCCATTGAAAATTGAAGCCGCCAAGCTGCCCCGTCACGTCCACGACCTCTCCGATAAAAAAGAGCCCTGGCACGTTCCGGCTCTCCATGGTCTTTGCGGAAAGTTCATCAGTGTCGACGCCACCCGCCGTCACCTCAGCCTTTTCATACCCCTCGGTGCCGGATGGCGAAACCGTCCAGGCATGCAGTTGCGCATCGGCCTCGACCAGCGCGGCATTGCTCCAGCCGCTCGGCGGCGATAGCTCCAGCCAACGCGTGGCCAGCCGCTGCGGCAACACCTCGGTCAAGGAAGAGCGGGCTGCTGCCACATCGCGACGCGCTTGGGGCATACGCAGATTAGCGGTCCAGTCGCAGCCTGGCGCCAGATCGATCGAGATAGCCTGGCCGTGCCGCCAGTAGGACGAGGCCTGCAATACGGCCGGCCCACTCAGGCCGCGATGCGTGATGAGCAGCTTCTCGCGAAAGCGAGTGCCGCCTGCGCTGACGATCGCTTCAGCCGACAGCCCGGCAAGGTCGCAGTAGCGCGCACGATCTGCTTCGTCAAAAGTGAAAGGGACCAGCGCCGGCCGCACCGGTACAAGCCTCAGCCCAAACTGCTCTGCGACCTGGTAGCCAAAACCGCTTGCGCCCATCTTCGGAATAGAAGGGCCACCCGTAGCCACGACCAAAACCGGGGCAACGAACTCTCCGCGGCTGGTACCCACCTTGAAATATCCGTTGTGACGAATCAAGTGGATCGTAGTTTGAGTAAATATAGTCACACCTGCCAGCGCACATTCCTTTTCCAGCATGGTGACAATCTCTTTCGCCGAACCATCGCAGAAAAGCTGGCCGCGTGTCTTCTCGTGATACGCGATCCCATGCGCCTCGACCAAGTCAATAAAGGCGTGAGGGGTGTAACGCGCCAGCGCCGACTTGGCGAAATGTGCATTGTTCGAAAGGAAATTGGTCGGCGTGCAATGCAGGTTGGTAAAGTTGCAGCGGCCTCCGCCTGAAATCAATATCTTCTTGCCAGCGCGCTCGGCATGATCGAGCAATGCCACCTTTTTCCCGCCGCGACCGGCTTCGATCGCGCACAACAATCCTGCTGCCCCGGCACCGAGAATGATCGCGTCAAAGGTATGCGTGCTGTTGGGCATGGCTTCTTCCACAGTAACAAGCAGACGCTGACTTCTCTTACAATCGACACACCTGTTTTGCCGTCACGCTGTTCTTCCGGAGCTTATGCTTAGAATCATGACTGCTTTCGCAACTGCCGGCGCACTGGCGCTTGGCTCCAGTGCCTTGTCTGCCCAGACCGCAACCTTCGGGCCTTCGAACCCATTTTTCGCGCCCAGCACGCTGCCATTCCAGGCACCGCCTTTCGACAAAATCAAGGACGAAGACTATCAGCCTGCGATTGAAGCAGGCATGGCCCAGGAACTGGCTGAGATGCAGGCTGTCGCCGACAACCCCGCCGCGCCGACCTTTGACAATACGTTGGTAGCCATGGAGAAAAGTGGCCGATTGCTGCAGCGAGCGATGGCTGCCTTCAGCGCCGTCGCCGGCGCGAATACCAATCCGGTTTTACAGAAAACACGGGCAGCGCTCGCGCCGAAGATGGCAGCTCACTCTGATGCGATCCATCTGAACGATAAGCTTTTCGCTCGCGTGTCGACGATCTACAAAGAACGCGCTAGCCTCAAGCTCGATCCTGAATCTCTGCGGCTGGTTGAGGTCACCTACGACCAGTTTATTCATTCCGGGGCAAACCTTTCGCCGGCAGATAAAGACAAGCTGAAAAAGCTGAATGAAGAATCCTCTACCCTTTCAAATACCTTCGCGGCCAGGCTGCTCGACGCCACCAAAGAAGCAGCCTACAGGACGACGGACAGGACGAAGCTTGCAGGGTTGAGTGAGGTAGAACTTACCGCCGCCTCCAAAGCCGCAGAAGGCCGTAAGACCGATGGATTTGTACTACCGCTGCAGAACACGACGCAGCAGCCGGAACTCGTCTCGCTGACGGATCGAACGACCCGCCAGGCTATCTTCGAGAACTCCTGGAACCGCGCCGAACGCGGCGATGCGAATGACACACGGGACACCATCGCCAGGATTGCGCAGGTCCGCGCGCAGCGTGCCCAACTGCTCGGCTACTCCAGCCATGCCGCGTGGAAGCTAGAAGATCAGATGGCCAAGACTCCGGAAGCCGCGCTCAAGTTCATGGATGCCCTGGTACCAGTCGCGACTGCCAAAGCTGCGAGCGAACAGAAAGAAATTCAGCAGGTAATTGATGCTCAGAATGGCGGCTTCCAGGTCGAGCCGTGGGACTGGGACTTCTACTCCGAACAGGTCCGCAAAGCGAAGTACGATCTGGATGAAGCGCAGGTCAAACCCTACTTCGAGATCAACAGTGTCCTCGAAAACGGGGTCTTCTACGCTGCGCACCAGTTGTATGGCATCAGCTTCAAAGAGCGCAAGGACATTCCTGTTTATCAGCCTGATGTGCGCGTCTTCGAGGTCTTCGATGTTGACGGCAAGCCGATGGCTCTTTTCTACTGCGACTACTTCAAACGCGACAACAAGCAGGGCGGCGCATGGATGTCAGAGTTTGTGGGCGAGTCGAAATTGCTCGGGACCCTGCCTGTGATTTACAACGTTGCGAACCTGCCGAAGCCTGCGCCCGGCGAGCCTGCGCTCATCACCTTCAGCGATGTAACGACCATGTTCCACGAGTTCGGCCATGCCCTGCACGGCATGTTCGCGAACACCGTCTATCCCAGCCTTTCCGGCACAGCAACGGCGCGCGACTTCGTCGAATTTCCTTCACAGTTCAATGAGCACTGGGCGATTTATCCGGCAGTCTTCAACCATTACGCCAGGCACTACAAAACTGGCGAAGCCATGCCGGCTGAACTGGTCGGCAAGATCAAGAAGGCAGAGAACTTCAACGAAGGTTACAAGCTGACCGAACTGCTGGCCGCTGCTGAACTCGACATGCAATGGCACGCGCTGCCCGCGGACGCGCCCTTGCAAAAGCCGAATGACTTTGAAAAGCAGGCATTGACCCGAACCCATCTTGATGTTCACGCCGTACCGCCGCGCTACCGCTCAAGCTACTTCAGTCATATCTGGGGCAGCGGTTATTCTGCCGGCTACTACGCCTACCTGTGGACTGAAATGCTGGATGATGATGCATACCAGTGGTTCGACCAGAACGGTGGATTGACACGTGCGAACGGAGACCGCTTCCGGCAGATGGTGCTCTCACGCGGCAATACCGAAGACCTGGCAAAGATGTATGCGAATTGGCGCGGCAGTGTTCCACACGTTGACGCAATGATGAAGTACCGCGGACTGGACACCAAGTAGGCCAAAGCCTTGTTTGCCAACTCGCTCTCACAATGCAAAAGTACAGAGTGAGGTAATCGCTTCCGCGTGGGCGATCGGGTTCTCGTTAAGCTCGAAACAGACAGAGACGTGACCACCGGGAAGATCGATCACTAGTTGGTAGAAGTGGCCATATCGAACTACAACGAACTTCGCACCGCCGCAGTCGATATTCCCGCGCTGCTTGACCAATGTGAGGATGGCTGGGTTGATGAACAGTTCTTCGTAATGGTCAGACTCCGAAGACGGAGTATTTGCAGCTTCTGTCCGCTGTTGCGACATCAATTTGCCACTTTGATAAAGGGCTGCATACCGCACAGCGGTACTGATTTTGAAAATTTGCCCGAGGACACTCTGCGCGACGTCATGACTGTACTTTACTTTCATCGGCACTTCCAGGCGCTTAACCTTCGTACAAGTTCGTCTGCAGAAACTTGTTCCTGAACTTGCCGTTCGCGTCATACTGCCGAACGAGTTCCAGGTAATCCGGCATCTTCTTATAGTGCGAACGTATCTCGGCCGGCTGCATCATGAAAACTTTAGCCCAATGTGGACGAGCCTCGAAGGGTTTCAACTTCGCTTCGATCAAAGGCAGCACCTTCATGACCTTCTCGGTTTCCGGCTTCCAGGTGAAATGGATTGCCATGGAGTCGCGATGATAAGCCGGGCTGGTCCACAGGTCATCGGCTGCAATCGTGCGCAACTCTGTCACAAAAAGGTGGGGCGTAATGTGATCGCGGAGTTCTTCAACAGCAAGGATTGCCTTGTAGCCGTGATCGCGGCCGACGAAATACTCCGTCTGAATTTCAGCACCGCTGCTTGGCGTGAAATTCATCTTGAAATGAGGCAGGCGTTCAAACCACGGGCCGGGAACACCCATCTGTTCCGTACAGGATTCTGCAGAGTGGCTGCCGATGGGGTGAAGCTTCCTGGTCGCGAGCGTTGCGCCGAAAAACTCCGGGTCCTGGTGAGCGACGGCCGCACTCTCCACGCGTCGCTTGATCCATACCTGGGTGGCGCGGTGGTTCTGCCAGTCCGTGAAAAGACTGACGCTGTAGCCACTTGAAAAGATTTCATCGAGGTGCTGCTCGAGCGCAGAGAAAGATAAATTTTCGTAGACCGTCTGTGCGACCTGGAAAGTGGGTTCCACCGCGAGCGTGACATTGATAATGATGCCGAGAGCACCGAGGTGTACCACGGTGCCGCCAAAAGCATCGCCCAGCTTTTCTTTGGACAGGATGACGCTCTCGCCGTCCGCCTTGATCATCTCTACAGCGCGCACTGAAGTAGACAGGTTGCCATTGTGAACACCTGAGCCGTGGGTCCCGGTCGCACACGCCCCTACCACCGAGATATGGGGTAGGGAAGCCAGGTTGTGCACGGCAAAGCCACGGCTATCAAGGTAGGGCGCAAGCGCTCCATATGTCACCCCCGCGCCAACCTTCACCGTACGCGCGTTTGTATCGAGCGTGATCGCATCAAAATGCTTAAGCGATACCTGATCCCCAGTAGTGTCAGCAATGGCATTGAAAGAGTGTCGTGCGCCAAGGGCCTTCAACAGACCGTTGGATTTAATCATCTCCTGCACGTTCGCTTCGGTCCCGGGGAGATCGAGGCGTTGCGCGCTGTAGATCAGGTTGCCGGCCCAGTTCGTTCGCGGTGAAGAGGCACCGGAAGATGCCGATGCCTGGCCGTGGACGACGCGATCCAGGAAGGAACTGGTTAGAATGGTGCCGGATGCTTTGAGAAAGCGCCGCTTGTCCATAGGATTCCCCGATATTTGTACTAGACGATGGAATGGCGTAGTACCAGTGACTGATCAGGTATAGAGCCTGCCATGCGCAGGTGGCAAGGGGCGGCGCATAAAAACAGAATCGGCGCGCATGGCCCGAAAGTGGTGCTTGTCAACGGGTACTGTATGGATTAGTATTGGATTTGCCTATCGAGCGGCTGACGTTTCAGGCGTGGTCAAGATTCCGGCAAATGCCCGGGATTGCAAGTATGATCCGCAGAGGCTCGCTGCACCCTCGAGAGTCAAAAAAAGGGAAAAGCTGCAGTATCTTGTTCGAGGCATTAACCGTCAGGTTGAAGAAGAAGCGCTTACAGGCAAGCCACCAGCCGGGGTACATTCCCTTAGAGTCTTTAATGGCCAGGCGCTGATTGCTGATTGAAGAGCAGTATGGTTCCACGCAACAACGGAATATAGAGTACATACGAAGACTCCACTCGATAACACGTTGCGCCGGGCAGAGAACGCGCTTGAATCTCACCCGATGACAGACGCCTCCGGCGCCGTATTGAGTCGTGTGTCCAGGTCTTCTTATGGTTTGCATCGGCGCAGCAGGCAATCACCGGTCAGGTTGTAACAGATAGTGGCACCAGGAAGTGCACATCAGGAAGCGCAAAGAATGACAACAGAGCAGAATGAGCCCCAGGCTATCGAGCCAAGGGCTTCCGAAGGACAAGGGGCAGCCAC
>CAZZXL010000250.1:0-5939 GCA_964658035.1 uncultured Acetobacteraceae bacterium
GACACGCTCTACCGGGAATTAAAGATAAGACTGGAAGCACTGCCCGGCGTTCGCAGTGCGAGCGTAGCTCTTGACACTCCTATGGTTGGAGGTTGGTTTGAATACGTGGTGAAACCAGGCGAAGGTGTGCCGCCAGGCGATGAGGCACACCGGGTGCAGTACGATCGCGTGGGACCCGATTACTTTGCCACCATTGGTCAGCCGCTGGTCGAGGGCCGCGGCATCCTGGTCTCCGACCGGGAAGACACTCGCCATGTTGCCATTGTGAACCAGGCCTTTGTGCGCCGGTTTTTTCCTGAAGGCGCTGCCATCGGTCGCCAGTTTGGTTTCAACCTGCCCGCTTACAGCGACACTTTTCAGATAGTAGGGGTGGCGCGCGATGCGAAATACACTGACCCGGCACTGCCGCCGCAGCCCATGGTCTTCGGCGCACTCTCGCAGCAAATTCATTACACCGACAGTGCGCTTAAAGAGAATGAGAAGTGGGCCCACTTCATCAACGGAGCCCAGCTTTGGATCAATGGCGACATAAGCCGTCTCGAGCCGAAAGTCCGGCAGGTCTTTGCTGAGGTTGACCCGAACTTCGCCATCACCGATATGCATCCGCTCCAGGAGCAGATCGACATCCACTACGATCAGCAGCGAACGGTGGCCGAGTTGGATACGCTCTTTGGCGGCCTCGCCATTCTTCTGGCGTCGATTGGTCTTTATGGCGTGATGGCTTATGCGGTCGGGCGGCGCACGGTTGAAATTGGAGTCCGTATGGCCGTGGGGGCAACGCGCCTCAACGTGATCCTCTTGGTGATGCGCTCGGCCTTCGCGCAAGTGACGCTAGGCGTGACCCTGGGGTTGATGCTGTCGTTCGCTGCCGGCCGAATGCTGCATTCGAGCTTGTATCAAGTGGGAGCAATTGATCTGGCAGCGCTGGGTATCGCCACGGCCCTGCTGCTGCTCAGTGCCTTAATAGCCAGCGTGATCCCGGCACAGCGTGCAGCAAGCGTAGAACCAGTCACTGCTCTGCGCGCAAATTGATGGTGGCACTGTGGATGCAACATAAAGTCCGCTTCAGTTCGCCGGAAGCGCAAGCTCATCAGGGAGTGGGTCAACGACTGCAGGCACAAGCTGAATTTGCGGATTCCGCTTCGTGGTAATCCTATGGCCTAGATCCATAGCTGGCTTTTCGACTAGACGATAGAAGACTTCAGTGACACCCAACGTGATCGGCACGTATACGAGAAGTGCAACGACGAAAGTACTGGGCCGATGCAGCAGGCGGACCATTGTAAACAAGATGGTGCCGTGCACCAGATACATGCTGTACGATATCCTTCCAATGTGACGCAAGGCAGCGTGGCTAAGAACTTTGTTGCTTGAGGCAGACGCAAGGCTGATGCCGATTAAAAGAAGAGCGCCTGCGCAGGTTAACCAATCCTCTAACTGCCCATGGAAAAACAGCAAGAGATCGAAGGCTGCTATGGGACCATGAGAATGCGTAATATTTAATCCATCATAGAGAATAAGTGCAGCCATCAGGAGGAGGAAACGAGATTTTGAAGTTAATTGATCGAATGTTTTCTGTATCTGCCCTAGATGCTTGGAGAAGACTGCGCCAACGATCAAGAAGCTGGTGTAGTGAAGTGTAAAGAAGGTCTGAGATGCGATCCTTGTCATCGGCTCGGGATCAATATAAAAAACGGGTGCGAATAACATGGCCAGTGGTTTTGTCGCTAGAGACATGATCAAAGCGCAGAAGATTGCCCATTTTGTTGGCATTCGCAGGATGGCAACAGCCATAAACGGAAAGATGAGAGAAATGCGCATTTCATAAATCAACGACCAGAAGATTGGATTGTATTGACCCCAGTGATAGTTACCGATCAGACAGATGTGTTCCCAGACCAGTCTTTTTCTCAGTGGCTCTGACCAAATCGAGTGCAGCCAACTGTCGCTCCATCCCACCGCGCTGGCCGGAGTTCCGTGAAATTTCCAGGCTCCCAGCAAGGCAAGTGCCAAGGCGGCGAGATATGGCAGGTAAATGCGGCACACGCGCCGGATCAAAAACCGTGGATACTGGATTTGACGGTTGCGCGAAAATGGAAGGGTAAGCACGAGCCCGCTGAGGATGAAGAACAGAATAACCGCCTGATGCCCGTCCGTAAAGATCCTAATGGGGAATTTACCCATGAATCTCAAAGCTGGTGTCGGCTGCCATATTTTTACAAAATGGTGGGACACTACCGTCAGCGCAGCCAAACCCCGTAAGGAATCGAGTTGGCTGAACCTGCCTTGATGAGCAGGGTAAGCGACCGGAACATTTTTTTTGATCCATACCTTATTGCCTTCGATCTCTCACGGTCTAACGATAGAAAGGAATTCAGACGAACCCATATTTCGGCTCTCGAGTATCAGGAACTTTGTTCATTACGACAAGTCGTGGAGGGCCGAGACTGTCTGTCGTGAAGCATACACCTGCTCAACCTGATTTGATCAAGCCAAATGCATGACTAGAAGAAGTAAGTGTGAGCAGCCGTCGACATGCCATTGTGGTGAGTTCAGGCCGGCGGCTTCTAGTTCCAGAAACAAGCTGGAGTCTTCGGGTTGGGACATACTACGTTTTGTGCTGAGTTACCTATCAAGAACCCTCACCTTTTCTACCAGCCAACATTTTCTGGAAAGTTGCTAATCTCCTATCAGCAACAGGAGCGGCGGCGGCGGCCACTGATTGTGGCAAGGAGCCACCGGTCTGTCCCGTACCGGGCGGCGGATTAGCTGGGGAGCAATAACCTGCATGACGCTGTGCCGTCATGCAGAAAGAAGGGGCACTGCTGCTGGCTGATTGCACCTGCTACGTAGAAAATCTGTTTCTTGCGGGGTAGAGCATGCGGCTGCAGGGCAAAGTAGTTGTGGTGACCGGGGCCGGAAGCGGAATCGGCCGTGCCATTGCCATTCGTTTTGCCAAAGAAGGCGCTCAACTCGTGTTGAACGATATCAATGCCGAGAGTGGCGAGTCGGTTGTTTCCGAAATCCTAGCGGCGGCCGGTACTGCCATCTTCCTTCGTGGAGACGCATCTTCAGAAGAAGACGTATCCACACTCATGCAGACAGCAAGTGAAAGGTTTGGTAGCTTGCATGTTCTGGTGAACAATGCCGCGCCGAGCATGGAGGAGATAGTGTCAAACCGCTGGGACACGACGGTGCAGGTGGGGCTCAAGAGCTACTGGCTTTGCATGCAAGCAGTGATTCCAATGATGAGGACTGCGGGCTCCGGCAGCATTGTCAACATCTCATCAGTCAACGCCCTGATGGGGTTTGGAAAAGACCACGTTTACAGCGGTGTAAAGGCTGGCATCCTTGGTCTTTCACGATCGATGGTGGGAGAATTCTCCCCACACGGAATCCGAATTAATTGCATTTGTCCCGGCACAATCGTGACCGAAATCTGGAAGCCGCTATTCAACCGCGACCCGGACCTTGCACGACGGCTTTCTGCCCTTTACCCCATCGGCCGACTTGGGTGCGCCGATGATGTCGCGAATGCCGCACTCTTTCTCGCCTCCGATGAAGCTTCGTTTATGACTGGCAGTGTGTTGAATGTTGACGGCGGGCTTACTGCCGCCAACCTCGGCTTCGCGAAGTAAGTGCGTGACTAAATGTGCGCGTTAAGCAGGAATTTAAGCTTCGTCACGGACGCTACGATCCATCCGTTACGCCTGTTAACCCGTTGCGATAACTACCCTGTAGCTGCATGCTAATCTGCTGAAAGGACTAGAAGACTCTTGCTGAGAATACTGCTATCCCGGTTCGCTAGAGCGCTTGGCGCATATGCCTGGTTGGGTCTTGCCAATCTGCCTGCTCTAGCCGCGCAACACAACCAGGTGCGGAACACAGATCGTCCGCCACCAAATATCATTCTCATCTCCGTCGATACCTTGCGCGCCGATCATCTGAGTTGTTACGTTCCCGGCGCGCAGCCAACGCGGAACATCGACAAGCTGGCCAGCGGCGGAACCATCTTCGGGCAAGCCAGCTCGGTAGTTCCTCTTACATTGCCGTCCCATGTATCGACGCTGACATCCACGTATCCTTTTGTGAACGGCGTGCAGGACAACGGCGATCAACTCGCTCCGGGAGCTGTCACGCTCGCAGGAACACTGCGCTTGCACGGTTACCATACCGCCGCATTTCTAGGCGGTTTCGTACTCGATCATCGGTTTGGTCTTGACCAGGGCTTCGATACCTATAACAGTCCTGCCGCACCTATGAATGGGGGCAACACCGATCCAGGAGACATCAAGCGCAAAGGTGAAGCAGTCGCTCAAGCCGGCGAAGCATGGCTAAGCGCGAACGGAAGCAGGCCTTTCTTTCTTTTCCTACACATCTATGATCTGCACACGCCCTACAATCTGTCCTCGACGGAACAAGCAAAATATGGTGCAGGCTACAGTGGCGAGTTGAACTATGTCGATCAAGTCATCGGTAATTTCTGGGAATTTCTAACTTCTCACGAATTGGTGAACAATACTCTTGTCGTATTTACTTCTGACCACGGAGAAGGACTAGGGGAACACGGCGAGAGCACGCACGGCTTCTTCATTTATCAAAGCACTCTGCATGTACCGCTCGTCTTCCATTGGCCCGCAGGCACGGCACTGCTGCCAGAGCGGATTGATGCTCCGGCAAGCCTTCTGGACCTTTCCCCGACGCTTCTTGAAGCTGTCAACGTACCTATTCCGCAAGCCATGCAGGGCAAGAGTCTGCTGGCCGCAGCCATAGCGCCGCGAGATGTTTTCAGCGAGAGCATTTATTCTCAGAAGCATTTTGATGCGAGCGCTCTTGCAAGCCTGCGCTCGGGTCACTTCAAGTACATTGAAGCACCAATCCCGGAGTTTTATGATCTTACCCAAGATCCAGGCGAGACAGACAATTTATATGGCCACAGGGCTTCGCTCGCTGCTGCTTATCAGGAACGACTAAACCAGTTAAGGCGGATGTATAAGTCACATACTTCAGAAACGGTTAACGCCCTTCGTCCGGAAGCTATAGAGCAACTGCATGCGCTCGGCTATCTGACCGGCAATGCTACTGCTCCTGCCGCTGCACAAACTCGCGTGGATCCAAAAGACAGGATTGCCGATTTCGAAGCATACGGGCGCGCCATTTCGCTGGCTTCCGCCGGGCAGATAGATCAAGCCAATACCGCGCTCAGTTCCATCCTCGCTAAAGACAGCGGCTTGCTTGATGTTCGTTTGACCCTTGGCTTGAATGAGCAGAGGATGGGCCTGAACAGCCAAGCCCTTGAAGCCTTTCACACTGTACTGGCGGCAGACCCCGCGAATGCCATCGCTCACCTCGATGCTGCCCTCAGTCATTACAACCTACACCAATTTCACGACGCGGACCGAGAGTTGCGGGCCTGCCTGGCAATCTCGCCCGGATACACGAAGGCGGAGGTATGGCTCGCTAAAACACTTGCGCAGGAGCATGAATACGCCCGTTCCACTGCTGAATTCAACCAGGTGCTGCAGCAATTGCCTGACAGCTATGAGGCGCATGACGGCCTTGGAACATTGGCAGCCATGCAGGGCGATTGGAACGAAAGCGCGAAGCAATTGGAGACAGCCCTCGCCATCAATCCTGCTGCCGCTGAGACGCACAACACGCTCGGTAGCGTGTATGCGCACCAGGGGGAGACGACCCAGGCTCGTAGTCAGTTTGAAGAGGCCATTCGTTTGAAACCGGAGTATGCATCAGCGCATTACAACTTGGGCCTCCTCTTGGTCGAGCTCAACGACAAGCAATCGGCGAGAAGCGAGTTTCAGAAAGCCTTGAGCGCAGATCCGACTTCAGCAACTGCGCGACAAGCCCTGGCTCGGCTCGATAAACTACAGTGATCCTGCAAATGTGAGGAACTCCGCATCGTGACTCCTATACTTCACAAA
>CAZZXL010000251.1:0-5879 GCA_964658035.1 uncultured Acetobacteraceae bacterium
TTGGCGCCTGGTATGGCCGCGGCACCGGCCGGTACCGCACTGATGGTTGTGCCTTGAACGCGACAGATCCGGGTGATGATAGGACCCAAAGGCCGGGTGTGGTCCGTGGTGCGGTCGGTACTGGTCCAGGCAAGATGCACAGTATCGCCGGTACGCTGTGCGGTGAGGTTGCGAACCGGAAGCGGCAGGTTGAGCGAAGGCGGCTGCGGTGAGCCGGGTTCCCCGCAGCCCGCCGGCACAAGGGTCAACAGAAGACACACGACAGCTGATACAGGCTTGGGCAGGGTCGTCCGGCGAGGAGTGCTGACCTGACGGTGTTCAGGGTGATCCATTCGGTATTCAGGTTAGCAGGTAGCGGATAGCGGTAGCGCGTTAGCCGCGCAGCAGTTTATCGATAGAGCATGGTGTGCAGTGCAGGCGCGAGGATGGGTTCGAGGAAGGTAAAGCCAAGGGCCTGGAGACGGGTGGGTAGCACGCGGCTGCTCGATAACAAGGTGTCGTCCGCCATCTGGCCGAACAACAGGCGCAGGGCGAATGCCGGAACCACCCATGGCGCCGGCCGATGGACCTCAGCGGCAAGCGCGTGGGTGAACTCCGCATTCGTTACCGGGTTCGGAGCCACCACGTTGAAGGGGCCTGCAGCCTGTTCGTTCTCGATCGCAAAGACGATGGCGCGGGCGGCGTCTGCAAGGGTCACCCAGCTCATCCACTGGCGTCCATCACCCAGGCGACCGCCGAGCGCTGCTTTGAATACGGGGAGCAGTTGTGTCATGGCGCCCCCATCCGGGGTAAGTACAACGCCAAAACGAAGATGGACAACCCGGATGCCGATCGCCTTTGCCCCATCGGAGGAAGCCTCCCAGGCTTCGCAGACCTGCGGCAGAAATCCGGTGCCATTGGCAGAGTCTTCCGTTAATAACTCGTCACCCCGGCCGCCGTAAATACCGATGGCACTGGCACACACCAGGACCTTTGGCGGCTTCCGCAGACGGGAAAGTATCCGAACCAGCGCAAGGGACGAATCAATACGACTGTCACGAATCGTTTTTTTGTACGCGGCGGTCCAACGGTGGCCGGAAAGGTTTGCTCCGGCCAGGTGCACTGCCGCATCACACCCTTCCAACCGCGAAAGATCAGCGTCACGCACCAGTGGCTGCGCCGTATTGTCCGGCCGCCACTGCACAGCGTCCGCTTCTCCGGGTGGTAAATCATGGCTGGTTTCGGGCGCTGTACGCAGCATCGCGACGATAGAATGCGTGGGAGCAAGCTGCTGGGCAAGCGCTCTTCCGATAAGTCCTGTGCTGCCGGTGATAAGAACTCGTTCAGAGGCCATGCCTAAGCATCTATCCAATTGAGCTCGGTCAATGTTCGATACATGACTGCATCAAAAACATTGTTGATACGGAAAACAGTTTTTCATCTACCTGCATCTATTTATGAGAACACAAACAAAGAAACATGATCAGGGCAGCAGACGCCGCCCACTGTCACTTCCCTTCAGGAGATCCAACATGGAAATTGAAACAAAGGCGGCGGAGACTGTTCCGACCGAGGTTGACCAGGCGAGCGCGGAAGCCGTGATTTCAGACAAGCGCATCGGTGAACGCATCAAGCGTTTGCGGTTAAAGAAGTCGATGGGCCTGGTAGAACTAGGACGCCACACTGGTCTCTCGGCGAGCTTTCTTTCCCAGCTGGAAACCGGCCGGGTGGTGCCCACCCTGCGCAACCTGGCGCGGATCGCGATGGTCTTCAGTAAAGATCTTTCGTACTTCTTTGAATCCGAGCCCCAGACCATCTTCCGCATTCACCGTAAGAAGGAGCGCGTACGGTTACCGCAAACCGGCGTCGACGATCCTACCTACTTTTTTGAGAGCCTTGGCTACATGGTTCCCGACCGCCAGCTTGACCCTTACTATGCAGAGTTCGTGCCATTAAAAGATGGTCATGAAGTACGCCCGCATGTGCATACCGGCTTCGAATTCCTGTATATCCTCGACGGCGAACTTGAGATCCGTCACTCGGATAAGCGGGACATCCTGGCGCAGGGAGATGGTGTGTACTTCGATGCCAGCACCCCACACAGCTATCGCTGCTCCGGAACGACACCGGCTATCGCAATCATCGTGACCATGCACCAGATGCAGGCTTCGCAGGCCATGTCCACGGTGAGGCAGGTGAGCAATGGAGCGGTGCGGCTGAACGGTCAGGCTGTGCCATCGCAGCTTTCTACACCGAAGAACGGAACACGCGTACCGGTCGAGACCATGAACACCGGCGGGGCGGCGGTCAAGCAGTAGTCTTTTCTAGAAGCGCATGCGAAAGAGGCGGCCTCAATGAGGCCGCCTCTTTCGCGTGAGGACCATAGGTGGACGTCTCAGGTAGCGATCCTGCGGATGATCGTTGCAAGAGCAGTCTCGGTCGCATCATCCAGCCCGCTAAAGTACCACGCGGATGCGATAAGTTGATCCGGCGCATCCCGTTCACAGCTCAGGTTCGCTTCCTGCGTCAGCCCAAAGGTCATGTACTTCTTATCAGCCCGGAAAAAGCAGATCGTTTTCCCGTCTTTCGTATACCCGGGCATGCCATACCAAACCCTGGGTTGAAGCAAAGGCGCGCTCCGCATGATTACTGCGTGCATGCGTTCGCCCATCGCGCGGAAGGTTCCAGGCATCGCGGCGATCTTCAATAGCAATGCGGTCTCGCCGTCGATCCGAGCGGCAAGGGGGGCACGAGAATCGGCCTTTTCAGGCACTGCGCGAGAGACCACCATTGCCGCCTTCACTCTGCGGTTCCAGCTTCGCATTGAAATAAAGCAGGCGGCCGCAGCTTTCACAAGTGAGCAGGGCCCCGGAGCGAACGTTGTTCCAGGCCTGGGCGCGCAGTTGCATCTGGCAGGCGGAGCACTTCTGATGTGTCGCCCGCGCCGAGCCGGTCTTTTTCGAAGCGGCGACACGATCGTAGGTACGCAGCACATCAGCATCCATGGCAGCACGCAGGCTGGCCTGTTCCTGTTTCATGCCGGCTAGTTCCTGCTTCTTTTCGGCAATCAGGATAGCGACCTGCCGGCGATCCGCTTCGAGCTGTCCCTGTTGCGCCGCAACTTCCGCATGCGCTTTCTTTACTGCGGCCTCGGCAGTCTCCGCACGCTCCATGTAGGCAAGTTCGGCATCCTCAATGCGCCGTATTTCCGCTTCCGCAAAGGTGATTTCATGCTGGAGCGCATGAAACTGTTCGTTATTCTTCACGCTGCCTGATTGTGCCTTGAACTTTTCGATCCTGGCCTGCTGGTCTTTCAGATCGCTTTCCAGCCGTCGACGCGTCGCTTCTTCTTCTTTTACTTTTAGTTCAGCAGCAGCGGCTTCTTTCTGACGCTTCTGCAAACGCTCTTCGAGGTCGGTAATGCGCCGCGGCAGGGCTGCCAGTTCGGCGCCTGCCTTGAGGATTTCTTCGTCCACCTGTGAAAGGCAGATGAGTGTTTCGACGGTTGCTTCCATAGAACCAGCCCTTCTGTATAGCAGGGAGAATAGCACGCGGCCACATGAAAACAGGGCTCCGTCGCTCCTGTAGACTTGCCAAGTCTGCTCACCATTTGAACTTGTCTTACCCGGAGAATGCCTGCGTGTCCGCTTCCCTTTTCTTGAAGTCCGTCGTCTCGGCAATGCTTGGTGTTGCGACCTTCACCGCCATGCAGGGCGCGAATAAAACAACGCACAGGACGCTCACCATACCAGACATCTTTGCCAACGGCGGCATTACCAGCACCCCGCCGGATGGCCTGGTATGGAGCCCGGATGGCACGCGCCTTACCTACTTCGCCGACAATGGCGACCTGATGCAAGTCATCGGCTCAACCGGTCAGTATTCCGTCCTGGTGAGCAAGGCCAAGCTTTCGGTGCTGACGGCGAAGGGCGGCAGTGAGGTGGACCAGGATCATCGCGCGCGCTACGGCCAGGCGAGCTATATCTGGGTGCCGGATTCAAAGCACCTGCTCTTCAACGCGAACGGCCAGCTCTGGTATTACACGCTGGCGAACGGAACGGCAGTCGAGGTGGCGCAGACCGGCTCCGGCAGCGGGGATGACCCCAAGTTTTCGCCCGACGGCAAGCTGTTGAGCTACGTCCGCGATCGTAACCTGTATGTGCGGCACTTGCAGGAGCCGCAGGTACCGGCTTTTGCCCTGACTACGAGCAAAGAGGAGACAGTCTTAAACGGCCAGGTGGATTGGGTCTACGAAGAAGAACTGGAGGTGCGCAGCAATTACTTCTGGTCGCCAGACTCCAAAAATATTGCTTACCTGCAGATGTACGAAACTGCGGTCCCCAGCTACCCGATCACTGACTGGATCCCGACGCACGCAGCGATTGACCAGCAGCGTTATCCGCAGCCGGGCGACCCCAATCCAGTGGTGCGCGTGGGCATCGTGAACGCCGCCAGCGGTAAGACCAGCTGGCTCAAGGTGCCATTCGATGTGGGCAATGATTACATTCCGCGCTTCGGCTGGATCAACGGGAAGACAGTGTGGATCGAAACGCTCGCGCGCGACCACAAGCACCGCCATCTTTATTTTGCCGACACCACGAATGGCCAGGTCAAGGAAGCGCTGAGCGAATCTGATGAGAAGTTCCTTGACGAGGGCTACGACATCACCTTCAACGGCAACACCATTCTGTGGCCAAGTTGGCGCGATGGCCATACGCACATCTATGCGTATACTTTTGACGAAAACTCTCCTCTGAGCAGCGAAGCCAGGCTGTCCAAGCAGCTCACCAGCGGCGACTTCGAAGTGGAAAGTATAAAGGGAATTGATGTCCCGGCGAAGGCGGTCTACTACCTCTCCAATGAAGGTGATCCGCGTCAGCAGCAGTTATGGTCAGTGAACCTGGACGGCACGGGCAAGCACCGGGTGACGAAGAGTCCAGGCTCGCATGACGTCGTCATGTCACCAAACGCCAAATTCTATTCAGATGAAGCATCTTCCAGCCTGGCGCCGCCGACTGTTAGCGTCTGCCGTAACGAAACTTCGTGCGATACGTTCTGGATCTCGCCCAGCGTGGCTGCCTACGAGTTGTCTGAGCCGGAAGCCCTGGAACTGAAAGCTGCCGACAGCAAGACAACTCTTTATGCCAGCCTGCTGATGCCGCCCGGTAAATCAAAGAAGGACAGCGTGCCATTAATCGTGAATCCCTACGGTGGTCCGCATGCGCAGGTAGTGGCTGATAAATGGAATGGCCGTGGACTGCTGTTCGACGAAATCCTGGCGCAGCATGGCTACGCTGTACTGCACGTGGATAATCGTGGCATGGGCGGACGCGGGCGTGAGTTTGCGCAGGCGGCATACCGCAATTTCGGGCCAGTACAACTGGAGGACCAGCTGGCCGCTGTCGACCAGGTGCTCGCCTCGCATAAGGAACTGAATCCTAAACAGCTGGGTTGGTGGGGATGGAGCTGGGGCGGCACGTTTACCCTGTATGCCATGTCCCATTCTGACCGTTTCCGGGCGGGCGTATCGGTAGCACCGGTGACGGACTGGCGCAATTACGATTCCATCTACACCGAACGGTACATGGGTCTGCCGGCAGAGAATCAGGACGGCTATCGGGATGACTCTGTCGTGAACACTGCCAAGGATCTAAAAGGACGCCTGCTGCTGGTTCAAGGGACAGGCGACGACAACGTCCACATGGCGAACGCCATCCAGTATATCCAGAAGCTGATCGAAGCAGACCTGCCTTATGACCTGCAACTGTATCCACGAAAGACGCATTCGATTGCAGGCCCGGAAGCGCGTACCCATCTGTATGAACGCATCCTGGCACAATTTGAAATGTACCTGGGAAAAGAGGCGCCGGGCCAGAAAGCGATGACGGAGTAAAAGCGAT
>CAZZXL010000252.1:0-5852 GCA_964658035.1 uncultured Acetobacteraceae bacterium
CTCATCGCCACACCGAACGATTGCGCTTCCATCGAAACAATATCCGCTTCTTTCGGTGGCTGGATCGCGCCGAGAGAAATGGCCTCGGCAATCGAAACAATCAACAGCGCGCCCTTTTTGTGAACAATCTCCGCGATCGCCGGAATGTCTTCCACCACGCCGAAGAAGTTCGGGGACTGTACCAGCACGCACGCAGTCTTCTCCGTAACAGACGCTTCTAGTTCCTGCAGATCAACCCGTCCATCTTCACCATAGCCGACTAGGTTCTTGGTAATTCCCTGGTGTTGCGCATACGTCGTCAACACTTCGCGATATTCCGGATGGACGGTCTTTGCGACCAGCGCTTCCGTTCGCCCCGTCACGCGCACCGCCATCATCACGGATTCAGCAGCCCCCGTCGAACCGTCGTACATCGAAGCATTCGCAATCTCCATGCCGGTCAGTTCGCAGATCATCGTCTGAAATTCAAAAATAGCCTGCAGCGTACCCTGCGTAATCTCTGCCTGGTACGGCGTATACGACGTTAGAAATTCGCCGCGCTGCACCAACGCATCGATCACCACCGGCTTGTAGTGCCGATACGCGCCGGCGCCCAGGAAGCTCGAGTACCCGAGCGCATTTCTTGCCGCCGCAGCCTTGAAGTGGTCAACGATCTCCGATTCGCCCATCTGCCGCGGCACCACGAGATCGCGCTCCAGACGATACTCCGCCGGCACACTGGCAAACAAATCATTGATGGAAGATACGCCGATCTCTCCCAGCATGGTCTTCCGTTCTGCATCCGACTTCGGCAAATAACGCATCGTCTTCCTTCCGGTCGCCAGACTCTACAGCCAGCGTCTTCTGTTCCTGCTACCCATCATCTTTTCGAAAGCGAACCACGCTCGCTGTGTCATCTCGACCGAAGCACTGCGCTCACTTTGGATCTCGACGGAAGCGAAGCGCAGTGGAGAGATCTGCATCTCCTCAACTGCCCGCACGAAAATCTTCTGCGCAACGCTCCAATCCAAAATCCGCGCTTCAACCTAGTGGGTCTCTTCTTTGACAAATGTTTCGTACGCTTCGCCGGACAGCAGTTCGCTTACCTGCGCCGGATCGCTCAACTCAACCTTCAGAATCCATGACGTGTGCGCATCCGTATTGATCTTCTCGGGCGTCGTCGCCAGTTCCTCGTTCACTTCGGTAACTGTACCAGTCACAGGTGCATAGAGGTCAGACACCGCCTTCACTGATTCGACCGAGCCAAAAGTCTTGCCTTTTTCAATGGTCGAGCCAATCTTCGGCAGATCGACATACACAATGTCCCCAAGTGAGTTTTGTGCGTAATCCGTAATACCGATCTTGCCGTGCTGGCCATCGATATCGATCCACTCATGTTCGCGCGTGTAACGGTAATTTGCCGGATAGGCCATGCAATCGTTCTCCACTCGTATTGTAAGTTCACGCCCCCGGCAGCTTTCGTCCCGGTGCAAAAAGTTTTGCCCCTGTCAGGGTCAGGGCATTGCTTTTCCTACTGCGCAGTTGTCTTCTTCGGGCGCTTGTAGAAGGGCAGCGGTACCACCACGGCCTTCGCCAGGTTGCCCCGAATTTCAACCATTACTTCGCTGCCCGGCGCCTGGTACTCCATGGGAAGATGCGCCATGGCAATGTTCTTCTTCAAAAATGGAGCAGGTGAGCCCGACGCAACTGAACCAAGCTGCCTTCCCTCGGCGTCCCTGATCCCGTAACCGTCACGCGCAATCCCGCGGTCCACCATCTCCAGACCTACCAGCCTGCGCTTGGGGCCGCCGTCCGCCTTCACGGCCAGCAATGCTTCCGAGCCAACGAACGGACCCTTGTCGAACTTCGCATAGCGATCAAGCCCGGCTTCCAGTACGTTGATGTCATCTGAGATCTCATGTCCATACAGGGCCATCGCGCTTTCCAGCCGCAGCGTATTCCGTGCACCCAGGCCGCACGGTACGATGCCGGATTCCGCACCCGCCGCCAGCACTTCGTTCCAGACACGCACGCTGGTCGCTTCATCGGAAGGAATATAAATCTCGAACCCGTCTTCACCGGTATAGCCGGTGCGGGCAATCATCGTATTCGGGAGTCCGCAAACCGTGCCCCACGTAAACCAGTAGTTCTTGATCCCGGACAGGTCCCTGTCCGTCAGCTTCTGCAGCGTCGCCTCCGCCTTCGGACCCTGGATGGCCAGCTGCGTGTAGTAGTCGGAGTAATCCGAGACATGCACCGAGTGCATCGCCCCCACATTCTGGCGCACCCAGCTCACGTCCTTCTCCCGTGTGCCCGCGTTGATCACCAGCAGATAATCATTCTCACTGAACTTGTGCACGATCACGTCATCTACAAACGTGCCGTTCGGATACAGCATCGCCGAGTAGTGCGCCTGTCCCGTCTGGAGCTTTGACGCGTCATTCATTGAGATCTTCTGCACCGCTGCCAGTGATCCCGGTCCGCGCAGTTGGATATCGCCCATGTGGCTTACATCAAACAGCCCCACCCCGGTGCGCACCGCCATATGCTCGGCAATCAAGCCGGAATACTCGACCGGCATATCCCATCCGCCAAAATCCACCATCTTCGCCTTGTGGGCGCGATGGGTAGCATTCAAGGCAGTTTTTCGCAGGGCGGATGGCGTCTGGAGCGGGAGCGTTTGTGGTGGAAACTGGGATGACAAGGAGATTTGTTCCTTTTTGAGGGATTCCGAACTCCTCAGGTTAGCACCGGCAGGGTTCGCCCCGTCGCTGTACGTTTGCAGGATTGCCTGGAAAGAAGGTTCTGCACAACGATTGGTGCAATAAAGAGGTGCCGACCCGGTAGTAATCCAAATTGTTGTTACTTTGGCACTTTAAACGTGCAAACCATCGCCATCCTTGCTAGTCTTGTTTCAACGTAGAAGACGATTTTTGGTTCCTTTGCTAGTCCCGTACTTCAGTTCACAGTACTTGCAGATGGCCCAGTCTAATTCAGCGTCATCTTGATTTAAGGAAATGAACAACAATGGAACAGGGAACAGTTAAGTGGTTCAATGATGCAAAGGGTTTTGGGTTTCTGAGCCGCGAGAACGGTGAGGACGTATTCGTTCACCACACGGCAATTCAGTCGAATGGCTTCCGCACACTTCAGGAAGGTCAGCGCGTTCAGTTCAATGTCACCAAAGGCCCCAAGGGCTGGCAGGCAGAGAACGTACAGGCTCTGTAGTCGCAACGAACTACACAGAAAAGGACGGCTCCGGCCGTCCTTTTCTGTTGCCCATTTCCAGAACCGTCCTGCCATCCTAGGTCCAGTCTCCAGGTAACCGCGCTAGCTTGAAATTAACTTAGCCTCGATCACAATCCCGGACCACCCTCCCGAAACAGGAATCAAGGGCCATTCCTGCTCCCGTTTGCCCTCATCCACCGGCAAATTCCTTCGATGATCACTAGAGACGCCGGCAGACGCCGAAGAGGTCTCCTTGCCAGCCCTTCTCCACGCATTCACCGAAGCAAATGCTCTTCACCATCTCGGGAAATTGGCAGAGGCCGGAGAACTTTGTCAAAGCATCCTCCAGCAAGACCCCCTGCATGCCGGTGCGCTGCATCTTCTCGGCATCCTTGCCAGTGACCACGGCGACCCTTTGCTGGCAGTGAAGCTCATTGGCAAGGCCATCCAGGTCAATCCGCAGCAGATCTCCTATTACAACGATCTTGGGAACATCCTGAAACGAATCGGCTCACACCGACAGGCAGAAGCCGCCTACCGCGGAGCTATTGCGATTGCTCCCGGAAATGCGGATGCCTATTTCAACCTGGGCAACCTGCTTCATCACCAGCAGCAGTTGCCGGCAGCGGTAAGCTGCTACCAACAGGCAATCAAACTCTCGCCATTGGAGGCGGACGCACACAACAACCTCGGATCCACGCTGCATGACATGGGGCGGCATACGGAGGCCATGCTCGCCTTTGAACGCGCACTCGCGATCAGTCCTGCCTACGCCGAGGCACACTTCAACCTGGGCACAACGCTGGCTTCTTCAGGTAAAAACGCGGCAGCTATCCAGAGCTACAACCGGAGCATTGTTCTACAGCCCAGCTACGGCAAGGCCTACCAGAATCGAGGGAATGCGGAAGAAGCCACGGGCGATGCAGACGCCGCTATCGCGTCTTACCGGCTAGCCCTAGCCTGTGCCCCAGGCAATCGGGAGATTCGCAGCAATTTGGCTCTGGCACTGGCCTTCCGGGGTGACCACACCGCTCTTCAATCCCTGCAGGAACTGGTGGACGAAGGGCCTTCTTCGGCATCTGCCCATTGGAACCTGGGTACTGCCTTGTTGCTGTACGGCCAGTACGAGCGAGGCTGGCAGGAATACGCGTGGCGCTGGCAATGGACGGGTTTCACCTCACCTCGACGCCAGTTTCCACAGCCTCTCTGGACCGGAGAAGCACTGGATGGTGCTGTGATCTTCCTGCATGCGGAGCAGGGCATCGGGGACACCCTGCAGTTCGCCCGCTTTATCCCGCTGGTAGTCGCCCGCGGTGGCCGCGTGGTTCTCGAAGTACAGCCCGAGTTGTGGCATCTCTTCAAGGATGCTCCCGGCGTCCATCTCTGCCTCCGCCAGCAGGAGCAACTGCCGGCATTTGGCTGCCACTGCCCGCTCATGAGCCTGCCACTTCTTCTTGGAACAGCTCTCACCAACCTGCCCCCGCCCTTTACCTATGCCTGGGCTCTTGACTCGGCATTGCTTCCTGAGTCAGTCCCCATGAGCCTGGCCGGGCAGGCCTTGCCCAGAGTCGGAGTGGCATGGGCAGGCAACCCTCTTCACGCGCGTAACCGGCTGCGCTCGTTGCTGCTGGAGGACCTGGCGCCCCTGTTCTCCATCAGGTCGGTAAGGTTCGTCTCTTTGCAGAAGGGGAAAGCTGCTGCCTCGTTACGCGGCTCCGAGCCGCCTTTCGGCCTGGCAGACGATTGCGCCCTGTGTAAAGACTTTGCTGACACTGCCCGCATCATAGCCGGGCTTGACCTGGTCATCTCCGTGGATACGGCCGTCGCGCATCTTGCAGCTTCCATGGGAAAGCCGGTATGGCTGATACTTCCCCTGATTCCAGACTGGCGCTGGGGACTCAACCAGGAAACGACTCCCTGGTATCCGTCCGTCAGGCTCTTCCGCCGGAAGAATCATGAAAGCTGGCAGCAGGTCGTCGAAAGAGTCGCTGCAGACCTGGCTTGTCTGACCGCAGCTTAGAGCAAATTACCCGATGCTATGGTGGTTCTGACTGGATACAGGTTGGTCTTTTCTTGGCGAAAAAGTCCCTGCTCGTCGTATCTTCGCTCGACACCTTCAGGTAATTTGCTCTGGCCCGTTACGCCCGGAAGCCGAGTGATGAAGCATTACAAGTCTTTAGCAGCTGGTATTCGGCCTGGTGCTTTGTTCTGCCAGGCCGCAGCGACACGGTCAGACGACAACGCTCTCGCGATATTCACCGAACACACCCCGCATCCCGTTCGCGATTTCTCCCACCGTCGCGTAGTTCTCAACCGCGAACAGGATGGCAGGCATCAGGTTGGTCCCTTCCCTGGCTGCAGCCGTCACGCGATCAAGCCCCTTCCGCCATGCTGCCGTGTCCCGGCGCGCGCGCAATGCTTGCAGTCGTTCGACCTGGCGCCGCTCCAGGGTAGGGTCTGTTCTCTGCAGCGGCACCCCTGGCTCGTTTTCCCGGCTGTACTTGTTCACGCCGACAACGATCTGCTCACCCTGCTCGACCGCCCGCTGATAGGCATATGCAGCATCCTGGATCTGCGTCTGTACCCAGCCGCGTTCGATCGCACGCAACATCCCTCCCATTGCCTCAATACGCTCGAAATACGCC
>CAZZXL010000253.1:0-5799 GCA_964658035.1 uncultured Acetobacteraceae bacterium
CCCGGACCTATTCAGGAACAGCGACCAGCTTCTGCTGGCTGCCGGTTGGGCGTGATCCGATAAAGCCGTAATAGGCAATGAAGATGTAGCAGAGCGCGGGAATGATGAAGGCATGATGCAGGCCAATCATGTCAGCGGCTTTGCCTTCGGCGAGAGGAATGATTGCGCCTCCAACAATGCCCATGACCAGCAGGCCTGAGCCTTTACCAGTCAGGGGGCCGAGGCCGGCAATACCGAGGGTGAAGATGCTGGGGAACATGATGGAGTTGAAGAGGCCGACCAGCAGGATGCTCCACACGGCAAGACTACCGAAGCTGAGGATGGAGATGATGGTGAGCACAAAGGCCGCGATGGAAACAAAGCCGACAGCTGTGCCGGCTTTTACCCGCTGCAGCACGCCGGCTCCGATGAAGCGGCCAATCATGGCTCCGCCCCAGTAGAAAGCTACGTAGTTCGCGGCCGTTTTGATGGAGAGATTGCCGGTATCCGGCTGAACAAAATACTTGATAAGGTAGCTGCCGATAGCGACCTCTGCGCCGACATACAGGAAAATGGCGACAACACCGAGGACCAGGTTCCGGTGTTGCAGCACGCTGCCCAGGGGATTGTTGCTGTTGCCCATGGGGCGAAATTCCTGCGTTGTCTGGATGCGGGGCAACTTAAACATTGCGATTGCCGCTGCCACCAGTATCAGCGTCAGGCCAATACCGATATAGGGAAAACGGACAGTCGAGGCTTCATGCTGGTGATACGCAAGCAGCTTTGCAGCGGAGAACGTCTTTAGCGTCTCCGGGCTGATGTTCACACCACGCAGAATCAGGTAGCTGCCAAAAAAAGGTGCAAGCGTGGTGCCGAGCGAGTTGAAGGCCTGTGTCAGGTTCAGTCGGCTGGAAGCAGTGCTGGGCGGACCAAGCACGGAAACATACGGGTTCGCGGCAACTTGCAGTGCAGTTACGCCGGCGGCCAGAACAATCATGGCGCCGAGGAAGAACGGATAGGACGGTACGGCCGAGGCGGGAAGAAAAAGGAAGGCGCTCGCGGCCATGACCAGCAGCCCGGCCACCATTGTCTTCTTGTAACCGATAGTTTCGACTACCTTGCCGGCTGGAATCGAAAAGATGAAGTAAGCAGAAAAGAAGGCGAACTGGATCAGGCCGGACTGGAAGTAGCTGAGATTGAAAATGTCCTGCAGGTGAGGCACCAGGATGTCATTCAGCGAGGTGAGAAAGCCCCAGATGAAGAAGAGCATGGTGACCATGGCAAGCGCCCGGCTGGTGTTACTGCCGGATGCATCGACTGTGTATTCCTGTTTTGCGCCGCCTGCGATCGCCATCGATAGTTAAGATCTCCCGGTGTAGGATGCCGATTCGGACACTAACACATTCGCGATGATTGGAGCACGCGCAGTGTCGTTTTCGGCCTACCAGATACGCTCGATGGGAAACTGGTCGAACGCGGTATCGGCGCTGAGAAGCGGAAGGTTTTCGATTTTAGCCTGTGCAGCAATTAAGCGATTGAAGGGGTCTTTGTGGTTCATCGTGAAGCTGCCGCCGAGAAGGGAGTGCTCGACTGACTTGAACTAACTTGCTTAGCCTAGCATGTCGACTAAGCATCTAGGCTAATCGCGTACGATGAGCCGATGAGGCGAAAGGCGAGAAAGCCTGCGGAAAGACGCCGACTCGCCGCTTTTCGACGTCATTTTCATCTGAATGATAAACCTGGGTGCCGGATCCGACCTCCCGGCAAAACTCCTCGGAGGCGGCTGCGACACCGAATTGATCTGCTCCACCTGGATGCTGAGGCTGCGATACGAAAGCTGCCATGAAGAATGGACACCGGTGCAACCAGATGCGGAAATTTCGCAGTCCCCCATGACGGCGTAATCTTCAATATTCACGGCTCCAGCCTATTGTTCGTGGTAATTGCGGATTAGACCACCGTCAATCATGAAAGTGGAGCCGGTGATGTAGGCAGCATCCTCGGAGGCGAGAAAGGACGCCAGGCCACCGACATCGGCGACAGTACCCATGCGACCCAGAGGAATGTTCCTGAGCAATGCATCCATCTGCTGCTTGTTTTCGAGAAGGCTCTTGTTGATGGGTGTCTCTACTGCGCCAGGTGCGACGTTGTTGATGGTGATGCCGAACGGGCCGAGTTCGACGGCAAGATCGCGCGTGAACATGCGCAAGGCTCCCTTACTGAGGCAATAGGTCGAGAAGCCTGGAAACACCATGTCTTC
Organism: uncultured Acetobacteraceae bacterium; assembly: GCA_964658035.1. GTDB lineage: Bacteria > Acidobacteriota > Terriglobia > Terriglobales > Acidobacteriaceae. Next base: position 2,240 of record CAZZXL010000253.1, read on the forward strand.
GTGCACGGAACTGATGTTAACGACGGTGCCTTTGCGCTTGAGTTCACGTAGTTTGTTGACAAAAACCTGGGTCAGAAAGAAGGGACCCTTCAAGTTCACGTTGAGGACCTGGTCGTAATCCTTTTCCTCCACTTCCCAGAAGGGCGCCTTCTTTTCCAACCCGGCGTTGTTCACGAGGATGTCAATCGCTCCGAACTTCTCAATGGCGGCGTTGATGAGGCTCTCGCGGTCTTCAGCCTTGGTGACGTCGGCGTTGACGGTTATACCCTCGGAGCCTTCTGACTGGATCAACTTGAGAGTTTCGTCAGCGCCGGCAGAACTTCCCAGGTAATCGACGACGATTTTGGCCCCGTCGGCGGCGAAGCGCTTGGCGATGCCCTGGCCGATTCCGGACCCCGAGCCCGTGATGATGGCTACTTTACCTTTCAGATCACTCACTCTAGAGACACCTCGAAGATAAAATCCCTAACTTGTATAGGGCCCTGAAAATCACTCCACGCATGGTGGGATGCAAGGTGTTTTGTAAATGCGTTGAACAGCGATGGGCGTGGAGCAGAAAATCGGGGGCCGGGCTTCGCTTTCTCACTTGATTCGTTGTAATAATGTTGCGGCAGTGCGATGACGCCTTTTGGCGGATCGAGAACGGGGCTCGAGGTTGCTGGTATGAAGATGTTGGACATGAAACGCGCGACACTGGTCGCCGCGGTACTTTCTCTGTTTGGCCAGGTTGGCAATGCCAATGCGCAGCAAACGCAAGCGAGGCCCAAGATTACGGGCATCTCGCACCTGGCGGTTTACACAAGCGATCCGGCAGCGGCTGAACATTTTTACGTTGCGGTTCTGGGCGCGAAGAAGGGCGACGATCCCGAAGAGTCTAAAGGCGTTCGCTACTACTACAGTTCGACGCAATATACCGAGGTGCTTCCATTGCCTGCGGACCATACCATCAGTCGCCTGGACCACATTGCATTGAATACGAATGATGCGACGGCGATGCGGATGTTTCTCAAGGCCCGTGGAACGGCCGGCGTTTCGGAGTTGAAGCATGGCAGCGACGGCAGCCTTTATTTTGAGGGCAAAGACCCGGAAGGCAACAAGGTACAGTTTGTTCAACCTGGTACTGTCCATTCTGATGGGGCAGCACCTATCAGCACGCGCGTGATCCATGCCGGGTTTCTGGTGCATGACAAGGCAAAAGAAGATGCCTTTTACAAGGAACTGCTTGGCTTCAGGCCTTACTGGTATGGCGCGATGCAACCGGCCAAGCTCGATTGGGTTTCGGCGCAGGTTCCGGATGGTCATGACTGGCTCGAATATATGATGGTGGGCGATGGCTCCGATACGCCTGTGGATCATGTCGACCAGAGAACGCTTGGCGTCTTGAACCACTTTTCGCTGGGTGTGCCGAACATGGAACAGGCCATGACGATCATGATCAGCGGCGACCGGTTGAGCCCGCGCCATGATGGTCCGCAGATGGGCAAGGATGGCAAGTGGCAGGCGAACTTCTACGATCCCGATGGGACGCGCGTCGAGTTTATGGAGTTTCAACCTGTCATGAAGCCTTGCTGCTCAGAGTTCACTGCCTCCAGTCCAGCGAATTAGCGAAGGCGTGGCCTTGTTGTTCCGCGAAAAAGTCAAAAGAGAAAGGGAAGAAATGACTTCGCAATCGAGACGCAGCTTTCTGAAATATGCATCTGCCGCAGCGGCTTATAGCGCCGTGGCGTTCAAGACGGGCACGGCTTCTGCGACACCGCTTGGTTTACCGCTGGGACTGCAGCTGTACTCGGTGCGCGAACAGCTGCCGAAGGATTACGCAGGGACGCTTGACCAGCTGGGCAAACTTGGCTACCAGGAAGTCGAAGCTGCGGGCTTTTACAATCACGATGCAACAGCCGTGAACGCAGCGATGAAACATGCGGGGCTGCACTGCGTGAGTGCGCATTATGGCTGGGACGCCCTGCATCCGCAGCTTGATCAGATTATCGAATTCGGCAACAAGATCGGCTTGAGTTATCTAATCTGTTCATTCCCCGGTTTCAAGAATCCTAACCAAGCCAAAGACAAGAGCTACGCCGGACGCAGCAGGGCGTTCACCATGGAAGACTGGCGCTGGAATGCAGAGCAGTTCAACATGATTGGCGAGAAGGTGCATGCGGCCGGGATGCACTTCGGATATCACAACCACACGATGGAATTTGTAGAACAGGACGGCGTTGTGCCGTATGACGAGCTGCTGAAGCTGACCGATCCAGCGAAGGTGACGATGGAACTTGACTGTGGCTGGGTCATGGTCGGCGGGAAAAACCCGGTCGACTATCTGCGTAAGTATCCGGATCGGTTTTCCATGTTGCACGTGAAGGACTTTAAGGAACTGCCGGCAGGCGGCACGGAAGCCAAGCCGCCGACTGGAGCGGAATTAGGCCAGGGCAAGATTGACTACCACCCGATCTTCGCAGCCGCCAACAAGGCCGCGGTGAAGCATATCTTCGTGGAGCAGGAGCAGTTTGATATGGAACCGGTGGCTGCGTTGAAGGTCGATGCGGACTACATGCGGTCGTTCCGGTAGGTCAACTGCCTTTAAAATGCGGCAGTCGCCGTACGCAGCTCACCGCGCATACTGCGACTGCTTCGTATCCCTCGCGCTATCGACGTGAGGTCCTCCGCTGTGGTGGAAGTATCTTAGCTGGTAGCGGCTTCGACAATGATGTCCACAACAGCTTTCGCGTTCGCAACCATGGGCAGATGACTGGTAGCGACCTCATGCACTTTTGCGTTGATCCGTTTGGCCATGGCGCGTTGCGTGATCGGGTTGAGGATGCGGTCTTCTGTAGTGACGAGATACCAGCTAGGCTTTGACTGCCACGCCGGTGCGGCCACGGTTGCTTCAAACACTTTGGCAGCGAAAGGCTTTTGTACGGCGACCGCGAGATTCACCAGGCCCCGGTGGATGTCATGGGCGATTGCGTCTGCAAAGCCTTTCGCATCGGCCCAGATAAAGCCTTCGGCATCCGGCTTCATCTCAATCTTTGCGGCCGGAGGATTCTCGCCAAGCGACGCTCCCACGGGCTGACCGGCTGCAGGGGCAAGGGCGGTGATGTAAACGAGCTTTGATACTCTCTCGTCATTCCCTGCTTCCGAAATGACCGCTCCACCATAGGAATGCCCCACCAGGATGACCGGGCCGCCGAAGTGGTCGATCACGCGTTTCGTGGCGGCGACATCCTCTTCGAAGGAAGTAAGTGGGATCTGCGCGGCATGGACTTCGTAACCCTGGTGGCCTAAATCCTTGATGACCTCAGTCCATGCGGAGCCATCGCACCACACGCCGTGGACCAGAACAATTGTGGGTTTTGCGGATGAAGTATTTGCTGCTTCTGCTGCCATTCGTGGTTTCTCCTGAAACGAAAGTTTGCTGCTCATAACGTAGTAGGCGGTTATTGGCTAGCTGCCAGATTGCGTTGAGCCCTGTGCGTTAGAGCAGCTCTCCAGTAGGTGTATGCCGGAGAACCGCTTTCAACTGGCGTTTTCGCCAAGAAAAAGCCAGCTCTAAAGATGCC
>CAZZXL010000254.1:0-5491 GCA_964658035.1 uncultured Acetobacteraceae bacterium
ACGGCTCAGACTTCACGTCGAAACGCCTGGAGCAGGTTGCCACTGCGCTCAAGATGCGGCCGATCTTTTCCATTCCCGGTGAGCCACGAGGCCGTGGTCGAGTCGAGCGCTTCTTCCGGACTGTAAACGAGATGTTTTTGTCTGACCTTAGCGGTTACAAAAGAAAAGGCCGCCAAAAAGCCAGCTACACACTGGAGCAGCTCGACAAGCTCTTCAGGACGTTTGTGATTGAGGTTTATCATCGTAGACCTGCTTCGGAGGGACGACCCTCTCCGGCGATGCGATGGGAGCAGGATGGTTTTTTGCCCCGGATGCCGGATTCTCTGGAGCAACTCGATCTCCTTCTGATGGAAGAGGCCCGGTCGCGTCGAGTCCGCCAGGACGGCGTGCACTTCCACAAGCTGCGCTATGTCTCGCTGACTCTCGCTGCGTATGTTGGCGAGGAGGTGAATATCCGTTTCGATCCTCGTGACATGGGCGAGATCCGCATCTTCCACCAAAACAAATTTCTTTGCCGCGCGATTTCGGCAGAGCTTGCCGGGGAAGAGGTCCCTCTCCGGGAGATCGTCAAAGCTCGCAACCAGCGCCGTCGCACTCTGCGTGCCATTCTTCAGAACCGGCGTGAGACCGTAGACACACTGTTAGAGCTCAGGCGCGGATCGGTCGCCACCACTGTTGATGAGGAGGTTCATGCAAGCCCAACCGTCGCCGAAACCCCACGTGTCAGGATCAAGCGCTACCGCAACGAATAGCTGCGACTTCATCGAGACACTCGAGTACAGCCGATTCATCGAGTTCTGTGATGCCTGCAGGCAATATCGCTACATTGGTTTGTGCTTTGGCGCGCCTGGTATCGGCAAGACCCTATCGGCTGCCCAATACAGCCGGCGCGACGAGATTTCTGGATTGAGCCCTTGGACCGTGGTCTCGATAGACCCGCCCCTCGATACTGTTTTGTATACTCCGCCCGTCGTCAACACGCCCGGCAGGGTCGACACGGACTTGCGTCAAGCGCGTGAAACCTTGTGCGGCATCTCTGCTCGTCCGCTCCGGGCTGAGGCAAGAGAGGTGCTCGATCAATTGCGAAGGCGTGACGACGCCTGGCGTCGTGAGTATGAGGACGATTCGAAGTTTGATGGTTCACGGTGTCCACCCTTCGAGCCGACGTATTTCCAGGTCTTTCAGCAATACGAGGACAGGAAGAGAGCTGTCACTGATCCAACGACACTCATTCTCATCGACGAAGCAGATCGCCTCGGGATGAACAGCCTCGAGCAGGTGCGCTCGATCTTCGACACGAGCGAGATCGGTATCGTTCTGATCGGCATGCCTGGAATCGAGAAGCGCATGGCCCGCTTTCCTCAGTTCTACTCGCGCATCGGATTTGTGCACGAGTTTCGGCCGCTCGCAGCAGATGAGGTCCACAGACTGCTCAGAGGAGGGTGGATGCCCCCTTGGGGTCGCGCTTCCCGATGCGCCTCTTACTCCGGAGGTCCTTGCTGCCATTATCCGCATGACCGGTGGCAATTTCCGGTTACTCAATCGCTTGCTCACTCAGATCGAGCGTGTCGTTCGAATCAATCAGGCTCAAAACGTCTCACTCGACATTGTCGACGCTGCCAGAGAAAGCCTCGTCATCGGCCAGACATAACCGCGTCGGAGGTTCTACCGAGAATGAATATCGCCCAAATATCTACGACAAATAATTCTCAAGACAACAGTCCTGATCGTCTCTGAGAAGCCGAGAGCCCTCTTCGACAGCGATTGAAACTGGGTGAGGTAGCGTTGCAAATCATCGAGTCGAGCAAGAAAATGATCATTCATCATCAACACGTCGCGTCGCCTCTAGTGGCATGTAAAAGGAGAATCTATTTGCTTGACTGGCGGTATAACCAAAGCTGAGACGCACTGAGCACTGTCGAATTTACAGTTGAGCAGCTCAGAAGGACTGGAAGCTTTCCTCCATCGGGAACGAATCCAGCTGTGTCGCTGTCGGCTTCGCTGCCTGAACATTTGCTCTGGCAGGAACACTCGTCTTGGTATGGCTTACGGCAAGACTCTTCATCGGTTGCGGCGTGCGAGGACGAATTGCCCGAGATGACGGCGGAACAGTCCTAACGCTAGAACGAAGGGACATTCCAGTCGAATGGCCACTGCCTCCAACCATAATGTGAAGCCGGCCGATAACATCCTTCAATGTCTCAGATTGTGCGCTAAGTTCCTCAGCCGCTGCGGCGCTCTCTTCGGCGGTTGCCGCGTTTGTCTGTGTGACCTGCTCCATCTGAATGATTGCTCGGCCGATTTGGTCAATACCGCGAGATTGTTCTTCGCTCCCTAGGCTCACTTCGTCGACCATCACCTTTACCTTCGCGGAATCTGCTGTCACGTCACGGATAGCAAGGGCAACTTGGTCTACCTTCGATTTTCCCTCGTTCGATCGTGTGATCGAGTCCTCGATCAGTGTTGCGGTGTCTTTAGCGGCCTGTGCGCTGCGTTGCGCGAGGCTCCGCACTTCGTCCGCTACGACAGCGAAGCCCATACCTGCCTCGCCTGCGCGTGCCGCTTCAACTGCAGCGTTTAAGGCGAGGATATTCGTCTGGAACGCAATCTCATCGATCACCTTGATGATCTTCGAGATCTTGCCGCTGGACTCCGTGATCAGATCCATAGAGATGACCATGTCCTGAAGGCAGCGATTCGCAAGGTTAACCTTCTCCTGCGACCGGGCCAGCAACTCAGCCGTAGAACGGGAGTTGTCCGTGTTTTTACGGGCCATCGAGTTGATCTCTTCAGAGGAAGCCGACGTCTCTTCCAAAGAGGCAGCCTGTTCGGATGCCCCCTGTGCCAGCGACTGGCTCGAAGATGAAACCTGACCGGCGGCAGAGGCAACCTGCTCAGCGCCATCATTCAACTCTAAAATGCTGTTCTGCAATACAGAATTAATCCCTCGAACGACCCAGATGACACCAGCACCTACGCCGAAAGCGAGGACGATCATGAATATGCTTCCGATACGGGCCGGATTGATGATGCTCATGGCTTCGTCCCCTTCCATCTTGGCCAACTTCAATTCACCCTGAGCGATGTCGTCACCGGCGGAACTAAAGGTATCGATCAAAGAACTTACCCCCAGCAACAGTTCATCGGCGGAAGCGAGATCACCCTTTTGAATGTCGCTGTGTATGGACTCAGCCCCGGCGCGCACGGCTGCGATCTTTTGTCCTATACCACTATCGGCTTTCTGTTTTAGCTCTGCCGAATGGGACATCTCGAGAAACTCATTATTGTATTTCTGGATCAGATCGAGGTCATCCATTGCTGCCTTGTAGGCCGCTTCAACCTTGTCCGCTTTGTGCAGATGGGCCATCAGCAACTCGCCACGCACCTGCGCCAAAGTGTCGGAGGAAAAGTTATCGACCATACCCGTTAGATAAAGACAGCGCGAGGTCCGGTTCGTCAGTATCGACACCGAATCGCCGAGGCTGCCCACGTTACGCATGGAGACCGCTCCCATCACGAGAGTAATTAAAAGAGAGGCACCGAATCCCAGATATAGCTTTTTACTGATAGTCATCTTTTGCTCCTCATTTGCATTCACTTCCATCGTGCGGTAGACGGCGTCCGGTCGTTGTGGTGTTCAGAGACGTTATTTCCGAAAACGGGCTTCGAGGCTTACCCTAAAAAGGGTGGCGGAAAGTCCTAAATACTTCGTCTCGCCGAATGGAGTAACCGACCGAGAGGAGAGTATGGTAACCGGCTGGATCGCTGAGGTAGCCGGCCCGTACATCAAATTGGTGGAGCTTTTGAAAGACAACGGCAAAACCACCGTCCACAACGTATTCCGAAGTGCCATTGGCGAGGATGGTCGGTGCGTATTCAGCAAATCCTGTGATCGCACGTGAGATGGCTCGACCGCCAGCCACGCTCGGAGCCCATGCCATGCGTCTTGCGTCTCCCAGAGTCGTAAGGGTCCCGCCGCCGACTTCATTGAGGAAACAACCCCTCTTGAAGGCTTGCGTCCAAATAAAGGCGAGACCCGGATCGTAGCTTCCAGATGTCCAGCTTGGACCGCCCCTGGGGAAACTGAGACTGGCGATGGCTGAACGAGGATAAAGCGTAGTCGGTTTTCCAAGGCCGATTTTGAAACTGAACGCGGGATCTAGGGTCTGAAGAGAAGCGAGATGGGGAGTATTCGAGCGCAGATAAATTTCATCTCCAAAGAGAAACCGGGCCTCGACGCGTTCCTTAATGCCGAAACGGAGAAGTGATTCCGGAAGATCGCCTACGAATTGGTTTCGCTGAAAGCTTGCGCCGATACCATTTTCGATCTGCAAGCTGCGAGCTGGAACGAGTTCTGGCGAACTGCCCACTGTTGGGCGCTCGGTTGAAATCAAGGGTTGCTCTGGCTCCTGTGCAGTCCCTGTCAACATCAGGGACCCAAAGCTCAGACAACTGGCGATTGTGAAATATAGCAAACATCTCAAAACAAGACACCAATGGGAATAGGGATTGCAGATCAGATGAGCGCTTGTAGGCTTATCAGGAGTTTTAAGCTCACCCTATACCCGGACAAGACTAGCGGCGAGTGTACCGGTTAGCCATACAACTACAGGTCAGGTGATCGTCACCGAGCTTGTACTCATTGAAGCGCTCGTTTCACCCCCGGTCAGAAGTGCGCAGCCAACGATCCCGTTCTCACCAGTGTGACGCATGATAATCATCGATGGCCGCGATGCGGCCGCACCTGAGGATGAGAAGGCTTTTCGTTGACCTGAAGCTCGGGGTGGTGGAGACTTCAGTGGCGCACAGGTACAAGGCGGACTTATTGGTGGTTTAAACCCCGAATGATAATCTGACCCGCCGGCGGCTCACGTACACCTGACTGGTAGCCTGTTGGCAGATTCCTGGCGAGTGGACGAAACTTATAGCAAGGTACGTGGCGCGTGGACTTACCCGTATCGAGCCGTGGACAAGGCTGGCGAGACTGTTGACTTTCGGCTCAGCAAGGGTCGGGACGTGGCAGCAGCCAAGGCCTTCTTTCAGAGGGCGATTCGACATGAGGGTCAACCGCCGCAGCATTACTCTGGACGGCTACACCGCTACTCATCGCGCGGTGCGCGAAATGAAGGCCGACGGTCTGCTTCCAAGACGCACGCATTTGCGATCGTCGAAGTATCTAAACAACCTGATCGAACAGGATCATCGCGGTATCAAGTCCAGAACTCGCCCCATGCTTGGATTCAAGAGCTTCTCTTCTGCCGCCATCACAATAGCCGGAGTGGAACTGCTTCGTCGTATTCACAAAGGGCAATTCTCCCTTAGTCGTCTCCGCCTCAAAGACCACGCTGCGCCCGTACTCTGGAAGCAGTGCTCGCGGCTTGATCGGAAAACCCCGCCGCTAAACAATCTGAGAGCATCGAAAACTTTGCACCAGAGCCGCCCAAACATATACGACAAATAATAATTCTCAAGACAACAAGTAGAGGTCTGT
>CAZZXL010000255.1:0-5480 GCA_964658035.1 uncultured Acetobacteraceae bacterium
GCTGACATGGAACGAAAAGTAGCTTAACCCGTCCACTTTTTCGGGGGAAGATCAGTCCCGCCAAGGGCATTGGCAGAAGGACACACGCGTCAAGTATGGCGGGATAATCCGACCTCATTCGTCGCTTCCTCCATCGGGAATGCCGGTCCCTTCATATGCGCCCTGCTCAAATTCAGAACGAGCTAAGGCATCCAACGCTTGCCGTCGCGCAGAGTCTCTCTTCTTTTGAAAATCCATAATGTCCTTTAGAAGCACTCTCCGATGCTGTCCTACCTTTTGGAACGGGATATTCCCAGCTTCCAAAAGCTTGATCAGGTGCGGCCGCGAAAAGCCAAGCATGTTCGCGGCAGCCTGTGTTGTCATCTGTTGCTTCTGTGGAACAAGCGTTACCGCTCGCCCGGCCTTCATATACCGCACCACATCTTTGAGGATGTGGTACACGCTCTCTGGGAGATCAACCCTTTCATTCCCAGGTCCTATAAGCGCAGGAGTTCCTAGCTGCAGCATTCGGCTAAGTTCCCGAATCTGTTGTTCTTCTGATTCTGGCAATGTGACTGGCGCGCTAAGCATTATCAGTACCTCCCCTTCTGCAATAAGAATCGAAATAAACGAAACGTCCGAAACATTCGGAACAAAAGTTTACATGGCGGATCCCACATTAGGGGACGGTCAAGTTTTTAGTTTACATCTGATAAAGACGTTATCTTACATAGATTGAACAGTTTAGCTATCAAGTAAGGCTGAACTTCGATCGGTGCCGGCGCATAAAATAAGGCCTATAGGCCCTTGTTCTCCTGGCTCTACTTCGTGTTTAGTTAGCCAACGAAGGTACAGCTCCATCTGTCCTTTATGCTCTGCCTTGAAGGGTTCTTGCTTCAATTCAACGACAACGAGACGCTTCAACTTGCGATCGTAGAAAAGCAGGTCAATGTAAAAGTCGTCCCCATCGAGTTGAATGCGTTTTCTGGCGTGATACAAGTGAAAATCCGGAACGCAACTCAAGAAAGAAGGTCTCGAGTTCGCGCAGGATGGCATCTTCTAAATCACGTTCCAGGAATCGATCATTCAGCCCTAAGAAATCAAGGATGTAAGGATCCTTCAGCAGCATTGCCGGCGTCACATCTCCACGGCTACGCAGAACGGCTAGTTCCTGCTTGATAAGCTCGTCTGGTTTTCTTGAAAGGGCTGTGCGCTCATAGAGCATCGAGTTGATCCGCTCATGGAGTGTGCGCACACTCGGCACATTTCTGCGTAGAAGACACGTTGATGCGGCTTGTTGAGAGGTAGAAGTTCCCGAAAGTGGGACCAGCTTAATTGCCGCCCGCAAATTGCATCATCCTGTGAAGATTCTTTGGTTCGAAGCCTCGTCCGAAGTCTGCGACCAATTGTCGCGACAGCGTGGCGACAATCTTCTCTCCGTAGGTGGCACGCCCGCTTCCCAGTGTTTCGCTCCGGATTCGGTTCCCAATTCGCCAGTAAAGCGCGGTCAGGCTGGCATTGACAGCCACCGTAATATGCCGGCGGGCATCTTCGATCAGGCTCCGAATTTCGTTCAGCAGTTCACGGGAGCCCTCAGGCGTCAGTGCGGGGTCTAATTTAACCATCACAACTCTTTTAGTATGTCGAACCTATAGATTGCCGTCGCACATAGAAGCGGTCTATCTACAATCCGAGATTGTCATTCACCGCAACCATAATCTCCTGTTCCGACCCAAGGTACCTTTCCGTCGTCTGGATAGAAGAGTGGCCGAGCAGGAACTTGATCTGCTCGAGATCCCCACCGGCCTTCCGACAAAGCTTCGCACAGGTGCGCCGGAGGTCATGCGCGCCGAAGTGCTCAATCCCAATCTCCTTCGCTGAATGCTCCACAATCTTCCAAACACCCCAGCCGGTCAGGGATTCGCCATGGACCTTGTCCGCCTTGTTAACCTTCCGCAGCAGTGGACCCTCGTTGATCCCGGCCGCAAGCTTCCACTCTTCAATTCCCTTCTTGATCCAGACCGGGACGGCGACGGTCCGCAGCAGTGGACCCTCGTTGATCCCGGCCGCAAGCTTCCACTCTTCAATTCCCTTCTTGATCCAGACCGGGACGGCGACGGTCCGCAGCCGTTTTCCCTTGCCGACCATGTCGACGATCACCCAGCGGTTCTCTCGCTCCTGGATGTCTTCAATTTTCAAGGATGCAAGTTCCTGCCGGCGGAGGGCGCAGCCGACCAGCAGTCCCAGCACGACGTAATCCCGTTTGCCCTGTTGGTCTTCCGGTTTGGCACGCGCAAGATCTCTCTCGCCTGCTCCGGGTCAGCCAGTTCCCCATCCGGGTTCCCTTCTGGACGATATTCGGGACATCCGCCAGGTTGGCGGCATCTTCCTGGGTCAGCCGTCCCATCTTCCGGGCTTCCGAGATCAGTTTCCGCACTGCCGACAGCCGGACATTGATGGTCGAGGGCGAAAGACCGTCCATCGAAACCTTCCAGGCGAGTCATCCCTATCCTATAGAGAGGTTGGCTGGCACAGAAGCGGAAGAGCGAGTCGAGTGCCTGCCATAGTTCCGCTTCGAGTTCCGGGACTTCACCGAGTCCAGAACCACCTGGCGCAGCCGAATCTGGGCGTCGGTGAGCGCGAAAGGCTCAGTTCCCTGCCCTGCAGGCGAAAAATCGGCTAAAACGAGCGCGTTGGTCCTAAATCAGGATAACCCACGACAATTCACATTGTCGGTGGTAATTTTAGAGCGGGAGAAAGTGATCACCACGTTAACGAGGCACGCGGTGATCGCCAGTAGGGTGGCGCTCACAAGGAACAGAGGCTTGTATGAAATCCTAAAAGCTAGCCGCATCCACTTCCGGGGCTAGAAAGTATCACGAAGCCTTCTTAAGCATTGAGAGGGATTTAAATTCTAAAAACGTCTAAGTGAATCGACCACGAAGTCAACGAAAGCGCCACCAAAGTGCCACCAGGAAGATAGGCCACCCGAGACACTATGGATCAGAGCAGAGAAACCGTTCATTTGATGGGGTTATTGGTAGCGCTATCGGGGCTCGAACCCGAACTCTTCGCCTTGAGAGGGCGACGTGTTAACCAGTTACACCATAGCGCCACGAACTACAGAATAACATGCAGCTGGAGCAACTATCTCGAACGACACGTCGGCTCTAAATGCCCAGCTTCTTCACTTCGTCGTTATAGTACTTGCGGTACAGAATGTCCCATTCTTGCGAACCTTCCATGATGATCTTCCGCTGCGATGAAATCTTCAACCGGGCTGCTGTGTCGATTCTCAGCTCTTCCATCAGCAGCTTTTCAAGGGCCTTTCGCGCTTCCTGGCGGATGGTATTCCGGTCTTCCAGGAACTCGCATTCATCCGTCTCGGCAAGCGTGTCGGCAATTGTATGTGCCAGCTTATTCAACTTATCGCGGCTGATTCTCACAGGACCGCCTTGTACTTCTTCGCCAACTCGTTCTTCACCTTCTTGAACATGTCCGCATACTGCGCGCCAGTACGATGCATCTCGTCCTGATAGGCCTCGAGAATCATGCGCACTTCTTCGTTGATACGGTCTTCAAGCTTCAATTCATCCAGCAGCCCGGCAGCCACACGCTCATTCAGCTTCAGCGGTTTATCGGTGCGGATAACTTTTGCTTCGATCAGTTGGCGGACGGTTTGCTTCGCCAGATAGCCGACGTACTCATTCGAAAAAATCATCTAGGTTCTTTCGGACTATAGCACACCGGACAGGGCAACATCCTCGGGAGACCCGGCCGCTCCATGCTCGCTCACAGCCGTCACCTTCGATCTCGGCTTATGCTGGCAAGTTGCTGTATTCAAACAGCTATCCGGGAGTACCAGGCGCTCAACCGGGTCTCCGCCCACCAGGTGCTCGCGAACAATTTCTTCCACGTCCGCCGGCTGCACAAACCCGTACCAGACCTGTTCGGGATAGACCACGACTACCGGTCCATGCTCGCACTGCTCTAGGCAGCCGGCCTTATTCGCGCGGACGGAATTCTTGAGCCCGGCCGCGGCCATTTTCTCCTTGAACAATCCATGCAGTTCACCCTTGCCGTCATGGGTGCAGCTGCCGCGTGGCGCCGACGCGTCCCGCTGGTTGGTGCAGATAAATACGTGCCGTTCAAACTTGGGCAAATCAGCTCCTTTGCTTACCCGCCATGCCTTTTACCATGCTGTCTACCATGTTAGATTAGCCGGCTCGCCTGCGCCCGTACCGGTTTTCCACGCCTTTCTGCCGCGTGCAGCTACCAATCTGCGACAATGAAGGTTCATGCAACCTGACACCCTCCATTCATTGAAAGACGATATGGTGGCCTTCATCGAAGGTCACGGCATTCGCCGACTGCCCGGCTTTGTAACGGAAGACGTGCCTTCCGTCCTATGGGAAGACGAAGAGAACCCGGACAGCTGGAAGGATTTTGTCGAAATGGCAAAAGTGGCCGCCGTCCCCTTCATCACCATGAGCGATATCACGCTTGAAAAAGATGATGTCGAAGAGCTGCTGGAAGACCTGCGCGACACACCCTTCCCTGATCCCGAATCCTCTGAACTGGAAGAGGCCGAGTACCTGGTCAACTATGTCGGCAAGACCGGTTTTGTCCAGTTGGGCTTTTCCTACCAGGGCGTCATGTTTCTACATGAAAGCGCCACTGAGTGGTACGAGCGCTATCAGCACCTGCTGGATACAGCAGGCCTCGGCGGCATCGTAGTCGACGACGGCACAGAGGAAGAATAGTTTCCGCGTGACGACACCGTCTTCTGTCATCGGGGACGCTTCTCGAACAGCACCTGCCACCTCCCGCTACCTTCGATGGGAGGTGCAGGTCGTCGACGTCAAAGCTGCTGAGACTCTCGCTGCCAAGACACAAATTCCGCTGACACTTGCCGGACTTCTCATCGCCCGCGGCGTTCAGAGCAGCGAAGATGCGGCAGCGTTCCTTTCGCCCACCATTGATCATCTCGCTGATCCTTACACCATGCTCGGCATGCGCGAAGCTGTAAGCCGCATTCAGGGCGCCATCTCTGCGCAAGAGCCCATCCTCATCTATGGCGACTACGACGTCGACGGCACCACTGCGATCGTCCTGCTCAAGACCGCTATTGAGATGCTGGGCGGGACGGTACGTTTCCATATTCCGCACCGCCTGCGCGATGGTTATGGCATGCAGGCAGAGATACTTTCGCGCACCGCGGCTGAAGGCGTCCGGCTGGTCATCAGCGTCGATACCGGCATCCGTTCCCATGCCGCTGCCGAAGAAGCCGAGCGGCTGGGCATCGACCTGATCGTCACCGACCATCATCTGCCGGATGCCTCGGCGCCTTTGCCACGCGCGCTCGCCATTCTTAATCCAAATCAGCATGGCTGCGGTTACGTATGCAAATACATCTGCGGCGCCGGCGTTGCCTTCAAGCTTTCGCAGGCACTGCTCGAAGCCAATGATGCGGCGAAGGGCACTCATCGCGCGCGTACCAA
>CAZZXL010000256.1:0-5467 GCA_964658035.1 uncultured Acetobacteraceae bacterium
TCGGCTCCGGATTTGCAAGAAGGGAGGAAAGCGGTTACATTGCTTGGGGCAGTCCCGCATGCGAAGTGGACCCAGTAAGTAACCGATCGAGATACCGAAATTTCGACCGTAGAATAGGGAAATCGTGCACCTGACAATCATCGACTGGCTGATCATGCTGGTCTACTTCGCTTTCGTGCTGGGAATAGGCTTTGCGCTGAAGCGCTATATGCGTACCAGCAATGACTTTTTCCTGGCGGGCCGTTCCATTCCTGCATGGATCTGCGGACTGGCGTTCATTTCCGCGAACCTGGGTGCGCAGGAAGTGATTGGCATGGGCGCTTCGGGCGCCAAATACGGGATCATTACCAGCCAGTTTTACTGGATCGGCGCGATTCCGGCGATGGTGTTTGTCGGTATTTTCATGATGCCGTTCTATTACGGATCGCGGGCGCGGTCGGTCCCGGAATTTTTAAGACTGCGTTTTGATGAGAAGACGCGAGCTGTGAATGCGGTGTCATTCGCGATCATGACGGTGTTTTCGTCCGGGATTTCGATGTATGCGATGGCGCTGCTGATCCAGAGCCTGCACATGTTTGACGGGATATTTCTGGCGCTTGGATTGCCATTGAGCTGGATCTTTCATGTATCGATCCTGCTGTCGGCGGTGATTGTGCTGGGATATATCTTCCTTGGCGGATTGACGAGCGCGATCTACAACGAGGTGCTGCAGTTCTTCCTGATCGTGGCCGGGTTCGCGCCGCTGGTATTCGTGGGGCTGCGCAATGTTGGTGGCTGG
This sequence comes from uncultured Acetobacteraceae bacterium, assembly GCA_964658035.1. Classification (GTDB taxonomy): domain Bacteria; phylum Acidobacteriota; class Terriglobia; order Terriglobales; family Acidobacteriaceae. The sequence goes on from CAZZXL010000256.1 coordinate 779, forward strand.
CAGGGGATCAAGCAGACGCTGGGGCCGGCGTATACGCATTCGTGGCGGGGGCTTTCCAGTCCGCATACGAATCCGCTGGGGGTGGAGTGGTTTTCGCTGACGATGGGACTCGGATTTGTGCTGAGCTTTGGCTACTGGTGCACGGATTTCCTGGTGATCCAGCGCGCGATGGCGGCGGATTCGGAAGAGTCGGCGCGGCGGGTGCCTTTGATTGCGGCGGTGCCGAAGATGTTTTTTCCATTCCTGGTGATCCTGCCCGGGCTGATCGCGATCAGTGTGCCAAAGATGACGCAGCACCTGGCGGCGAACGCTTCGCAGCAGCAGATTGCGGCGGCCGATGCGGGACGTGGTTTGATCCCGGCCAAGGTCGATCCGGTGAATGGGAAGATCGTCACTGACAAGAACGGGACACCCGTTTTGAATTATGACCTGGCCATTCCGAATATGCTGCTGCACTACTTTCCGACCGGCATCCTGGGGCTGGGGTTGACGGCGCTGCTGGCTAGTTTCATGTCCGGGATGGCGGGGAATGTGACGGCATTTAATACGGTATGGACCTATGACCTGTACCAGTCGTACATCAAAAAGGACGCAAACGATGCCCACTACCTGTGGATGGGCAGGGTGGCGACGGTCGGCGGCATTCTTTTGTCGATCGGCGCGGCGTACCTGGCGACTTCGTTCAACAACATTATGGACGCCCTGCAGCTGGTGTTCAGTTTTGTGAATGCGCCCTTGTTTGCGACGTTTTTGCTGGGGATGTTCTGGAAGCGTTCGACGGGGCATGGGGCGTTCGTCGGGTTGTTGAGTGGAACGACGGCAGCGGTGATTCACCATGGATTGACGCTGCCGGCGGATGCGGCGGCGGGCATTCATGGCGGGTGGATTACGGTGGTGCATACCTATCCGAGCGAGATGGCGCAAAATTTCTGGACTGCTATCTGGGCCTTTTCGACGAACCTGGTGATAGCGTCCGCCGTGAGCCTGATGACCAAGCCGCGCAGAGAAGAAGAGTTGGTGGGGCTGGTGTATTCGCTGACGGAAAAGCCGAAAGAAGGGCACCTGACCTGGTGGCAGAAGCCGTCTACGCTGGCGATCGTGGTGCTGGTGATGCTGGTGTTGTTGAACCTGGTGTTTGCCTAGAACGGGTCGCGCCTGTTTCGCGCAAGGAAGGTTTTTATGGGACTGGATATTCGGATACCGCTTGGCCTGATGTTTCTGATTACCGGCGGCATCATGGCGATTTACGGACTGTTTACGAAGGGAAGCCCCATCTACGCGATGGCGGAAGGCATCAACCTGAACCTGATCTGGGGTGGGCTGATGTTTGTGTTCGGGGTGGTGATGTTTGTGCTGGGACGCCGGCCGCAGAAAAGTGCGGCAAGCCAGATTGAGGGTACGACGCGGCCCTTGAAGACGCCGCACGGCCATTGAGTTAGCGGCTCAGACTTTTTGGATCGGGCCCGGATATCTGGCGATCACTTGATCAGCAGTCAGGAAAAGAAGACCGTTAGCCGTAGCTTGTGCGATCAATATGGGATCGAATGGATCTTGATGAATCGGCGGCAGAGCTTTGATCATCTTCAATGAGCGTCCGTGCGGCCATCGGCAGTCTCGGATCGGATCCACCTGCCCAGAGCAGGATGTGCGTATCGAGAAGCAGTTTCAATCTTCATCGCCTTCGAACATTTTTATGATGTCGTCCTGAAACATGGTGTCAAAGTCGTCAGGAACCTTGATCTGGTCTTTCATGAAGCCGATGCGCTGCATCTCCTCGGACCCTCAGTGGTTTCGACAGGAGCATCGAGTGGCAGCACCTTGACCATCGGCTTACTGGCTTTGGCGATGATGAACGGCTCGCCTTTTGCGGCTGCTTCAACGAGGCGCGACAGGTGGGTTTGGCTTCGTGAATGTTGAAGGTTTGCATGATGCTTCGAGTGAACTAAGTCCAGTTGGTTTAGATTAATCGATGACGAGCTCAAGCCTGAGCAAACGGCACTCTTTATCTCCTTCTGACCGCTATGCCGGTAGACTAGGCCCATGAAGCCCCGACTTCTCGAACACTACAAAATGACCCGCAAACTGGGTGCGGGCGGCAGTGGCGTGGTGTTTCTTGCCGACGATACGCTGCTGATGCGGCCGGTTGTTCTAAAAATGCTGCGCAAAGGCAGCCTCACGCTAGAACAGATGCGGACGACGGTACTGCGGGAGGCGCGGCTGGCGTCAGCGATCGAACATCCCAACGTCTGCGCGATCTACGAAGTTGGCGAATCGAGCGATGAAGCCTACATCGTGATGCAGTATGTGCCGGGCAAGCCGCTGGACGCGGTGATTGCGGAAGGGCCTGCAAGTGTGCCGCTGGTTTTGTCCATCGGCATCCAGATCGCGGACGGGTTAAATGCGGCGCACCACCTGGGGATCTATCATCGCGATCTGAAGCCGGCGAACGTGATGCTGACGGACGGCGGCCTGGTGAAGATCCTCGACTTTGGGCTGGCGCGCCGGCTGACGCGGGATGAAGTAAGCTTTGATCCGGCAAAGCCGGTGAAGCGCAAGGATGGGGCCATCCATGCGACCTATACGGCGCGCGGCGGCACGCTTGCGTACATGGCGCCGGAACAGTTCGTGACCGGGCACAGCAGCGTGCAGAGTGACTTGTTCGCGCTGGGGGTGATCCTGTATGAACTGCTGAGTGGGCGTCACCCTTTTATTCGGCGGGATGCGGAAGAGTTCCAGACCATCCGGGCGATCCAGTATGCTGATCCGCCGCCGTTGATGGGCAGTAATCCGCAAATTCCGAATGAACTGCAGAGTGTGATTTTCCGGTGCCTGCAGAAGACACCGGCCGAGCGGTATGCTTCGGCTGCGGATGTGCGTGAAGCGTTGAAGACGACCATGCGGACGCTGCACCTGGATACGAGTCTGTTGCCTGCGGATGCTGCTTCGACTGCCGGCATGCCGCTGCAGGAAAGGGAGAAGCGGACGACAGGGCTGCTCTCGATGCTGGCAGAGCGTTTTCGTGAATCAGGCGAGACCCATCCGAAGGACAACACGATCCTGGTGCTGCCGTTTTCGAATTTTGGAACGACGGAGATTACGCCGTTGTATGGCTATGCCCTGGCGGATGCCATTGCGGCGCGACTGGCGCGGATGCCGTCGCTGGTGGTGCGGCCGTCGAGTTCGCTGATGCAGCTGGCTACGCCGGTACACCAGATGGACCCTCTGGCCATTGGTGAAAAGCTGATGGTGCAGTATGTGCTGGCAGGAAATTTTCTGCGTTCAGCGCAGGGGTTTGACTTGAACTGGCAGCTGCTGGATGTGCCGGGGCAGAGTGTGCGAACGGGCGGCGCGATCAGTGTGCCGTCACTTGACCTGGTGGCGGTGCAGACGGAGATTACAAACGAAGTGTTCAGTACGCTGCAGGGAATGGGGCAGCGGTTGAACGTGCAGCCGGCGCTTCCGAGGGAACAGGCGGCACGGGCTGCTTCGATGGCTGAGCAGTCGTCGGAACAGTATTTGCAGGCGCGGGCGATGCTGTCGTCTTTTATGTCGCGGACCGGGGCGCGGTTGGACCTTGACCGGGCGCTGGAGAAGTTTGAGAGTGTGGTCGATCGCAACCCAAATTTTGCGCTTGGCTGGAGCGGGTTGGGCATCACGCACCTGCAATATATTCGCCATGGTTTCGGCGGCCAGATGCACTTGATGAATGCTCGACGGGCTTTCGATCGGGCGCTGGAGATTGATCCCGGGTCAGGAGAAGCGAATCTCTACCGGGTGTATATGCTGTTGTCGCGCGGGGAGAAGGAGAGCGCCCGGCATGGGATTGAAAACCTTCTGCAGACGGCGGACAACGACTGGAACGTGCACCAGATGGCGGGCCTGACGCTGCGGCTGGACGGCATGTATGACGAGGCGCTGCAACAGTTCAATCGCTCGCTGCAGCTGAATCCGTCAAACGCCGCGATTGTTTATAACCATCGTGCGCGGGTGTACCAGTACCAGGGGCAGCTGGAACTGGCGGATGATGAGTTACAGAAAGGCCTGACGCTGGAGCCGCGGCATCCACTGCTGCGGACGTCGCTAGCGTACCAGCAGATGCGGCTGGGGAAGCTGAATGAAGCGATTGCGATCCTTGAAGCCGTGATTCGTGATGATGAACGGATGCGGCTGGCGTTCCCGACGCTGGCAATGTGTTATCTGCAGGTGGGGCAGCGTTCGCGGGCGGAGTCGCTGATTGAAGAAGAATCGCTGGCAGCGGCGGAGGCAGACAGCGAGATGGCTTATCGGCTGGCCACGTATTTTGCAGTGGAGGGCGATGAAAGCGAGGCGCTGCACTGGCTGCGGCGGGCGATCTACCTGGGGAATGAAAACTATCCGTGGTTCTCGAAGAATCCTGCATGGAACCGGCTCAAGGAGCATGCGGATTTTGAGCGAATTCTGGAAGACTTGAAGAAAAGCTTCCGGAGGAACCAGAAGACCTGGAAGCGGCTGCTGGAGTCTGTGCCCGCGGTACAGCGGAGTTAGGGAAGGTGTCGTTAGCTCCTGACCAGTCCCTCAGTGGCTAAAGCCGGGCTGCAATTGTTGAGCCTATGGCGGGGCTGAAGCCCCGCCCCTTCAAAGTGAAGACTGAATCAGAGTCTCTTTAGAGTTCAAAACAAAAGGTGAGGCAGAGTTAAAAACAAAAGGTGA
>CAZZXL010000257.1:0-5462 GCA_964658035.1 uncultured Acetobacteraceae bacterium
GGCTCCACCCATCCCGGGTACAACCGATAGAAGATAGAATCATGCATTGACCCTTGATGGCCTTCCGCAACTCAGATCGAGACGAACCGTCGCGCGGAATCCCCGCCGATCCGCCTCGCCAGGCCGACGCCAAAAGCCACCAGGCTGACTATCCAACTGCAGCCGAAAACCGGCAGCCCTCCGGGGTTGAAGCGAACTTGGATGCCGATTCTGCGAAAAAGTCAAGAACCGTCGACCCTGAAGCGCAACCTGTTGACGAGTCTGGTGTCTACAAGGATATGGCAACGCAGGCGCTCAATCCGGGCCGGATGCACCCAGGCACGATGGCTGATGTGCGTTTAGCAGAAATCCGCCAGGAACTGGTGATGGCCGCCAGGATCTCCGACTGGTCCGCACTCACCGATGCCGAAATTATGCTGAGGGTTCGGCAGGGGGATGACGCCGGATTTAATTACCTCATCTCCAAATACCAGCGGCAGATCGTCCACTTCATGTTCCGCATGGTGCATAACCAGGCGGTTGCCGAGGAACTGGCGCAGGAAGTTTTCCTGCGGGTCTACCGTTCTCGCGAGACATACAGGGCGGAGGCACGTTTTTCTACCTGGCTGTATCGCATTGCGACCAATCTTGGCGTCAACCACGCGCGTGATACCAAGCATGAACGCGCAGCGCAGAACGTCTACCTGGACGCACCCGATCCGGAGACAGGCAGTACGCCCGACGTAGCGGATGCGACGCCGGACGTAGAACATAATCTACTTCGTGACGAGCGACTGCGCGCCATTCGCGCTTACGTACTAGAACTGCCAGAGCGGCAACGTACGGCTGTCTTAATGCATAAATATCAAGGCATGGATTACAAGCAGATCGGTGAAGTGCTCAAGCTGAGCGAATCAGCCACCAAGTCCCTGCTTTTCCGGGCCTACCAGACATTGCGCGAAAGCTTGAAGGAGTTCGTGTAATGCAGGAAGTGAATTCGACCATGAAAAACGAGATGAAGTGCCGAAAAATTGAAGGTCAGCTGCCTGACTTGTTGTTCGACCCGGGTGCGCTGAAGCCGTCTGTCCACGACCATTTTGCGTCGTGTGCAGATTGCCAGTCGCAACTGGCCTCGCTGCGCGCGACCATGAACCTGCTGGACGAATGGACAGCCCCTGAGCCTTCGTCCTACTTTGACACGCGCATGCAGGCAAAATTACGGTCCGCCAGGGAAGCGGCGCCGGAAGGCTTCTGGGAACGGATGCGGGCGCACCTGTTGTTCAACACCAATGTTCATCTGCGGACGGCGGGTGCGGCGGCGCTTGCTGCCATTCTCGCGATCGGCGGCGGTTCTGCTTTGTATGTGTCCCAGTTGCCGAGCAGCCATCCACAAGTCGAAGCATCGGCTACTGTACGTGACCTGCAGGCGCTCGATGGCAATGCCCAGGTATTCCAGCAATTGAATGCTCTGGATGCAGACGATACGGACACCGGCAGCGATTCCAACTAGGAATGCAGGTAAGCTGGCATTGGTTTGTAGCCAGACTCAACTGAACGGCATCCTCGGCAGCAAAGGGGTCGCAACGTACAACACGGCAATTCCACGAGACGAGGGCAGGATGACAGGCGGGCAACGCAGGATGGGAGCTGAGCTGGTGCGGCGGCTGCGCTTTGCTGCTCACTTGCTGGCGCTTGTAAGTGCCCTTGTTCCTCGACTAAATGCAGAGACGACTGCACGCGCTGCAACGCCTCCGGCGACAGCTCCCGCCCCGCATGTGGTCATTGCCAAGCCGTCTGCCTATCACACGGTCGCGCCATCACCGCCGCCCCCGAAACCTCTGCCGAAATTAGTAGCCCCTACCCCGAGGCGCATGAACCAGCAGCGCGTGGCGGGGCAGCCTGTTGGCCGGCAGGGTGTCGCCCAGGAAGGTGTCGCCCGGCAACTTGTCACGCCGGAGGAAGCCCCCATTCCTCAGGCAAGCCGGCAGCGTGGGCCAGTCCAGGACCGTGCGGATCATCAGTACCGACCAGTGCCTGAGGATCGCCCGCGAGCAGACGACCGGGCGCCGGCATTCGAGTTGCGGGTGAGGATAAACGAAGCTCCAGCCCTGCCGCGCCCTGCATTCCTACCAGCCCCCTATGCGCCTTTTAATTTGGGACAGCCGCCCTATGCGCGGCGTGTTGCCTACCAGGGCTATCCGCAGAACGGCCAGCGCCGGGAGAATGCGCCCAATCCAAGCGCGGAGCAGCATTTGCCGGCATGGATCCGCAAGCATCAGAACCAGTCGCCTGAGGAACGTGAGCGTTCGCTCCGGCAGGAGCCGGGCTTCAACCACCTGGCGCCCGAACAGCAGCAGAACCTTGCCAACACCCTGCATCGCCTCAATGAAATGCCGACGGACAAGCGCGAACGCACCCTGATGCGGATGGAGAACATGGAGCGACTGAGCCCGCAGATGCGCGACGCGGTGCGCAGTTCAGCCCGTCAGCTGAGTGATCTGCCGCCTGACCGCAAGCGTCTCTGGCAGAAAGCCTTCCGCGATCTTCGGGATATGCCGCCGGAGCAGCGTCAGGAGGTTCTGCGCTCGCCGGAATTTGGCGGGCAGTTTTCCGCGCAGGAGCGGTCAATCATGGGCAACCTGCTGGCGGTCGAACCTTACCGCAACCCGGGCCCCGCCCAGGCGCCGCCGCTTTACGGCCGGTAGCGCTCCTCGCTTACGACCGCTGCCTGCGGCACACCAGTACAGCTAGGGCAAAATTAACTGAGGCTGTGGTGCTTCTGGCTGGGTACAGGTTGACCTTTTCCTGGCGAGAAGGCCCGTGTTCATCGGATCTTCGCTCTACACCTTCAGGTATTTGCCCTAGCTGTGCAGCAGGCTTTTCGCCAGGAACAGCACGTTCGCCGGCCGCTCCGCCAGCCTGCGCATAAAGTACGGGTACCACTCCGTACCAAACGGCACATAGACCCGCACCCGATATCCCTCAGCGACCAAGCGCTTCTGCAGATCGCGTCGGACGCCGTAGAGCATCTGAAACTCAAACGTCGAAGGATCGATCTTCTGGGACCGCACCCACTGCTGGGTCGCCGCGATCATGGCTTCATCATGCGTCGCAATGCCGTGATAGACCCCGCTGCCTACCAGCCGCTGCGCCAGGTGGATGAAGTTCTTATCCACATCCGCCTTGTCAGGAAACGCAAGGTTGGCCGGCTCCTGGTACGCACCCTTGCACAACCGTATGCGAATGCCATCTTCCAGCAAGGTCCGGATATCGGCTTCACTGCGAAACAGGTAGGCCTGGATCACCACGCCAATCCGACCCTGGTTGCCCGGCTCGCCATGCAGCCGGCGCACCAGGTCAATCGTCGCCTGGGTGTAGGGCGTTCCTTCCATATCAACGCGCACAAAGCTATCCACTGTACGCGCGTGGGTGGTCAGCTTGGAGACGATCCCCTCCGCCAGCCGGGGATCAAGTTCCATCCCCATCTGCGACAGTTTCACACTCACGTTCGCGTTCAGCTTCTTCTCGCCGATCACATCCAGCAACTGGTGATAGATATCTGCTGAGCGCTCCGCCTCTTCCGGCGTGTGGACGTTCTCGCCCAGGCTGTCAAGCGTCGAGGCAATCCCGTGCGCCTGCAGCGATTCTGCCGCCTCCACCACGTCCTTCAGCGTCATACCGGCAACAAACCGGGCTGACATGCGGCGGCCGGCGGAAGAGCGTTCTGAGAAGTGGCGCAATGGTGCGTTGGTCGACAGGGCAATGAAACTGGAGCGCAGTATGGACATGGACATGGATTTGTTATTCGTTGCAACTCATCATCTTCTCATGCCGCAGCGGTATCTCCGATCACACCTTTGATCAAGTGACGTTGATCGCCAGGCGCATCCTCAGACACGACTCCAAACCAACCTTCGGAGACCCACTTTGGGTCTATCGAGACAGCCTTTACAGGCCCGCGAAAATTTGCCTCTTATCAATGCACCTACGCACCTGCTATGGTGACGAATAATCTCCCGGCAAGGACATCTCCGGCAAGAAATTGCCGCATCTATTTGGGTGGAGACAAAGATTCCCTGACGCCGCTGTCCGGGCTTCTTCACGCATACACATAAGTCATCACCGTGCTTAAACAATGCGGTCTTGGAGACCGCTGAATGGAGTTCCCTATGGTGAACCACTGCGCAAATCCTGAATGCTGCAAGCCCCTGCACTATCTTCGTGAGGGACGAATTTTCGTATTCGACGTTCCGGATCCTCTCGCGCCCGCCAAGGAGGGGAAGATCGTTCACCGGATGGAGCATTTCTGGCTGTGCGGTAACTGCTCGGAGGCGTTTACGCTTGAGCAGGCCAGCGGAAGAACAGTCCACATCACGCCTAAACCGATGCCTCACCGGCGTGCGCCGGTAGCCATCGGCCCCACGGCCATCGCTTCCTGATCAACACCCCAAGCAATCCACAAAGGCATCCCGGCGACTGACGGGATGCCTTTGTTATTACGACTGACCTGCATGCCGGCAAGACGCAAGATAATTTGCAGCCGGTCAGGTAAATTCTTGCATCTATCTAGCGTAACAAGGGTTATCCTGCCCCTGGAGCTGATCAACTGAAGTAGTTCTCTCATCACTCTGCGGTTGCGATCGTTAGAAACGTTGTCCTTTGCCGGATAAAAAGGACAGGGGAGACTATCTCTTCGAGGTTCACCAAAGGAGAACTTCTCTATGACGAAAGCAGACCTGGTTGAAGAAGTAGCGCAGCTCGGGGACCTGACGCGCCGCGATGGCGAAGTGATCGTCGAAACTATCTTCGACTCTGTCATCGCCGCGCTGCAATCCGGGGACAAGATCGAGATCCGCGGCTTCGGCAGCTTTCGCATTCGCCAACGCAAGCCGCGCACCGGTCGCAATCCAAAAACCGGCGCGAAAGTTGAGGTGCCCGCCAAGCGTGTACCCTACTTCAAACCCAGCAAGGAACTCCGTGACCTGGTTAATCCACCAAGCGCGGCCAAAGCGTCGACAGAGAATAAAACCGCTGTCCCCGACCCGGAAAATCACGACTGACCCATCCATGGGGCTCGTCAAGGACGATCAATCAGGCCTGATGCCGATAACACTCATCATTCGTCCAGCCCGTCCGCTGCTCTTCCGATGTGAAAAAAATCTTTCAGGCTGGCATGCCGTGCACTGCTGCAAGGCGTGAATATCTTCAGCAGCGAGCCCCGCCTGGAGCAGCTGTCGGCGGTTGGCCTCAACCAGGTCGAGGTTCCTTCCGCCCTGGGCATTCACGCTGAAGAGCGTGTTCGCATCGTCGTAGCGAGAGCTGAATTGCTGCCGGACCTCCTCTCCAACTTCATAGCAACAAGCCCGGATACATGGACCGATCGCAGCCGACAGGTCTTCCGGCCGGCTCCCTAGCTCAGCCTTCATCTTCGCCAAACCTGCCTGAACAATGCCCTGCACCGTCCCTCGCCAGCCGGCATGGAA
>CAZZXL010000258.1:0-5423 GCA_964658035.1 uncultured Acetobacteraceae bacterium
TGCCCAGGCCTACTGGACGGGCAAGAGGCAGTACTGGGACGTCGTGCGAGAAGAAAGCCGATGAGCCGGTCAAGCCGGCGACAAGTCTGTAGGGCTGTCGCAGGCGAACTTTGCTCATAAACCCAAGATGAGGCCACGTCGTCTCGCTGGCCGCGCGATCAGCCCGATACTGCATATTGGCCTTGACATGGGGGTCGATAAGCTCCTATTAATTGCAATACGATTAAAAAGTTAACACAGGTGGGCCCTTAAACGTAATGAAGGGTAACTGCGGCAAACCACAAAAACTCTCACTCGTCAGCGAGCAACACGCACAGGCAGCCACCACGCGAAGCACGAATGAGGAGCGCCCAGGACGTCGCCCTTCTAACTACTATTTGGCCCAGTGGTTAACGCTGCTGCTGCTGCTCATTGGGAGCAGCTGTGCGCTGGCGCAGTTCACCACGGCGCGATTGTCGGGCATTGTCACGGACAATTCGAACGCAGCGGTCGCGGGTGCAACGGCTACAGCATTGCAGGTAGCTACCGGCTACAAACAGACAGCAAAGACCGGAGCTTCCGGCGATTACCTGTTCCCCAGTCTGCCTATTGGCATCTATCGCCTGACGATTGACGCAGCCGGTTTTACTCCTTACGTGCAGGAAGGCATCGTGCTGAATGTAGGCCAATCGGCCAGCCAGAATGTCACGCTGCTGGTAGGTTCCGTCAGCCAGCAGGTTACTGTCAGAGCGGATGCATCGCTGGTGACGACAGACGATCCGACAGTCGGTCAGCTGATCAGCCAGAAGAGCATGGTGGGGTTGCCGCTGAATGGCCGCCAGGCACAACAGCTGGTCTTTCTTGTTCCTGGGGCAGTCGATGTGTCATCCCAGAATTGCTTGTCCAACTGCGAGGGCGGCGTATTGCCCGGTGAGCAGGATGCAAAGGTGAATGGCGGCGGTGCCAACGGTGTCTACTACCTGTTGGATGGCGTGGATTACAACGACATTTACATCAATACCAATCTGCCTTTTCCCAGTCCTGACGCACTTGAAGAACTGAACGTGCAGACTGGCAACATGAGTGCGACGTACGGCAATGCTACGGGCGGGGTCGTGAATGCCGTTTCGAAGTCAGGCTCAGACCAGATCCACGGCGACATTTTCGAATTCTTTCGCAACTACGCGATGGATGCGAAGAACTACTTCGCTACTTCGCCGAACCCGCTTAAGCAGAATCAATTTGGCGGGACAATGGGCGGGCCTATCGTCAAGGACAAACTGTTCTATTTCGGTTCTTACCAGGGGACCAGGCAAAATACCGCGACCTTCGGGCAGTTAGCCTTCGTACCTACCGCCGCTGAGCGTATCGGCGACTTCTCTGACCTTCTCGCGGCCGGCACGCAACTGGTGAATCCAACGACCGGCACTCCTTATGTGAATAACCAGGTTCCGGTTACAGATCTTGATCCGACGGCGCGCTACCTGTTGCAGCATATCCCCCTGCCGAATGGCCCGGGGCGCCAGCTTACCTACAACGGCGCGCCAACGATTCAGAACACGGATGAATACCTGGGCAAAGTGGATTACAACGTCGGTAAGCATCACCTGAGTGCTCATTACTTCCAGCTTAACTACAACATCCCGGTCATACTTCCGCCCGCTTCGAACGTGCTGGCGGGCAATACGGAAACGCCACAGAACCTGTCGTTGAAGAATGTCAGCGTCGTCGATATCTATACGATTTCACCTACGGTTCTCCTCAACAGCTATTTCGGGTATACAAGCCAGACTGGCGATACGCTGTCATCTGCACCCTTCACAATTGCGCAGGCAGGCTCGCTGGTAGCTCAGCCCACGAACTACAAGCCGACTCTCAACATAGGAGTGGGGGGCAACTTCACCGTGGGTGAACAACCGGCTTCAGGGAACTGGGATCGTGGTGATGTTTCATTGCGAGAGATTGCGACTTTGATCAAAGGGACGAACGAACTGCAGTTTGGCGGGGAGGTAAGGCGCATCCGCGCGCCGATGGGCAATACCTACCAGGCAGATGGGATCTATACCTTCTCGAATAGCCTTAGCGGAGACAACATAGCTGACTTTGAGTTGGGCAGCGTGTCCAGCTTCACTCAGGCTGGGGGCTTGTATCTTAACTTCACGGGTTATAACTCAAGCTTGTTTCTTCAGGATAACTGGCATGCGACGCCTCGCCTGACGTTGAACGCCGGCTTGCGCTGGGACCCATTTACGCCCTATACAGATAGCGAAGGCAGAGTTGGCTGCTATGTCCCTGGAGCGCAATCCACGCGCTTCCCGAATGCGCCGGCAGGCCTGATCTTTGGTGGAAGCAACCACGATGCAGGCTGTCCAACGTCTTCCATTGATAACAAGATGACCGACTTTGGACCGCGGCTGGGTTTTGCCTACCAGTTGACTGAGAGCGGAAAGTCCAGCGTTCGCGGGGGTGTCGGGTACTACTACCAACCACCGAACCTGGTGGCCTTTGAAGATGTTGTCGGCATTCCGCCATTTGCGCCGATCGTGAACCTCTCTGACGTCAACTTCACCGACCCGTATGGCAGTGGTGGGATCGCCAACCCTTTTCCCGGACAGTTTGGGCCGAGTACTCCCAAAGCCAATGCAACATTTCCTCAGGATATATCGTTCCAGGAAATTTTTGACCGGCATTTCCAGCCGCCGCAGATCCTTCTTTATAACCTGACCTTTGAACAAGGCATGGGCTCGACCTGGCTGTTTCGTGCGGCCTACACGGGGAACAAGGGCGATCACCTGGGTGGGACGGGCGACCAGGAATCCGGCTTGCTTGAGATCAATCCGGCGGTTTACATTCCTGGCACGTGCGCCGGAGCACCTTGCTCAACAGAGGCAAATACGCAACAGCGGCGCATTAATCCTAACTTCGGCTATGTCCACTCGATTAATTCCGGGATTAATAGTAACTACAACGCTGTTGCTGTTACTTTGCAAACGCGGACCACGCACGGACTCACTTTCTTGTCCAACTTTACCTGGTCACGCTCGCTGGATGACTTCGGGCCAAGTGGTCAGCCTGGCGGCCAGAATACAAACACCTGCAGCTGCGGCCGCTATTTCGATTACGGCCCAGATGGTGGCGACGTGAACAAGGTATTCAGAATTTCCGGCGACTATCTCTTTCCCAAGGCGCCATTCAGAGGCTTTCTGAGCAGCGCAGTCAATGGATGGGATCTTAATGTTATTAGTAACTGGCAGACTGGGTTTCCCTTCACTATCTATAGCGATGTCGATAATTCTCTAAGTGGCATCCAGGCAGACCGTGCCGACTTGACCGTGGCCAATATCAAGAAAGCGACGTTGAGTACTGGACGTTCCCATGCGGCACAGGTAAACCAATGGTTCAACACAGCTGATTTCACTGAAAACCAGGTTGGAACTTTCGGCAACACCGGGAAGAACGCCCTGCGTGGACCGAGGCTCTTTAACACGGACGTGGCGCTGGTAAAGAACACGAAGCTGAATGAACGGGTGGACGCTGAGTTCCGCGCGGAGTTCTTCAATGTCTTTAATAACGTGAACTTCAACCTGCCCGACAGCGGTCTACTTGACAGCAGCTTCGGACAGCTCGACTCGGCGATGGACCCACGCATCCTGCAAATGGCGCTGAAGTTCTCCTTCTAACCCTGATCAGGAAAGGCTTTTGCCAGCGGCTGGGAGCTATCCAGCCGTTGGCTTACAGGCCACTTGTCTCGGATTAGCAAAGCGCCAGCATGTCTCCGGATGAATTAGTCGTTGCCGATGCCTACGGCAGGTTGCGTGAAAGATGGCTTTCGCAATGGCTGCAGGGCATTTTCAAGGGTGTCAGCTAAGACGAGGGTAAGGTGCTGACCGGCGTAGGGGATCTTCCAGTCAGAGAACGGCGGCCGACGTGCGGCAGGCAAATCCCTGGTCAGCTCGAGAGGGAGTGCCTTCAATCGCGGACAGTGAGCAGGAGTGAGCAGGAGTGAGTATGTGCAGGACGCCGGGTGATTTGAACGCTGCTTTCCAGATCGCAATCTACAACAAGGCCGGCGGCTATGGTGGCCTGTAGCCGCGAAGGTCGCTCCTGTTCCTACTAGAGAGCTTTCCAGGTATGAAAGTTGCTCAAAGAGCTTCAAGTCTGCGATAAACGTCTGTCGCTTGTTGCCGGCGAAAGTCGATTGCCAAAGGAGCTACATGGATATGAAGCCAGTAGGACGAAGAGAGTTTGTAAAACGTGCGGGCGGTTTAGCGGTGGCCATGACAACCGCTGCGACGCTTCCGCGATGGGCCTGGGCTGATCCGCTGGGACTGCCGATTGGCATCCAGTTGTACACGGTGGGCGGAGATATTCAGAACGATGCCCCGGCGGCCATCAAACAAATTGCAGCCATCGGCTATAAGGAAGTTGAGACGGCGGGCTTCGGCTCGCTCAAGACAGCGGCTGCCTTTCGCAAGGTACTGGATGATAACGGGCTGAAATGCCCCAGTGCTCATCTCCAGTTTGACCTTGCCAACCTGCAGAAGGCCTTTGACGATGCGAATGCGCTGGGCTGCCAGTACGCGGTCGCCTCCGCGGCACGGCAGTTGATTCTTCCACCGCCGGACCCGTCTCTTGCGCCCGCTGCGAAATTCAAAGCGATGATTGGCGGCATGATGGCGCCGATGACAGAAGACGACTGCAAGCGTCTGGCTGAAGTGCTGAACACAATCGGTGCGGCAGCCCGGAAGTCCGGCCTGACCTTCGCTTCTCACAACCACACCGAGCAGTTTTCCCCGGTGCTGGGTGAGACTGGATTCGATTACCTGGTGAAACATACCGATGCAACCAATGTGAAGTTCGAGATGGATTGCGGATGGACGACGGTGGCCGGCTTCAAGCCGGGAGTGTTTGTAAAGAAGTATCCCACCCGGATCAAGATGCTCCATATCAAGGATTTTCTTCCTTTTGAAAAGGGCGCAAGGCCGGGAGGTCCAATCGTCGCGCGTGGATCGGAGATCGGACAGGGAGTGGTGAACTACAAGGAGATTTTTGCAGAGGCCAAGGGCGGCAACATCCAGCACATCTTTGTCGAGCAGGAAGGGCCCTACTCACGCATGCCTGCCATGCAGGCGGCGAAGGTCGACTACAACTATCTTCATACGCTTTCCTAAGTGTTTGTTCCGCCCTTCGATCGAATCGATTGAGGGGCAGGCTGGCACCCTTTGGCAAGGTCGGTAGCGTAAACCAGATTTCCGGTTGCCATGGTGTTTTCTATGATCTTCCAGCTGGCCTTTTGTTGCTGAAAGGCCAGCAAACCACTGTCCTCGCTCTACACCTTGCAGGAAATCTGACCCAGAGTCGTCACCAGAGCCGTCGGGGCGGGTCGGGTCGACGGCCGCTTCCCGGTGCCTGCTTTTCTCTGTACACCTCACGCGCCGATCTAT
>CAZZXL010000259.1:0-5211 GCA_964658035.1 uncultured Acetobacteraceae bacterium
TTCAATACTGTGCAGCAATATGCCACGCAGAATGGCTTCACCGTCGTCCTCGATGCAACGCCGAACCAGCAGCAACAGCAGCAGACAGTTCTGTGGGCGAGTGAAGGCACGAACATTACCCAGGCAGTGGTAGCAGCTTATAACGCTGCTTCGGGCGTACCGGCACAACCCGCTCCGGCGCCGTCCGCAAATGCTCCACGCACCACTCCTCGGAGTACCACTCCGTCTTCCAGGCCACCAGCCTCTAAAACTCCACCCAGCCAGTAATCTCGTTTGAACTGCGGCCGGCTTATGGCAATGGGATACAAGTGAAAACAAGGGACCGGTGCCAAGGCGCCGTGCCCTTGTTCTCGTTGCAGGCTTCTGTGGGAAAAAGTGTGGAAAGTAAGGCAAGCGTTTACTGGGGACCCACCACGGGGCGGGGAATCCGGCGCTCGCTCCTCCCTACGCCGCGGCGAAATCGCCCCTGTTTATAGGCAGATGCGGGGTATGAGCACAATAGAACAGGATTTGACAATTGATCGCCGGCGTGAACACGGAAAATAATTAATTTCCACAATCTGGGATTACCGCCAGGTTACAGCGATCACTTGGAAGTGTCTTCGCCCACCTTCAGGACAGCCAGGAAAGCTTCCTGCGGAATGTCCACTTTACCGATCCGCTTCATCCGCTTTTTGCCTTCCTTCTGCTTATCCAGCAGTTTGCGTTTCCGGCTGATGTCACCGCCGTAGCACTTGGCAATCACGTTCTTGCGGATAGCGGCAACTGTCTCTCTTGCCACTACCTTTGAACCGATCGCTGCCTGGATGGCAACTTCGAACATCTGCCGCGGTATCAATTCGCGCATTTTTGATACCAGCGCTCGGCCGCGGTCGTAGGCGAAGTCGCGGTGGACAATGATTGAAAGTGCATCCACCGGTTCACCTGCGATCAGGATGTCAAGTTTCGACATGGGCGAGACCCAGCGGCCGGCGAGCGAATAATCAAGCGACGCGTATCCGCGGGAAACGGACTTGAGCCTGTCATAGAAATCGAGCACGATCTCGTTCAGCGGCAGTTCATAGGTAAGCAGAACGCGGGTGGGTGTTACGTATTCAAAATTTTTCTGCTTGCCGCGCTTTTCTTCAACCAGTTTCAGGATGCCGCCAACATATTCTTCATTGGTCAGGATGCGGGCTTCGATGATCGGCTCTTCTATCTTTTCAATTTCGCTTGGATCGGGCCAGCGTGACGGGTTGTCGATCTCTTTTACGGAACCGTCGGTGAGCGTGATCTGGTAGCGGACGCCCGGGGCGGTGGTAATCAGGTCCAGGTCAAATTCACGTTCGAGCCGTTCCTGGATGATCTCCATATGCAGGAGTCCAAGAAAGCCGCAGCGAAAACCGAAACCGAGCGCAGCAGAGCTTTCCGGCTCGATGGTAAAGGATGAATCGTTCAGGCGGAGCTTCTCAAGGGCATCACGTAACAATGTGTGTTCGTGCGAGTCGACCGTGTACAGGCCGGCGAAGACCATGGACTTGATATCTTCGAAGCCGGGCAGGGCAGACGCGGCCGGTCGCGCATCTTCGGTGACGGTATCGCCGATTTTTGTATCAGCGACGTTCTTGATGGTCGCGACAAAAAAACCCACCTCGCCGGCAGTCAGTTCGCCAATCTCTACCGGCTTGGGTGTGAGGACACCGAGCGACTCGACGTCAAAAGTCTTGCCATTCGACATCAGCCGGATCTTCATACCTTTGCGCAGGCGGCCGTGAATAATACGGGCCAGCACGATCACGCCGCGGTAGGGATCGAACCACGAATCGAAGATCAGGGCCTGCAGCGGCGCGTCGATCAGGCCCTGCGGCGGCGGCAGACGCTTGATGATGGCTTCTAGAATGTCGGGCACGCCGAGGCCGGTCTTGGCGCTGACAGCAATGGCATCCGTGGCATCGAGCCCGACGGTGCTCTCGATCATCTCCTGCGTGCGAACAATGTCGGCACTGGGCAGATCGATTTTATTGATGATCGGAATGATGGACAGGCCGTTGTTGATGGCGAGGAAGGCATTGGCGAGGGTCTGGGCTTCAACACCCTGCGTGGCGTCGACGACGAGGAGCGCGCCTTCACAGGAGGCGAGCGACCGCGAAACTTCATAGGAGAAGTCGACGTGGCCGGGTGTGTCGATCAGGTTCAGCTGGTAGATCTCGCCGCTCTCCGCTTTGTAGGCCATGCGCACGGAGTGGGCCTTGATGGTGATGCCGCGTTCGCGCTCGAGGTCCATGGCGTCGAGCACCTGCGCCTGCATCTCGCGCGCGGTCAGCGAGCCAGTGAGCTCGAGCAAACGGTCAGAGAGAGTGGACTTGCCGTGGTCGATATGCGCGATGATCGCGAAATTGCGGATGTGGCTGATTTCCATCGGAGGTCTTGGGAGTCGTTCTTCCTGTTGAAGCTGGCGTGCATGGTGCGCTGCAGGTTGCTGTGGAGCGGCGCAAGCTCATCTGCCGGAAGCTTGAGTTTACCATCCATACTCCAGGACGCCGCCGTGTGCCTGCAGCACCATACAATGGCGTTGGCACTCAGTTATACGCATGGCAAAAACACTGAACTCCAATCACGGCATGGGCACGCGGTTCGCGATCAGCGCGGTCACAGGCTGCATGCTGTTTCTGCTGGCGGGCTGTCCGCAAAATGGGCAGACGGCTTCTGCGGGCAGTTCTCCGCAAACCACGGCGCCGGCACTCGCACCCACGCATGCGCCGCCGGGACGCAGGCCGGCGCAGACATCGCAGTCGACCCCGCTCGAAGCCAAGCCGACGCCTTCGCAAGACACTGGGTCATCCGCACGTGAGCAGACCCTGATTCTCGAAGTCGAACGGATGTACCAGAGCGGCATGCAGCATTACAGCGCAGGAGACCTGGGTGCCGCCAAGAGTGACTTCGATCGCGCAGTCGACTTTATGCTGACCAGCGGTTTTGATCTGAAAGAGACGACGAGCGTCGGCGCGGAATTGGAGCATATCGTTGACGCAGTGAATACGCTCGAGCTCGATTCGCTGCGCCAGGGCAATGGGTTTGCGCCGCCGCAGAAAGATGAGCAGACGCCGGTCGATCTGGCCAACGATGTGACCTTCCCTGTCGACCCGAATGTGAAGGCTACTGCTGAAGCCGAGTTGAAGACGACGCAGTCGGATCTGCCGCTGGTGATCAACGACGCGGTGGCCGGCTACATCAGTTTCTTTTCGAACACGCCGGCGGGTCGGGGCACCATCATCAACGCGTTTACCCGCGCCGGGCGGTATAAGGCGCTGATCCAGAAAACGCTGCAGGAAGAAGGCGTGCCGCAGGACCTGATCTACCAGGCGATCGCCGAGTCGGGCTTCCGCCCGCAGGCAGTGAATGCTCGTTCGGGCGCTGCGGGCATGTGGCAGTTTATGCCCTTCAACGATTATGGCCTGACGCGTACGGGCTGGTACGACGAGCGCTTCGATCCGGAGAAGGCGACCCGCGCCTATGCCCGCGAGATCAAGAAAATGTACAACCAGCTGGGCGACTGGTATCTCGCCATGGCCGGCTATGACTGGGGTCCGGGCAATGTGCAGCGCGCTGTGCAGCGCACCGGCTATGCGGATTTCTGGGAGCTGTATCGCCGTAATAATCTGCCGGCCGAAACAAAGAACTACGTGCCGATTATTCTTGCGGCCGCGATCATGGCGAAGAACCCTCAGCAATATGGCCTGACGAACCTGGTGCCCGATCCGCCACTGATCTCTGACACGGTGACCGTGAATACGGCTACCGATCTGCGGCTGGTGTCAGATATTGTCGGCGCGCCGGTACAGGAGATTGCCGGCCTGAACCCCGCACTGCTGCGCACCAGCACACCACCGGACACGGCGTATGCCTTGCATTTGCCGGCGGGCACGAAGGACCTCTTCACGCGCACGATCGCAGTCATCCCGGAAGACAAGCGTGCGACCTGGCGATACCACAAGCTGCAGCCGGGAGAGACGCTGGAGGAGATTGCGCGCAGCTATCACGTGACCGCTGCAGAGATCGCCTTCGTGAACCAGATCCAGCCGGAACAGGATCTGGTCTCAGCGAATTCGCAGATCGAAGCGCTGGTGATTCCTGTTGCCCCGACGACGACAACGGCCCACAACAATACCCGCTACCGTGTGCAGCGAGGCGACACGCTGGTGACGGTGGCCGATCGCTTTGACGTGACACCGGAGCAGCTGCGTCGCTGGAACCATCTGCATGTGGGCAGCGTGGTGGCCGGCAGATATCTGTTCGTCGCGGAGCCGGCGCACATCGCGGTGCGCCCAAAAGCGCGTCGTGGAGCGGCTGGGCGCGCGGCACCGCGGAGTTCATCGAAGAAGACGTCGACGCGTGCTGTTGTTCATGGGAAAGCACAGACATCGAAAAATGCACGCGCGTCCTCAAAGAAAACACTGCATAGAAAGTAGTAGTCGCAAGCAGTGATGGGGATTTTCTTTAAGAGGTAGCGCACTTCATACTTGCGTTCAGTGGCGGGTCGTTGCATGCTGTTGCTATAATCCGCGCCGCAGCTGTATCGCACAATTGTGCGTAGCAGGATTTAAAAGCTCTGGAGGTATCAATGCAGGACGAGCACAGGATGTATGCAATGGCCGGCGAATTCGAACCGGAAACCGACGATCTCTCAGACGATTTAGAAGCCTTTGACGACGAGGAAGATGAAGAAGAAGAAACGAGTGTGACGCCGTCTACGCCGGCGAGCACTCCGGCGGCAAAGGATGAAATGCCGGCTTCGACTGGGGCCACGGACACGGCAAGCAAGCCGGCAAAGAAAGCATCGGCAAAGAAGGCGGCACCGGTCAAGAAAGCACCTGCTACTAAAGCTCCGTCCAAGAAAGCACCCGCGAAGAAAGCGGTTGCGAAAGCGCCTGCGAAGAAGGCAGCGGCGAAGCAAGTTCCTATCAAGTCATCGGCGAAAAAGGCCGTCACGAAGTCTGCCGCGAAGAAGGGCGCCACCAGCGGCAGTAAAGCCACCAAAAAAGTGGCCAGCAAAAAGAGCGTCAGCACTAAAAAATCAACACAACGAGGTAAGAACTTGGCAGCAGTGAAGAAGACCGCAACGAAAAAGGCGCCGGCGAAGAAGACGGCAGTAATGAAGTCGCCAGCAAAAAAGACGGCAGCAAAAAAAGCTCCGGCTAAGAAAACCGCAACCAAGAAGACGGCAGCGAAAAA
>CAZZXL010000260.1:0-5147 GCA_964658035.1 uncultured Acetobacteraceae bacterium
CACGCCTTCGGCGTCCATGCTCCCGTCCAGCTCCACCGGACATCTGCACCGGTCGCACCCTGCTCTCAAGCCACGCGGGAGGGGTCAGTTGCATGAAGGTACCGGGTGCCCCACATCTCGCTCTTGAGATGTGGGTACTGCAGAAACTGAATCCTCCATTTATGGCCGACTCTCCAACAATCCGCATCGGTGTGCTCGCTGTTCAAGGCGGCTATGACGCGCATGCACGGGCTTTGGCTGAGATTGGCGCTGAGGCGCTCTTGGTCCGTAAGCCGGAGGAGTTACTTGCCCTCGACGCTCTTATCATCCCCGGCGGCGAATCCACCACATTTCTCAAATTTCTTGAGCAGGATCACTTCCTTGAAAAGCTTAAAACGTTTATGGGAGACAAGCCGGTATTCGGCACCTGCGCCGGGTGCATTCTGCTGGCGAAAGAGGTGCTCCATCCTGCCCAGGCATCGCTAGGAGCCCTGGACGTCACGGTTGAGCGCAACGCGTACGGACGTCAAAATGACAGCATGATCCAGGAGGCTCCGACTATCCTGCCCGGTGGCCCACTCGAGATGGTCTACATTCGCGCACCCCGCATCTCCCGGACCGGAAGCACTGTGCAGGTTCTGGCAGAGCGCGAAAGCTCTCCGGTACTCGTCCGCGAAGGGCAGATCCTGGCGGCAACATTTCATCCCGAACTCTCCGACGATCGCCGCGTCCATCAATATTTTCTCGACATGGTGCGTGACAGCATCGCAGCACGGCGATAGCCTGAGCCCATGACAGGCAGCCGATGATGACTCCGCTTTTGGCAATCGCGGTTTCGCCATACTGGCTGCCACCCAACGGAGCAGCGCATGGCTTTGCTGCCGATCACCTGCTGCGCTGGAACCTGGGGGTGCTGGCAGCCTGCTTGGTGGTCGCACATCTCATCCTGCTCTTCGTTCTATTGCACAGCCCGGCATCTTCAAGGGGTAGTCGTCTTCCACGGGTGGCGATAGTGCAGGTACTTCCGATACTTCTCTTCAGCGCGATGTATCTTGTGATGGCGATCTCCGCCCAGAGGCTCTGGGCACACAATCGCTTTGAAGGAGCGGCGCCCGCTTCCATGCAGGTAGAAGTGACAGGAAGGCAGTTCCAGTGGTACTTCCGCTATCCCGGTCGGGATGCGACCTTCGGCGGAACTCGGGCTGAATCGATTGATCCGGCAGGTGGAAATCCTCTGGGCCTGCTTGCCGCGGACGAACATGGAGAGGACGACATCGTTGCCAGTGAACTGGTTCTGCCGGTAAATCGCGAAGTCGACCTGACTCTACGCGCGCAGGACGTTATTCACGGCCTGTATATTCCGGCCATGCGTCTCAAGCAGAATGCCGTGCCCGGCCAATCGCTGCATGTGCACTTTACCCCGGTGGCTGTCGGCACCTACCCGATTCTCTGTTCGCAGGTCTGCGGACTAGGCCATGGACGCATGCAGGCACGCCTGCGCGTGGTTTCTGCCAATGCGTTTGCAGCGTGGCTCGAAGCGAAGGCCACTCCATGAAGACAGTACGTACTTCCTCTTCGCCTTCGTCCATGCGTGCGTGGCTCGCGACCCATGTCTTGACCACCGAACATCGAGCACTGGGGATGCTGTATCTTGCACTCGTCGCCGTCTCTGTTGCGATAGGGGTGGCACTTTCGCTGGCGATGCGGGTTCACCTGGCATGGCCCGCGTTCGTAGCGCCCGGCTGGGGCGTCATCAGGCCTGAAGACTACCTTGCACTCGTGACTATGCACGGCACGCTGATGATCTTTTTCGTCCTCACGCTCGGCCCGCAGAATGCGTTTCCGTCGCTCATTCTGCCGGAACAGATTGGCGCGCGCCGCATGGCCTTTCCTGCCCTGAACGCTGCGGGGTTCTGGCTGAGTGCTCTGTCGCTGCTTGTCCTGCTGGCTGCGTTCTTTGTACCCCTGGGTGCGCCTATCTCCGGCTGGACAAGCTATCCGCCGCTCTCGGCCATTGCTGCTGCCGGACCGGGCCAGGGCCTGGGTATGGATTGTTGGCTCATCAGTCTTACCATCTTCGCGACCGGCCAGGTTGCCGGCGCAATCAACACTCTGGCAACAATCATTGATGCGCGCGTGCCCGGGATGACGCTTGGCCGTATGCCACTCACCGCCTGGTCCTGGCTGGTGTCATCGACGCTTGTCCTACTGGCTTTCAGTGTGCTGCTGGCTGCGCTGGTGCTGCTGTTCTGTGATCGGCACCTTGCAACCAGCTTTTTCGTCCCGCTAGGCGATGCCGTCATTGGAACCATCACTCGTCATGGGGATGGTTCACCGCTGCTGTGGCTTCACCTGTTCTGGTTCTTCGGCCATCCTGAGGTCTACATCGCCATCCTGCCGGGCATGGGACTGGCCTCATCCCTGTTCGCGAACTTCAGTCGCCGGCCCGTCGTCGGCTACAAACTGATGGCCGCGATGACAGTCGCGATTGGACTGCTCGGCTTCCTGGTGTGGGGCCATCACATGTTTGTCAGCGGCATGAATCCCTATGCCGGCACTGCCTTCGGCTTAACGACCATGGCCATCGCGATTCCATCCACAGTCGAGGTGCTTTCGTGGCTTGGAACGCTCTGGGCAGGTTCCCATCGCAAAGGCGGCCTGATCCTCAAGACACCGATGCTCTTCGCAATAGGCTTCTTGTCCTTCTTTCTAGCCGGTGGTTTGACCGGACCAATCCTGGCGCAGCCTGCTCTCGATGCGTACCTGCACAATACTTTTTTTGTGGTTGCTCATTTTCACCTGATCATGGCGATGGCCGGCGCTTTTTCTCTCTTCGCCGGCGTCTATTACTGGTTCCCGCTGATGACCGGCAGGCTGATGAACGAAACCCTCGGCCGACTCCATTTCGGGTTCACGTTAGTCGGTGCCTATGGAACATTCCTGCCGATGCATCTTCAAGGATTAGCAGGAAAGCCCCGGCACTACGCTGACCTGGCAGGACCGGTGTCCAGCCTGCTGCCTGACTTTATGCCGTCTGAGCGCGGGATCACTTTTTCGGCTCTGTTGCTCGCTGCTGCGCAAAGTGTTTTTCTATGGAACCTGCTTCACAGTTTCGTCCGGGGGCCAAAGGCGCCGCCGAACCCCTGGCACGCAACTACACTTGAGTGGAGGCCGGACTTTACACTCGAGCAAGTTGAAAATGGGCCATACGAATACATAAACGGGACAACCGGCAACGAGACTGAAGCCGATTTCATTCCGCAGTGGGTCCCGAAGCAGATTCAGGAGTAATCTGAAGGCGTAGACGGCTGGGTGAAGTGTAAATCCGGCACCGTATCAAGGCCTTAAACAGCTCTGGGCGCGAAGCCCAGCCAATTGCGGAGCGACGGACATGCCTGCAACCTTTACCCGCACAACGGCGCCCGAGATCGAACGCAAAGACCCCGGCTTTGGTGGCCGTCCGCCAGTTGACAAGCGACCCACCGGTGGCGGCGGGGGAGATGAAAACTGGGATAAACATCGCCATGGTCGTGGCGGTCCACGCGAACTGATCACCCGCTACCGCATGGCCCTTCTCTTCGGCTTGTCCGGTGATCTGATGTTTTTTGTGGCATTGATCAGCGTCTTCTTCGCGCGTCAAGGGACTGGCCACATCGATGCACACAACGACTATGTGCTGGACTGGCGGCCAATCTACATTCCCTCGATCCTCTTCATCAATACTGCCATCATGCTGGTCAGTTCGCTGACCATGGAAATTGCGCGTCAGCAGCTTTTCCGCGAGACGGACGTTATGGATGAATGGCTGGGTATTGGCCGGCCCATGTCCCGGCGCGCAACCCCATGGCTGGTCGCCACCATCGTCCTGGGATTGTTATTTCTGGGCGGACAGTGGATCGCCTGGGAACAGCTGTCACGTGCGGGCGTATTCTTTTCCGGCAACCCTGCCAGCCACTTCTTTTACCTCATTACCGGGACCCACGGAGCCCACCTAGTCCTCGGATTAGCGGCACTTTTAGGTGCAATTTTAGGTCTTTTTACGCTAAAAAAGGTCGAATTTCGCCAGATTCTGGTCGATTGCACGGCCTGGTATTGGCACTCGATGGGACTTTTCTGGTTCTTCCTCTTCGGCCTTCTCCTCTTCTTTCAGTAAGCGCGCAATACTTGTATTGCACAGGCAACACTGCGGCGATCCTGGAGAAGCTGGAAGCCATGGAAGACCGAGCAGCGGACGGTCGCTTTGAAGGAAGGCCGCAGCCGGACGTATACGCTGGATGAGGTAAAGCAACGCCTTGGCCTGGCTGATTGCGTTCGAAAAAGAAGCCGAGAAAGATCTCAAGAAACTTGATCGAGAGGCTGGCCGCCGCATCCTGACGGTCTTACGCAGGATAGCCGGGCTCGATGATCCATGCAGTGTCGGCGCTGCGCTATTCGGGATCAAAGCTCGGGGACTATCGGAAGTGTCGCGCAGGCGATTGCCGCATCATTGCCGATAAATACCCTGATCATGCGATTGGGGAACCGGCGCGAGATTTAGGGTAAATAGATGTCCCTGCCGAAGAGGATGCCAGGCAATCAGCAGCGGGTCCCACGTTGGTTGGAGAGCTTGCCGGTTGGAGATTGGACGCTATTGCACGGATGCATGTCGTAGAATAGAGCAGGCCGTGTGATAGCCGACAGCTTAAGGCGCCCTGCAGAAGATGGCAGAGCGTTAGGGTCAGCAGGGTTCGCCCTGTTGAAACGCTCGTGACAAGACTTATCAGACTAACCGTATTCGGACGAGGGTTCGATTCCCTCCAGCTCCACCATAACCACTTATGGGGCTGCCAAGGTTTCGACGGGTATGCGATGTTTGAAAGACGAGCCGGATCGGTCGCCCACGTTACGGGAGGCCAGACGACAAATGCGAATACTGCATCTGTAGCCAGCCGTAAGAGCAACCTCTTGACGTTTGCCCCGCGCAATACGTCCGCTGTTGCCTTTGCAGCTGCGGCCTAGTTGAAAAACTAGTCCACTGAGTGAGATGACTCAGTTCCTCAACGTCCAACCGGGGTGAGAAGCCCCGGACTTCTTCTCTCCCGCGAACACCCGCAACATGCATTTTGGACGGACTAGAGCAAATTACCTGATGCTATGGTGTTTCTGGCTGGATACAGGTTGGCCTTTTC
>CAZZXL010000261.1:0-5133 GCA_964658035.1 uncultured Acetobacteraceae bacterium
CCGCACGTTCATCGTCCGTGATCCTGATGGCAATCTTCTTCTTTTTGCGGGAAGAGATTGACATCGCAACGACGGCATAGAGCCCCTCTGGATCGCTCTCTGTCACGCGTAAATTGGAGGAAATCGTAGAAACTGCAAATTTGTGGAACTGCTCACGGTCGCCTACGGATCGGCTTGCCCAGAGTTAGTGTCAGTATGACCGTCGTGGTAAACCCGATGCGAGCCTCAATTGGCGAAAGGCGTAATTGGGTGCACACTGCTCGCGGCAATTGTCCGGCCCGCATCGCCAGCTTGGCTGGACCCGATAAGGAGCAATTAGATTTGCAGCGCTACCAGGGTTGATTTTTGTAGAGGTAGGGTACGTAGTAGGTCTCGAGATAGAGCGACAGAGCGAACAACAGGATAGTCGCGCCCACACCCCAGTAATAGAGCTGTACCGGAAGCGTCCGGTACAGTGAAGCGTGATCTTTCCCTGCTTCTGTAAGCGTGAAGAGGATGCCGCTGGCGAAACAAACGCAGGTAGCCAGGCCGAGCGTCGTAAGCGAGCGTTCGAGGCGAAGCTGCCAGTGGCTGCCGAGAATGAAGAAGGCGCTGCCCAGCAGCGCGTAGAGAGAGTAGACGCTGAGGATAATGGCGGCAAGGCGGCCGATTTCACGCATGATCGTGTTCCCGATGTAGTCATATTAACCGGCCCAGTTATGCCTTTGACACTTTACTGATGTGTGGCAGAACGCGCTCCTGCGTTTGTCCCCTCGGGCGAAGTTCTACCTGCTTCGCCGTTACAAGATTAGAGCCAGGCGGAATGACGAGATTGCACGTTAGTCGGGATGACAACGTCTTGCTTCGGCAGGCGCGGCTAACTAGATGTTCTGCAATATCCCGTTGAAGATCGCGAGCGCCGGGGACAGCGCAAATCCGGTAATCGGTCCACCCAGAAAGAAAATCAAAAAAAGGCTGAACATGCCGAGACGGTCATACGTCGCGAGTGCGTTGTAGGGCAGGAAGTGGCGGAGGATGCGTGCGCCGTCCAGTGGCGGCAGCGGAATGAGATTAAAGATGGCAATGAACAGGTTGATGGTTATGGCGCTATAGAAAATCACCACTAGTGGAAAGACAACGCTGCTGCGCTGCATCAGTTCCGGGGAGATCATACCCATGGCCATCATGTGGACGTTTTCGGCGCCGAGCGGCGCAAACTTTGCCAGGCATATCAAGACGATCAGCGAAAAAATCGCGAACAGAATATTACTGGCCGGACCGGCGAGCGTGGAGAGAACGTCATCGCGTACTGGCCGTGCAAAATTGCGCGACGTGATAGGCGTTGGCTTGGCCCATCCAAAAAGAAAAAAGCCATTGCCGCCGAAGAGATGGAAGCCCAGCATGGGCCCGATCAACTGCACCAGCGGCATGATGATGGTGCCGAGCGTATCAATGTGCTTTGCCGGGTTCAGGGTGACGCGGCCGAGCATGCGGGCGGTCGGATCGCCCAGCCGCCAGGCTACCCAGCCATGGGCAAACTCTTTCAGCGACAGTGTAAAGAGCAGGACGAAAAATTGGAAAATCTTGATCGCTATATCTGGAGTCATGTGAGTCTAACGCTTGATGTTAGCATCCGGCTGCGACGACTCTGTTTACGTCGCACCTGGCCTCAGGCCAGCTGCCGAGGCTTCTTCAGCAAGCAGGTAGAACATCGGGTGCGGGATAGTCGAAGCCGGCCAGGTACTTCGACAGGCGGCTATCAGGCGTCGCGATCATGATGACGCTCGAATGCGCGTACTGGTCCATCCGGCCCGGCACCTTCACGTAATGGAAGGCGGTAGCGTGTGCCAGGTCGGCTGGCCAATTAGGAAATGCACGTGGGTAGCGGCTTCTCCTGAGACGCCAAGGGTATCTAAAATTGATGACGCCCGTTCGCAGCGTCAGCCAAAGAGAAACGCACGTTCTCATGCTGCGTGCTAATCTCCCTGCTGCGCGCCCGCTTCCTGGTTTACATTCTCTTCCCAGCCGTCCCCCTCAACATCATCTTTCGTCTTGATCTGCTTGGCTGGCACGCCGCCGGAGATGCTGTTCGCCGCGACATCCCTGGTCGCAACCGCCATGGCGCCGAGGATCGCGTTCTCCCCAACCTCAACCCCTGCCATCACCGACGCATGGAAAGTAACGCGAGCGCCGGGACCAATGACCGTCTTGCGATTCTGCACGTCGGCCTGGTTTTTAGGATGGTGCGCATGTGAGTAGACCGACGCGTAATCGCTCAGGGACGTGCCTTTTTTGATGATCAGTTCGCCGCGATCATCGAGCATCACGTATTTGTGGATGGTGCAATCGTCTTCAATCGTCAGATTGTAGCCGTAGCTGAACTCAATGCCATGGAACATCTTCACATTCTTGCCCAGTTCTTTGAAAATGTGTTTGCCCAGCATGTAGCGGAAGCGAAAACCAAGCCAGTGGTTGATGGCCAGCGGCGACCGATCGAACATCTGCCAGAAGTAGATCAGCGGCTTGCGCTCTGCATACTGCTCTTCATCGACATCACCGTAGTATTCCGCTTCAAGGGTCACATTGGCCGGATCGATACACATTTCCGCTGCGTTGAAGGCCAGTTCGCTCTGCAGTCCCAGGTTCAGCTTGCCGCCGTGTGGCCGGGCAAACAGCATCTGGTGCAGCGTGTCGCGTACGAATTCGTTGCGCAAACGCGGTTCCTTGTGGCGGCCGATTTCGCCATCCATGTAGCGCAGCCAGCGGCGATAGGTCTCTTCCGCCTCGGGTGTCGGTTTCAGCTCGCGATACGGGTATTCAGGCATGGCGCTTTAAGTTCCTTCTTGAAGTACGGGACGCTGATTGGATGCGAATGGCTTCCGGAAGTCGCGGGCCCGTAGTTCTGTCGGCGCAATCCGAGGCAAATCGCCCCTTATTGTAAGGCGAAGACAGCGTAAACAGTGGCGGATTTGGTGATTTCCTGCGGAATAATGACCAGCGGCGCTTGCATTCTTGCCGCCACGCCGTAGCCGCCACCAATGCCGCCTCGGCTGCCGAAACCCATGGTCCCTTTGGGCAACGCGAAGTTCGGTGGTGGAGGCGCTTCATTGCTCGCATAGATCAGCCCGCCGAGCGGAACATTTAGTCCGGTGGCCATCTGCTGGGCGATCTTGCGGGCGCGTTCAAGCGCGTTGGCAGAGGCCGTTGCCTGCAGGGCGTCTTCGTCTTTAACGCTCCACTCGATGGAGCCGCTGGTGTTTGCGCCTGCATTGACCGCAAGGTTCAGGGTGTCGCCCGCATCCTTGGCAGAGGCGATGACCGTCCACGATTGCGTGACCACGAACTTGCGTTCTGCCCGTTCAACTGGCGTCCAGCTGTCCGGCTGGTTCTGCTGCTCGCTGATGTTCTGGCTGTCGCTCTGGATGGCGGCATCAGGTGCACCGGCTTTCTTGAGTGCGCCGATGATCGCGTTCGAAAGCTGCGACGCTTTGGCGTAGGCCGCACGCGCATCCACAGCATAGGAAGTGTAGCCGATGTGTACGCGGGCGATGTCAGCAGTGGCCCTGGCGTTATCGCTGGTGGTGATGGCGATAGTGCGGTTGTTCTTATCAATCTCAATATGCTGCGCGCGGGCTGAGCCTGCTGCCAATCCGATGGTGAGCAAAAGACCAAACTGCATGTGCCTGTTCATTATCTTCCTCCCGGTGTAAGCTGCAGCCCACGTCTCAAACGCGAGACATGGGCCACCCATTCTGTGGCTTGCCATATAGAGACACTAGACATTCTTAGACGTAAAGGCGCGGAGTTTGCTGAGAACGTTGCTGACAGCACCACCGGCAATGGCTCGCCGGCCCATGACCAGCCCCTCATTCAAATTACCTGCTAACCCCGCGGCTACCAGGGCGGCTGAGGCGTTCAGCAGCACAATGTCGCGTCGCGGGCCGGTATCTTCTCCACTCAAAATGCCTTCGAGGATGGTCGCGTTCTGCCGCGCGTTCCCGCCCTGCAGTTCTTCGAGCTTCGCTACCGGCAGGTCTACTTCGCGGGGGTGGAAGTGGCGAATGCACGCTCGTCCTTCGTCAATACCGGCGTTGACGGTCGCGATGTCCGTTTCGCCGGTCGTCGTGATTTCATCGAGCCCATCTGAGCCATGCACCACGAAGGCATGGCGAATGCCCAGCCGCGTCATCGTCTCGGACACCAGGGACACGCGGTCGCGGCTATAAACACCCATGATCTGCGCACTCGCCCCGGCCGGGTTGGTGAGCGGCCCGGCCAGGTTGAAGATCGTCCTGAAGCCAAGAATCCGCCGTGCGTCCTTTACCCGCGCCATTGCAGGATGCCATATGGGCGCGTACAGGAAGACGAAGCCAGTCGTACGTAAACAGCTGGCAGCCGCTTCCGCACCGAGGGTGACGGGGACGCCGAGCGCCTCGAGCACGTCCGCCGATCCGCAGCGAGAGGTGATGCTGCGGTTGCCATGCTTGGCTACCCACGCACCCGCAGCAGCTGCTACGAGCGCCGCGCCGGTGGAAATGTTGAACGTACCACTGCCATCGCCGCCGGTGCCGCAGGTGTCGACTAGCCGGGCACGTTCCTCGGCCGAAAGTGGAAGGCGGGCAGCAAGTTCGCGCATGCCGCGGATAAATCCGGTAAGTTCGTCGACAGTTTCGCCCCGGGCCGATAAGGCGCCAAGCAGGGCGGCAATCTGCTGATCACGCTCATGGGTCACGGCAACAGCGGTGTCGAGGAGACTGTGGAGGGTCTGCCGCGCCTCTTCTTCAGAAAGCGTGGCCCGTTGCTGGGTAACGAGGTGAAGAGCGTACTGGAGGGCTTCCATACTGATGGCTATGGTACCGGGATTTGCCATTCAGGCGGACACAGCTTCGATGGAAGGGCATGCTCCCGATGGTCGCACTTATTCGGACGACGGTATTCTGTTGGATTCCTTCGTAAGTAATGTTTTGCGGTTCTTCATGGTGCTCGTCGATGGCCGCGGAAGTTCAAACATTGATCGTCAATTCGACCGCTGCGGGCTACTTCTACCGCCCTGACCTGACAGTCTTCGCATCTGTCCATTACTATGAAGGCCTAGACCGCTTATGAAAATACACGAGTATCAAGCAAAAGACATCCTGGCGAAACACGGCGTTG
>CAZZXL010000262.1:0-5028 GCA_964658035.1 uncultured Acetobacteraceae bacterium
CAACCACAAATGAGGCAGCACAATGAGCAGCCTATCGGAAAAGAACAAGGGCATCGCCCTTGAGGCGTTCGAGACCCTCTTCAACCGCCGCGACTACTTGGCGGCAGAAAAGTTCTGGTCTCCGGACTACATTCAGCACAGCGCTCACATCCCAGCCGGGCGAGACGGCCTGTTCAATCTGATCAAGAGCCTGCCTCCCACACTGCGCTATGAGAACCAGAGGATCGTAGCCGATGGAGACACTGTGATCACCCACGGGCGTTTCTCCGGGATTGGTCTTCCTTCGAGCTGGGTCACCGCAGACATAATGACCATGAAGAACGGAATCTTGGTTGAGCACTGGGACGTGATCCAGGATGAGGCGACCGAGCTGCAATCCCAGAGTGGGCGCCCTATGTTCGGGACAACGTTCCCAAGCTAGAGAGGCTAATCGGCCTCAACACCGGCGAGGAAGGGAACGATGAACAATCGGCTACTTGAACCGTATCGCTTAGGAGATCTCGAGCTTCCAAACAGGATTGTAATGGCGCCACTGACGCGGACAAGGGCGGAGAATCCTGGGCACATTCCGACGCCGCTCATGGGCGAATACTATGCCCAGCGTGCCTCGGCAGGTTTGATCATCAGCGAAGGAGCATGGATCAGCGAAGACGGGCGGGGGTGGTATGGTGCGCCCGGTATTTATAACGAGCTTCAAGGTGCCGCATGGGCCTCTGTGACGGAAGCCGTTCACAAGAAGGGAGGCCGCATCTTTGCACAGCTTTGGCATCAGGGCTCTATCTCGCACCGGTCATTCTTCGCTGACGGTAGACTTCCTCTCGCCCCGTCTGCTGTCAACCCCGAGCAGCAGGTTCACATCAATGGAGGGACAGTCAGGACTGAGACTCCCAGGGCAATGATGCTGGTCGACATCAGGCAAACAGCCTTGGATTACCGTAACGCGGCGAAGATCGCGAAAGGCGCTGGCTTCGATGGAGTTCAGATCCAAGCCGGCTTCTTGTACCTGATCAACCAGTTTCTGAATGTGCAAACGAACCGCCGGACCGACGAGTACGGCGGCAGCGTACAGAACCGTGCTCGCCTGCTGTTCGAGGTGCTGGATGCCGTCCTGGAGATCTGGCCCAGCCAGAGAGTGGGCGTTAAGACAGGGCCAATGACAAACGAGCTCGGACTTTTTCAAGCGAACGCTTCAACACTACCAACCGCAGAGTACGTATATGAGAGGCTGAACCACTACAATCTCTCTCATGTGTTCGTCATGAGACAGATGGCAGACCTGTCGAAGACCCCGATTTCCACTCTCGCGGGTGATGCCGTCATCCCACACTTCCGGGCGATCTACTCAGGAACCATGATCCTGAACGTCGGAATCAGTCTGGCGCATGCCCGACGGCTCGCAAGGCAAGATGCTCATGTGCTTGTCGCGTTTGGACGCGAATACATTGCAAATCCCGATCTTGTAGAGCGGATAAAAGCAGGTTCTGCGCTGAACGAACAGAAACCAAGCGGCTACTATGGGTCCTCTTCCGTCGGGTACACCGATTATCCGCTGCTACCCGCACAGGACAACGCAGATGCGATTGTCTCCTGAATCAGACCCCCAACAACGAGCGCGGTCCGGCGACTGGCCCCTTGATTCACGCTGCGCCGTACGAGGGCTGCCTCTCTAATCCTGCCGACAGCTCACCTGCCGACCAGTAAGCCGGACCACCGCATAGTACCGAAAGGACCCCATGAGCATCGTAAGCAGCCAAAAGCTCTTCACCCCAGTGAAGATCGGACCGATCACCCTCAAGCATCGCGTTGTCATGGCGCCGTTGACGCGTTCCCGCTCCGACGAGCCTGGCGACGTACCGAGCAAGCTGATGGAGGAGTACTACGGACAGAGAGCCTCGGATGGGGGGCTCATTATCTCGGAAGGCACGACCATCTCAACTACAAGCCGCGGATGGTATGGAGCGCCCGGAATCTACACGGAACAGCATGTTGCCGGGTGGAGGAAGATCACTGACACAGTCCACGCTAAAGGTGGAGTCATGTTTTCCCAACTCTGGCATGCGGGACGCTCCTCGAATCTTTCCATGACTGAAGGGGCTATGCCCGTAGCACCTTCCGTTGACCCCACATATTGGCTTGATGCAGATCCGAGCGTATCTACTGCAACCGGCTGGTCCAAGCCGTCACCGCATAGGGCGCTCGAAATCCAGGACATCAAGAGCATCGTTGAAGATTACCGGCATGCAGCTACGTGTGCGAAAGCGGCGGGCTTCGACGGAGTGGAATTGCACGCGGCTAACGGATACCTGCCCGACGAGTTCTTGCAGGATGGCAGCAACAAACGTACCGACGAATATGGCGGTTCCATCGAGAACAGGTGCCGTTTTCTGCTCGACGTAGTGGAAGCGATGGCTTCAGTCTGGGGCGGAGATCGCGTCGCTGTCCGCATCGCCCCGAGTGGAAGCTGGAACCACATGTTCGACAGCAACCCGAATGCCTTGTTCGATCGTCTCGCGGGGGAACTCAACCGGTTCGGTCTCGCCTACCTGCACATTGTAGAGCCGCGCGTGAAAGGAAATGTCGTCAGCAAAGAGGGGCTCGCCCCGGTTGCTGCGCAGGAGCTCCGAAGGATCTTCGAAGGAAAGATCGTCGCGGCGGGAGGCTTTGAAGCGGACACTGCAGAGAAGATATTGCGCGAGGGAGACGCCGACCTCGTGGCCTTCGGACGTCACTTCCTCGCCAATCCTGATCTACCCATGCGGATCGAGAAAGGGCTCGCTTTGAACGACTATGACCGGAGTACCTTTTACACCTTCGCCGCAACAGGCTACACCGACTATCCCTTCTACCACCAATAGCACGCTAGCTGCAGTGCCCCGTTCCCTTACCAATAGACACAAGGCGCACAGGAGGTTCGAAAGTGAACATTGCAGAAATAGAACTCGCCCCGGAAACTCTGTCACGTGGCAGCTCGATCTACTTTGAAGACGCCACAGAGCTTGCGACACTGATCCGAACCAAGCAAGCCTCCTCGCGTGAGATAGTGCAGGCACACCTAGACCGTATTGCGGCTATCAACCCGAAGATCAACGCCATTGTCACTCTGCTCGCTGACGATGCACTCAAGGGCGCCGATGCAGCGGACGACGCTGTATCGAGAGGTAAAGTCCTCGGTCCTTTCCATGGGGTCCCTTTTACAATCAAGGACGCGATCGATACAGCTGGCGTCCTCACCCAGCGTGGATCAAGAATCTTTGCCGGGAACATCCCATCCAAGGACGCGACTGTTGTCACAAGGTTCAAAGAAGCTGGAGGCATCCCTCTTGCGAAGACCAATCTGCCAGAATTCTCAGCCTGGCAAGAAACAGACAATGTTCTTACTGGCCTGACAAAGAATCCATGGAATCTGGAACGCACCCCGGGCGGATCTAGCGGAGGTGAGGCTGCTGCTATTGCGGCCGGGATGTCGCCCATGGGGATCGGAAGCGACGTGGCCATCTCGGTGAGGGGCCCCGCAGCGCTTACAGGCGTTGTAGGACTCAAGGCGACCCATGGGCGCATACCCTACACCGGTCACTGGCCTGAGGTGCTCAACCGCTACTGGCATATCGGCCCGATGGCACGCTCCGTGCGGGATATTAAGACGGCATTCGCTGTCCTGCAAGGGTCAGATGGCGTAGACGGCTATGCCGTACACGCAAGAGATACCTCGCCAGCCAACGCTCCGGTCAAGGGAAGGGCACTCCGCGTTGGCTGGCTTGCTGAGCCCGGGTTCGGCCCAGTCGATCCTGAAGTCTCTGCTGCTGTCGCCTCCGCGGCCGATTTGCTGAAGGACGCAGGTTGCTCTGTTGAGGCTGTCCGTCTGCGCGCTCTCGAAGAGAACAACTACCTGACGATCGCCGTCACGCTCTACAGCGCGGAGTTGGGAGGGTACATTCGGAAGGCCGTGGGAACTCGCGATGAGGAACTGCACTTTATTGGGAAAGCCTATGCAAATCTGAGCCCAACACCGATCGGGGACTACCTTGACGCTGAACGAAAGGTGGACGATCTAAGGTCAGCTTTCGCCACATACTTCGAGCAGTATGACGTGTTCCTCTGCCCAGTCATTCCTTTCACGGCTCCGCCGCCTGGTCTTACAGAGTACATCGTCAATGGGGTGAGAGTTCCCTCGACGAACATGATGTGTGCCACGGTGCCATTCAACCTCACTGGCCTTCCAGCGCTCTCCGTGCCATTCAGTTTCAGCTCCGAAAGACTCCCCATAAATGTGCAGCTTGTTTCGAGATGGTTCGATGAGGCGTCCATCCTTCGGCTTGGGCAACTTATCGAATCGGGAACCGGCGCGCATACTCAGCACCCGATTCTGTAGCCATGGTTCTGTCGCCCATGAGCCTCGCAATCAATACCGAATGCGGGGAGGACCACACAACCACGTCCGATAACGAGCCCCGCGATTGACGAAGCAGAACAGACCCTATCAGACAGCGAGGTAGCTCCAGACCCGAAACCAGTGCTTCAAAACCGGCCCCCCTACATCCTTGTTCCGAGATGAGCACCTACACCGATCGTTCACTCAAATTCGAGCACGTGCCATGCTTCTAATCCACCAAGTTGACCAGCAAGACAGTCCTGTCACCAGAACCGCGTCCAGACATCTCAACGTCGCGTGGGCAGACTCCCCCAGGCTCAGCAACCCCAGTGTGCGTGCGGTGGGCACTGCTTTTCGCGCGCGAACGATCCGAATCCAAGTACTCAAGCAGCCAGCGCTAAGCCACTCGCTTCTGCGGAACGGATCAGATGGGGTGGCCCCACGTATGGGAATGCGGCTAGTAGATCATCATGAGGTCCCACGTTATCTCGCGTCACTTTCCCATTCGTGAGGATAGAGACAAAACCATCCATTACGTCGTCCGTAAGTCTCCGACCATTGGTCGGGTAAGAGGCCGGCAGCCTAGGATCGAAGTGGAGAATGTCGGGCAGGAGAGCGCCTGCCACGAGCATGGCTTGCTCATGCGTGTATCCGCCTGT
>CAZZXL010000263.1:0-2051 GCA_964658035.1 uncultured Acetobacteraceae bacterium
GGTTCAACTCAACGCCATGATCAGGTCTGGACAGACCTGGAATGCACATCTTCTTCGCAGTGAATGCGCAGCGACACAGACACCTTCCAGTCGTTGACATATATCGAGTCGATATGTATCGTATCGGTATGGCGGTCAAGGGTCACACGACACACGCGCTCCTCGGGCTCCTCACTTATCACCCGATGTCGGGCTATGACATCCGGCGGCTTATCCCTGAGTCGGTTGGGCACTTCTGGGACGAAGGCTACGGAAATATTTATCCGGCTCTCAAATCTCTCACTGACCAAGGCTTCGTTACCAGAGCGACAGAGCAAACGACAGGAAAGCCGGATCGTTATGTATATGCACTGACAGATGCGGGCCGCGAGGAGCTGAGCCGCTGGCTGGGGCAGCCCGTCGCACCTCCCACGCCGCGCAATGAGCTCCTGCTAAAGCTATTCTTCGGTGCCCATGCCGCAACGGAGGTTAGTCGCGAGCATGTGATTGCTTGGCGGGAAAGCCATGCTGCTGCCATGAAGCTGTACCAGGCGACGGTTCGCAAGCTGAAAGAAAAAGAAATAAGGGACCCGCAGCTCCCCTTCTGGTTGATCACTCTGAGCTATGGGCGGCACATGTGCGCTGCCACGATCGCCTGGTGCGATGAGACCTTAGATGTTCTGAAGAATCTTCGCAAGACGCCCGTCAGACGGCACAAATAGAGGAGCCGATCCATGCACAGTTTCTTTGCGATGCATGTACTTTTGGTCATTCACATCGCCGCCGGATGCGCCGCATTTCTTCTTGCTCCCGTAGCTCTTGTTACAACTAAGGGCGGCAGGAATCATAAGCGATGGGGGATGGTTTACTTATGGGCCAGGGGTATCGTTGCAGCCACCGCGCTGCCCATGGCAACGTACCGTCCCGTTTTATTTCTCGCGCTGGTGGCCGTCTTCAGTTTCTATCTCGCTTTCTCAGGATACCGGGTACTCAGGCTTAAAGACCTTGCCCGAGGTGGACGGGCAAAAGCCATCGACTGGATCGCTGCCGCGGTTACCTTTGCCGACGGTTCCTTGTTATCGTACCTTGGTGCGTTTCATCCGCAATCCATTCAGGTGATCGGTATCGTCGGCATCATCTTCGGTTTGATTGCTGTGCAGGCTTCTGTCAGCCAAATGATCACTTTCGTCTGGAAGCCAAAAGAGAAGATGTTCTGGTTGTTCTCGCATCTGCAAGGATTCTTAGCGAGCTACATAGCAGCATGGTCGGCTTTCAGCGTGGTCACGCTTACCCAGATACTTGGCGATCATTGGTATGTCTGGCTTTGGCCGACGATAATGGGCATACCGGGAATTGTCATGACTGCGGCTTACTACGAGCGAAAAGTCGCCCCTCGCCCGCGGCCGGCTACATAACGAAGTTCTTGCCGTTCCACCAGAAATAGGCGTTGTGCCGGAAAGAGATGCCCTAATGAAGAATGAAGGTCAGAGCAACTTTAACTCGCTTCTACAGCAGGCCGAAAGACATGTCCAGGAGCGCGATTTTAGATGCGCGCAAGAAATCCTTACCCGCGCTCATGGTTCGGCGCACTCTATCAAATCCGATCACCTGAAGGCACATCGTGCGCTGATCCGATTGGCCTTCCTCAAACGAAATCCAATTCAAGTCTTATCGCAAAGTGCCCTTCTGATACTTGCATTTCTTTTCGATTAGAGCGTGCGCAGATCTGTTATTTAAATATTCTCAAGTTCCGGAGTTGCAGACTCAGTACAAGCCCGTGCTCTCAGTTTCCGATCGTTGGAACTAGCCAAAATCGGTCTGCAAAAGCTTTCGTGCGGAGCAAGTTTTCGATCAGGTCCTTCACCATTGGCGCGACGTTGCGCTGCTGGCACGCAGACATTAAGGACTTGCCGGGTTGGCGGTTAGCGACGTAGATAAAGTCAGCCTCACGCTCGCTTCGGCTATGAATCCATGCAACGTCGCCGATGAACCCCTCCGCAAGACAGGTATCGAGACGTCTTAGTGCTGTATCTGGACCGCCCCTGTTGAACGATGAGGGTGGCGCAGGTCTT
>CAZZXL010000263.1:2061-5017 GCA_964658035.1 uncultured Acetobacteraceae bacterium
TAAGACTTCCAGCTATTCATAATGGTTGCAGAAGAGGCAGCCATTCACCGGCGACATCACTGCTTAGGAAGCCGCAGGCCATTGCCGGAAAACAACGCATACAGATGTTCTGTCCAGTACTGCAAACTCGAGTGGACCCCAGGATTTCTTCTGGACTGTTTTCCCGTTCGGGTGGAGTAATTCTGGACGGCGGCTTCTGATGTCCTCGTACCAATCGTGAATGCTATCGGTCTCAATCGCGAGCTCAGGTCGATCTTTTGCAGCAAATTCGGGACTCGCCACGACGTAGATTTTCGCGCCGTCTCGTTCGACGACAGCGAGGTCCTCGTCTCGATAGCGAACCTGGAAACCCAAACAGTCGACAAAGAGATCCAAACCTTCGTCGAGGGTGTCATAGAAGATCTTCGAAATTAGTCGCTGGATCATCTTCAGATTTCATCACACATTAGAATCGCGACTCAAGAGAAAAGGGCCTATGGGCGAGCGACCAAATAAGTACCCATAAACGCCGCTCACGCCATTTCGGAGCTACTCAAGAAACATCACTTGAAGAGTCGACCAAAGTGTGACGCCTCCGCAGATTTCACATAATGCCGATTATGTGGAATCTGATTGCTCGTCAAATTTGGTCGACTCTTCAAGCCCAGCGATGCTGGGCGGAACTTGCCGTTACCTTCGCAGAACCATTCCTAGATGAGTGACTTAGCCTGATATCGCCAATTGAGATCGTCCGAGCAGATTGCTTCCGCTGGACCGACTTAGTGGCACTAATCCAGAGATGCCGTGAGTGAGGCATTGCCTCAAGAGGATGAGCGAGACGTCAGTTTTTCCCAATTGCCATGTCCAAATGCTTCTCTTGCTTCTTGCGATAGATCGGTATCGAGCAAGAAAGACCGACCCGGCTGCCCTGGACGGTATTGATAAGGGTAATCCGTAGAGAACAAAATTCGTTCCGGCCCCACAATCTCCAATGCACGTTCCAAGTACGTCCGGCTCCACATCCCACTGGAAGTGACGTACAGGTTTCGCTGGAAGTACTGCTCTACGGGAAGCTCCAGCTTTGCAACACGCGCGAGCGACTTGAGCCGTTCGAGATAGAAGAGGACGACTTCGCCCCAGTGTCCCAGGATGATCTGCAGGTGTGGGAACCGGTCAAAAACGCCTCCCAGTATCAGTCTGACGAACTGGATTCCGGCCTCGAAGTGCCAACCTAAACCAAATGTCGCAAAGGCCGTATCCACCTGTTCCCCGAAGCCCCCGTAAAGAGCCGTTCTGACTGATGCCTGCGGAATTTGGGGATGGATAAAAATGGGCAAGCGAAGCTCTGCGGCAGCGCGGAACATAGGGAGGAAGTCAGGGTGGTCGAGATTCTTGTCGCGAGTGCGACCGCAAAGCATCGCCCCGCGCAGCCCAAGTTGGGTTACTGCACGTCTCAATTCCAAAGCTGCCTCATCCGGCGCGGGCGTGGGAAGAACGGCGAAACCCTGAAAGCGGTCAGGATGTCTGGCGATGGTCGCGGCAATCAAATCGTTCGTCTTCATCGCCAGGCGAACACTCTCCTCCGGTTCCAGGTTGTGCAGGGCAGGGGTCGTAACGGAAAGCACTTGAACGTCAATTCCGCTCTCGTTCATCAATGCCAGACGGCCTTCGCCTAAATCTTCGAGCCGCTGCCCAATCTCACCTTGGTCGAAGCTACCGGTACCTTCTTGGCCGATGGCCGAGTTTAGCCAAGCCGTAACGATTTCGGGTGTCACAAAGTGTTCTTCAATGCTGATGAGCTTCATTGGCTTGAGTACCTCACACGCTGGTGATAAAAGCTTGACTACCAAGGAACAACATTCCTTTGATAGTCAAGGTAATGTAGCCCGCCTTTGCCCGCCTGTGCCTCCATGACGGCCACTAGCTTTGGGATGCTCTCGTCAACGCTGAGCTTCGCATTGGGACCACCCATGTCCGTTCGCACCCAACCTGGAGCCATGAGCAGCATGGTTCGAGGATCGTCCACTCGCCGGGCCCTGAAGCTACGCATCAACGAATTCAGAGCGGCTTTACTAGCGCGGTACACCTCCCATCCTCCCTTTTCGTTGTTGGAGACGCTGCCCTGGCCCGAAGACATCACTCCCAGTGTTCCGCTCTCCGTAACGAGGTCCTTGAACGTCTCCAAGACGCGGAGTGGGCTGAGCGTATTGGTGACCATCACACGTTCAAACTCAAAGGTTGAAACCTCTGCAACAGTTTCTTTATCCGGATTGGAGATTCCGGCGTTGTGAAACAACAGATCAAACCGCCATCCCTCAAGCCGCGAGCGGAGGGCCGTCACTTGATGATGCGAAGTGACGTCTACGCTTTCTACCTCCAGTCTTCCACCCGACGCTTCGCTGAGATCATGCAGAGCGGGCGAGTGGCTGAGTTCTGTGGCAACGATGCGCCAGCCGCGTTGCAGATATTCCGAGGCTATTGCCAGCCCAAGCCCCTTTGAAGCTCCAATCAGTAGCAGGTTCTTCGTCTTGTCACCCATAGTGTTCCTCCTTGAGCGCGTCCCGAAAGCCGTCACTCAGCTAGTATGGCGAAGACAAGATATTCATTCCATAGCTGGAAGCTGATATTCATCATGCAAAAATCGAATGCATTACTCGACAAGCTTGATATGCGTTCTCTCCGCATGTTGAAGCTGCTGCTGGAGACCCGGAGCGTGACTAAGGCCGGCGAGGTCCTATCGATCAGTCAGCCTGCTGCAAGCAGGGTGCTTGCTCAACTTCGTCATGCTCTCAGCGATCCGTTGCTAGTGAGGGGACGGCACGGAAACACGTTGACGCCAAGGGGTGAGTTACTCTTGCCAGCCGTGACCGAAGCTCTCCAGGCCATCTCCTCCTTGTTTGAGCAGGAGGCTTTCGATCCCTCCGGCTCTGATTAGATAAGGTCGAAGGCTTCGCGGCATCCCGTACACTTTGGTTGG
>CAZZXL010000264.1:0-4976 GCA_964658035.1 uncultured Acetobacteraceae bacterium
AAAGTGATCGCAGAATCCGCTACCGGCACAGAGCTTCCATGCGAGGTCGTTATCGGCCGGCGGCTGCGCATCGAGCACAGTTTTGACATCGTGGTCTCGGGCGATGCCGTGCTCGGCGACGACGTCGTCCTGCGCAATGGCGTCACCATCGGACTGCGTCATGAAGGGAAGCGCGGCGCCCCGGTCATTGGCAACCGCGTCGACATAGGAGCAGGAGCAAAGCTGCTAGGGCCCATCCGTATCGGCGACGACGTCAGCATCGGCGCCAATGCAGTGGTCATCGGTGACGTGCCATCGAACTCGATCGCGGTCGGCGTGCCGGCGCGTATTGTAGCGAAACGCTCACCAGTCCTCTAAGACAACGGAAACGTAAGACAACAAAGACCACCTGGCACTCTTCCGCCGGACCGCTGCTGAATCTTCTTGACACGCTTCTGCACCACCGCGATGATCAGTCAACTATTTAAACGATTGAAGCAGCCGCCCCGCATCCAGCCCCGGCTCTGCGTTCGCCCGCAAGGAATCTGCCCGTGCCTGCATCCTCTCTTTTGTCTCGCAACACGCCTGCCATTATCGCCGGTCTTGCCTTGTTGCTGGCAACCTCACTCTTCGCGCAATCCACTACACCGGAGTACGAAGCGCACCTGCCGCCCGCGCCCAAGCGCATTGTCGGCGACTACCAGTCCGGCAGCAAGTACAGTGATCCACCCTATGCCGCCGCGCAGATCCCTTATAGCAAGTTGACCCACATCATCCACGCCGGCGTGCCGTTTGATGGCAACGGCAACCTCCAGGTCCCGTCCGGCTTTATCGAACCCGAACTCACCGAGCGGGCCCACCGTGCCAACGTCAAAGTAATGCTGCTCATTGGCGGCGATGTGACCGCACTCGAAACGGACCCGTCCATCCTCAAGCCGCTGCTCAGGAACT
This sequence comes from uncultured Acetobacteraceae bacterium, assembly GCA_964658035.1. GTDB lineage: Bacteria > Acidobacteriota > Terriglobia > Terriglobales > Acidobacteriaceae. The sequence goes on from CAZZXL010000264.1 coordinate 931, forward strand.
TGAAAGAGTTCGTCACCACCAACCACTATGACGGCCTCGATCTTGACTGGGAATATCCGCAGACTGCGCAGGACACGGCCCTCCTGCTGAGCTTCATGACCGCCCTGAGGAAGACCTTCCCCAGTCCCTACCTGCTCTCCATTGACGCCGCCCCGTGGAATGAACCCGCTTACGATGTACCCCACCTGCGCAAGGTCATCGACTTCTTCAACGTGATGACCTATGACTGCGCTGGTCCATGGACAGCCCACGCGCAACTCAATTCGCCGATCTTCTGGGACGCCGGCAATCCTGCTGCCTCTGAGTGCGAGCCCGGCGCCAGTGACAAGGAAGCGACGGACATCTTCCTCGCCGACGCCCCCGCCTCGCAGATCAACCAGGGAACACCCTTCTACGGGTACGAATACACCAACGTAAAGAAGCTCTTCGGCCTCTGTCCCAATGCCAGTACGACTGCCGATGGCGATTGCGACGACGCCGTTTTAACGTTGAGCTATGGACAGAACATCAAGCCACTGCTGACCGCGCGCGGAAGTAAAAAGGTATGGGACGTCCACTATGACTCGAAAGCCCTTGTCCCTTACCTGCTGAAAACCAATGGGTCGGATGGCTTCATCACCTATGACGATCCTCTCTCCACCTTCACCCGCGTCTGGTACTCAGACTGGAACCGCAACCTTGGCGGCACCTTCCTCTGGTCGCTCGACGAAGACTACGACGGCCACTCGCAGGATCTGCTCGACGCCATGTACTACGCCTCGCAACACTACATTCCCTACAGCATTAGCCAGCAACTGGCAGGGAAGTAGCTGGGAGCAGGCGATTCGCTGCGAAGATGGTAGCCATCACCGGCTACCTTCCCGTACCCATCAACCTTGTCGCTGCATTGACTTAGCGGGCACACCCACGACCGTCGTGCCCGCCGCAACATCCTTGGTTACTACGGCATTCGCGCCAACTGTCGCTCCATCGCCAATCGTCACGCCCTGCAGCACCGTGACGCCCCGGCCGATCCAGACCTCTCTGCCGATGACAATCGGTCGGGCCTTGTGGCCGGCATCGCGCAGCGGCACGCCCTCTGCCCGCACATGGTTCGCGTCGCGAATGCTCGCATATTCGCCAATCATGCTGCCGGCGCCGATCGTAATCGACGCCATGGCAACCAGGTGGGCGCCTGTCGAAATTACCACTCCATCGCCAATCTGGATCGTGCCTTCCCCCAGCGTCTCGAGATACAGGTGGGGGTAGAGCAGCAGGTTTTTACCCAGTTCGATCCTGCCCGTCCCATACACCTGCGCGCGTCCGAGAATCACCACCGACGCCGGTACTTCCGTCTTCAACGCCGCGACGAGATGAGCATGTGCCATGATCCTGCGCAGGTTGCGACGCAAGCCGGCAGTTGGCCGCAGGACCAGGGCCACGGTGCGGGAAGCCATCTGTTTTACGCTTGCCATGCATCACCATCACACACTGAAGCACCCATCAGGCACGCTACCATGGCTGCGGCGGGGAGCATCTGCCGCCATTGGTTTCAACCCACGCCCGCCGCATCTGCCGCACATGCGCCCGATCGGCCTCTGCTGACGCCCTGCGGTCGGCATCCCTGCTGAAGCTTTTACGCCACGCCCGCTGGCCATACCAGAGCGTTTCGAGCAGCCTGGCAAAGTAGGCCTGGAAACCGTGGTTTTTCCGGTAATAAAGCAGCGTACTGCGCATACGCCACAGTGTCAGTTGTGAACCCGCCTTCGACATCTGGAGAGTTTTCGTGGTCGTCGTCATCTGTCTCGACGATTCCCCGCCAATATGAATCACCACCACATCCGGCCAGTACCAGATGGCATAACCGGCTGCCTTGATGCGCCGGCACAGGTCAACTTCTTCGTAATAAAGGAAGAACGCAGGGTCAAAGGGACCAACCTTGGTCAAGGCGTCGCGGCGGATAATGGAATAGGCACCCGGCACCCAGTCAACTTCGGCCGGAACCATCTGGTCAGCCCACGTCCGGTCAAAACGGCCAAAAAGTCGCGAGTGCGGATATTTGTCCGCGAAGCCGGACAGCACGAAAAGGTCGGTCAGCAGGGAAGGAAACATGCGCGCCGATGGCTGCCACGCGCCATCCCGGCCGATCAATCGACCGCCTGCCAGTCCGATGCGTGCGTCGCGATCCATCCGCTCGACCGAGAGCCGCAGGGAACCAGGTTGCAGAAAAGCATCAGAATTCAACAGCACGATGTAGCGTCCCGTGGCCTGCTCGAAGGCCAGGTTGTTGGCGCGGCCGAAGCCCAGGTTCTCCGGACTGACCAGCAGCCGGACCTCCGGGTACTCCCGGCGGATCATCGCGACAGAGCCATCTTTCGAGCCGTTATCGACGATAATCGTTTCCACCCTCAGCCCGGCGCTCTCTCGCTCAAGGCATTCCAGGCACTCCCGCAACACCTTCTCCGTATTCAGCGAGACGATCACGATCGAGACGTCGAAGTACTTGTCTGAGGACTGCACTTGAAGAATGTCGCTCATGCTGGAAGATCGATTCCCGGAAGATGCTGCGCGAAGGTCTCTGCCAGCAGCTTCAGGTTGATAGGCAGATTGTAAAGTTCAAGCACTCGCCGGCGCGCGGAAACCTGAAAGCGTGCTCGATCCGCCGGACTGTTCATCAGGCGCTCGATCGCTGCGGTCAATTCTTCAACCGAGCCCGCAGGCACCAGCAGGCCATCCTGCTCATGGCGGATAAGCTCAGGAATGCCGGCCACGAAGGTACTGATGCAGGGCACCCCGATGGCCATCGCTTCCATCAGCGCCACCGGGATACCTTCTGCAAAACTCGGCAGCACGAACAGGTCAGAGGTACGTAACGCGTCAAGTACACGATCATGATTCATGCCGCCTGCAAAGGTAACATGGGCCCGCAGACCCTCGCGGTCAGTCAGGGATTCGAGTACGGCGCGATCCGGGCCATCGCCGATCATTGTCAACTGCAGGGCATGTCCCTGGCGCAGCAGTGCCGCCATCGCCAGCAGCAGGATCGCCTGCCCCTTCGCACTCACCAGCCGGCCCGTGCAGAGAATCTGCAAACTGCCCGGCGTTGCATGCTTTAAGGGTCGTGCCGCCAGTTCCGGGGAGACGCCGAGACGGACCACCTGCAGCTTCTTCCAGCCGGCAGGCGGGAGCAGCCGCATCAATTGCGAACGGCAAAAGTCACTGATACAAATTACAAAGCTCGCGCCGCCGATTTTCTGCGGCAGGGCGAGTTCGTTCTGGTCGAAGAATTCGTCCGGACCATGGACCGTCATCGAGTAGGGAAGCTGCCACGCCACCGCTGTCATCATGCCGACGGACGCCACCGGCCCGGAAAAATGGATGTGCAGATGCTTGAGCTTCCGTCGCCGCATCCAGTCGCCCAGCAACACCGCCTCTACCAGGTAGAAGAGAGCATACAGTGTATGCGGAAGATGGCCGGCTTCCAGCTGTAGCGCAGCCCGCAGCCCCCTCGCGAGTACAGCAGGCCTGGTCAGTGCTGTGCGCAACAGTGTAATAAGAATGCGCGCTTTTGGCTGGCTCTTCAGGTAAAAGGTATCAGCCGCCGCCACCTGTTCATCCACCGTGAGCGCGCTCGCTGGCCGGTCAGGATCATTGATGGACGCAGTTTCAATGTGCACGCCGTTGCGCCGGAGCCCCGTCACCTCCTGCAGGAAAAAGGTATGCGACAGGGCAGGATAGCGGCTGAGCAGGTAAGCGGTTTGTGTCGATGGCCTGGAAGTCAATGCGCTTTCCCTAAGAACGTCCACGAAGACTGGGTTCGTTTTTCATCGAACGTGATCTTATAGTTCGGCTGTCACGGCAAGAACAACATAACACCATCAGGCAATGGCGCTGCCGGTGTGCTCCATTTCAACTCGAAAATGCACAGCTTGAACTTGAGGGACCTGCGCTGCACTTTCTGCGCTGTTCCTCCTGCGCTGGACTACTTGCGCCGTGCCTGACTAATGGTTGTTTTGGTGAAGGCTTCATTTTGAAGATGCGGGACCTGAAGGGGCGGGACTTGAAGA
>CAZZXL010000265.1:0-4971 GCA_964658035.1 uncultured Acetobacteraceae bacterium
TGCAGCAGACGCCGGGCGACGTTCGCCTGTGGACGCTCGAAGGCATTGCGTACTCGATCCAGGGAAACAACCCCGACGCTCTCAGTGCCTTCAATCAAGCGCTGCACCTCTCGCCGAACTATGCGGCCGCGCTCAAGGGTGAAGTGCAGATTCTGTATACCACGCAGGATAAGCGTGCGATCCCCCTGCTGCTGAAGATAGTGGCAGCAGATCCGAAGGATGAGACTGCGCATGAGATGCTGGGCAACCTTGAAAGGAAACAAGCAAGCTGCCCCGCAGCCATTGACCAGTTTGAACGAAGCGCGGACGTCATCGTGCATCATCCCGAATCGCTGGAAGCTTATGGCGACTGCCTGGTGGAGACGAAACAAACGCAAAAAGCCATACCCATCTTTGAAGAGCTCTCCGCACTGCTGCCGGAGCAGACATTCCCCAAATATGACCTGGCTGTGGTCCTGGTGGATGCCAAGCAGAATGAGGAGGCCCTCAGGATACTTGAACCGCTACTCTCCGCAAACCCGAATGATCCCGACTTGCTGAGCCTTGCCTCTGAGGCGTATGAAGCGACCGGCAACACGCCAAAGGCTGTTGCCATGCTGCGACAGGCGATTGTCAGCAGTCCGGCCACTGCCAGCCTGTACGGCTCGTTTGCGGCACTGTGCTTGAATCACGATTCTTTCCAGGTAGGGATTGACATGGTGGACGCCGGCCTGCAGCGCATCCCCAATGATCCGTCCCTCTATCTATCGCGCGGCCTGCTCTACGCGCAGCTTGCAAATTACGATAAGGCGGAAGCCGACTTTACGGTGGCTGAGCATCTCGACAAGGGACAAAGCTTGAGCGCCTACGCACTGGATCTTTCCAAGCTGCAGAGAAGCCAGTCGGAAAAGCATCATTCGGAGACAGAACTCGCAGCTATTCGGTCACAATTGAAAGTGCATCCTGATAGCGCGCTGCTGCACTACCTGCTGGCAAAGCTGCTGACCAACCAGGGGTCGGATACAAACAGCACGGTTTCGGCAGAGGCTATGCAATCGGCGCTACGGGCGGTAAAGATCAAGCCTGACCTGGTGGATGCACGAGATCTGCTGGCCGGCATGTACCTCCGCTCCGGAAAATACAGCCAGGCAATTGAGCAGTGCAGGGTGGCCCTGCAGTACGCGCCGGCAGACCAGAGTGCCATGTATCATCTCATCATTGCGCTACGCCACTCTAAGCAAGCAGCGCAAGGCGATGAGATAGGCCCGCTGGTCAAGAGGCTTGCGGAATTGCAGCAGGCTTCTCTCCAGCAGGATACAAACAGGAAGCGATTCAGGCTGGTGGAAGAGCAAGCGGCTGCTCCAAAGCAGTAAAGGTCAGGAAGTAGAGAGCGGCTGAAGACGGTCTTACAAACAGGATTAGGCCGCACCTGAGAAAACGATTACCGGGAGATTCCGATGGATCATCATACTGATATAGACAAGCCAGATTCCGTCCACAAGCCGAGCCGCCGCCAGTTTATGAAAGGTGGCGCAGCCTTGGCTGCAGGCACTGCCGCGCTGCGCAGTTCAGGCGCGTGGGCGCTATCGGGACCAACAACACTCGTCTCTACTCCTCTGAACCAATTCGCCTACGCAGACGTTCAGCTGCTCGACGGACCGATGCTCGAACAGTTTCGTCATAACCACCAACTCTTTCTAAACCTGAGTGATGACAGTATGCTGAAACCGTTCCGCCAACTGGCCGGCCAGCCAGCTCCGGGCGAGGACATGGGCGGCTGGTACTCGCCTTCTGCCGACTTTAATCCTCCACAAAACATGACCGGCTACATTCCCGGACACAGCTTCGGGCAGTATGTCTCCGGTCTTGCGCGCGCCTATGCGGTCACTGGAGATAAGGCGACGCAAGAAAAAGTGCATGGGCTGGTTCGCGCATTTGCTCCTACGATCACAACCAAATTCTATGACGGCTACTGTATCCCCGCCTACACGTTCGATAAGACCAACTGCGGCCTGATTGATGCACACCAGTTCGCCGGCGATCCCCATGCCCTTGCCGTGCTCAATAAGGCAACGGATGCGGTCCTGCCGTGGCTGCCTGAAAAAGCGCTCAATCGCGAAGAGATGATGGCACGTCCACACAAGAACATTTCTTTTACGTGGGACGAGACATATACGCTGCCTGAAAATTTCTATCTCGGTTACCAGCGTGGCGCCGGCGCTCGCTACCACCAATTGGCGACACGTTTCCTTCAGGACGACACCTATTTCGGGCCGCTCTCGGAAAACCGCAACGTACTGCCCGGCCAGCACGCGTACAGCCATGTGAACGCGCTTTGCTCAGCGATGCAATGCTATCTGACTGACAAAAGCGAGAAGCATCTGCAAGCGGCCCGCAATGGCTTTCGATTTGTGACAGAACAGAGTTTTGCGACCGGCGGTTGGGGGCCCGACGAGTCTTTCCGTGAGCCCGGCACTGACCAGTTAGCGAAGACACTGCACTCTTCGCACAGCAGCTTTGAAACACCATGCGGCGCCTACGGCCAGTTTAAAATCACGCGTTACCTGATGCGCGTCACCGGCGAAGCGACCTATGGCGACAGCATGGAAGCAATCCTCTACAACACCATCCTGGGCGCGAGGCCGATCCGTCCGGATGGCGTCAGTTTCTATTACGCAGACTACAACATGGATGGAACAAAAGTAGATTACGGCGAAAAGTGGCCATGCTGCTCAGGTACCTTTCCCCAACTGACTGCAGACTACGGCATCAGTTGCTATTTCCGGAGTTCCAAGGGCATCCATGTCAATCTCTTTGTGCCTTCGCGTGTTACCTGGAAGCAAGGCAGCGCGAATGTCTCGCTGACGCAGGAGACCAACTATCCGAGTGTGGGCGAGACGACGATGCACATGAAACTCGATCGGCCGCAGCGTTTCTCCGTAGCATTGCGGGTGCCCGCTTGGGCAGGCAAGCAGTCGCGTCTTCAAGTGAACGGCAAACCCACGCAGGTGACCCTGCATCCGGGAACCTGGGCAGAACTAGACCGTGAGTGGAAAGATGGCGACCGCGTCGAGTATTCACTCGACATGCCGCTGCGCCTGGTGCCGCTTGATCATCAACACCCAAACCTCGTTGCACTTGTCTGTGGGCCGGTTGCGCTTTTCGCGATTGAGCCGGGCACAAACAGTATGACGCAAGGCCAACTGATGGCAGCACAGCGAGTGGGCGCGTCGTCAGGCGAGTGGGAAGTCAAAACAGGCACCGGCAAGATCGTGATGAAGCCCTATCCAGCGATTACCTCCGAACGATACAGGCTCTATCAGGAGATATAGCGATCTTTTGGATACGACGGCCAATCCTCTACTCCTTGGTCTCTTGAAGAGCAACATGACTGGTATGGCTTCAAGCAGAGATTCTTACTGCCTTCTGGCGGCTTCGTTTGCAGGTCTTTCTCTTCTTCTATGCCCCGATGCCGGAACAACATTCCCACGCAGCCGCACATAGAAGTCATGGCTTCGCATAGCATCGTACTTTCACTATGCTTGCTCCACGCCGGATGCTTGAGCCGGATCTAGCCACGATACTCGTTCGAACAAGCCACGGAAAGTGCATGCTTTCCATGCAACAGACATCCCGATTCCCGAAGCTCTGCATCGTTAGGAAAAGCTCGATGTATTATTACGACTTCTAGTCCATAGAAGTAGGAGTGCGATGTGGGAACCTGACGAAACAACTCGTCTAGTGGAACGCGGCTATCGAGTGTGCTTGTAGATGACGCATCCTCAATATCGTATTTGACGCTTATTCTAATTGAGATTACGAATAACCTGCTGTAAGCCACACAGGAATCACAGTCCAACCCATCTGGGAACAGAAGCATCGTAGATTTCTTACAAATTGCTGGAGGTGGGACTCATCAAATGCCAATGAATAGACTGAGACTCATCGTAGGCTATGCGTTGGGCAGCTTGCTCTTTCTAAGTAGCCAGGCCTGCCTAATTCTTCATGCTGCTTCCATTCCCGTTCGCTACCCTCAAGGATCGCAGCACGGCTTTGTCGCTTTACGTACTCAGGAGGGTAAACGTATTGCCACTGGTGATGTCACGCAAGAAGTACATGGTGACATCGTCACCTCCCGGCTTACCTTCCGGTTCCTCGATGGTTCGTTCGATGACGACCTAACGGTTTTTTCGCAGCGACGCGTTTTTCGGCTGATCAGTGACCACCACATACAACGGGGTCTGTCTTTTCCGAAGCCATCAGACGTATTGATCGACGCAGTCCATGGGGTGGTCAGTTCTCGCGACGAGAGTGGGACAATGCGTCAATACCAGACGGATCTGCCCGCCGACCTCGCGAATGGACTTCCCCCAAATCTGCTCTTGAATATTCTTCCGTCTGTTCCGGAGACTGACATTTCTTATCTTCTCCCGACGACCAAACCGCGTGTTGCGCGGATCAGCATCAAGCCAGAAGGGATGGTGCCATTTAGCATCGGAGGAACCCGTCGCAAGGCGATCGACTACGTGCTGCATGTGGAGCTCGGCGGCCTGACTGGGCTCGTTGCACCGCTCATCGGGAAACAGCCGCATGATTTTCATATTTGGATTATGGGTGGTGAGCACCCCGCCTTCATCCGCGAAGAGGGGCAGCTTTATGAAGGCGGACCCATCTGGAGGATTGAGCAGATCAGCCCAAGCTTTGCTCCATGAACTATTGCGCTCCTAAGTCATCCGCCATTACCCCAGCGTCCTTGAGACGATGGTTTGGTGACTTATTGACTCATCGACATGATCAATTATTCTTAACTACCTATAACAGAAATCCGGAAGAAAAAAGCATCGTCTTGATTACTAGTGTTAACCAGACTTGATGGATGACAAGCCTCGCTTACTTCGCGCGGTACAAGACGAAGAGGCGGCAGTGCGCGAAATTAGTAAACGACACGCGGGATGCCCTTCAGCCGGCTCGTTTGTGAGAAGCTTCCCTGAG
>CAZZXL010000266.1:0-4893 GCA_964658035.1 uncultured Acetobacteraceae bacterium
TTTATTTATAGTTTCTGCCCAGGATCAAAGGTAACCCTGCAGCTCCGATTCTGGGATGACGTGTCACCCTACTTCCGATGCGAAGCATGGCGCTTTTGGGGATGCCGGATCAGGCGCAGGTTTCAGAGGGCGCGGCGATGCTGACCGGCGGCATTGCTCATCTCTAGCATGGCGCGCAGTGTGGTGTGTCCACCTTAACCCGATGCCGTTAGGCAGCGTTGTTTTTCTCTGAGGCTGACAGCTCCGAGATGGAGGCCACAGACGCAGCAAGGCCGCCTCCGAAGAGACGGCCTGCGCCTGTCAAGAAGCTGACCGACTGCCCCACCATCGCCCTTGCACTGCGAGGTAGATGGCCGCCAAGAGAACGAAGATAGAGTCGAACCACCCCTCGCCCAAGGAGGCCCCGAACGACAGATGCCGGGTATGCATTTGGAAGAACAGGACTCCGTATACCCAACCGATGATGCCGACGATTAGTAAAGGGAGTCCAGTCCGCCGGGAGACAACCAGTCCCGCGATCTGAAGGACGAGCAACAGCCACCCATATTGCAAGCTAGCGGGATTAGGACCTCCGGCATTGAAGTCATGACCAAATTGTCCTAGTCCCAACAGCAGACCCTCAAACAGGATCAAAACGCCAAGGCAAGTCAGAGTGATCCATCCAACTGAAGTCTTCATCGGATAGCTGTCCCCCCTGCCAGATTGCCGTCTATCCTGCCCCCGGTTATAACCAGCAGTTGATCCCCATGCTTTAGCCATTCGCTGACACGGGTCGAACCGGGAAGTCCTGGATTGGCTGCGGCGGCGGCTCCAAGTGCTGCATTGCATCCCTGAGCTGCGGCGGCCTGATTCAGGGTCATGTGACCGCCACCGCCGTTACTAGCGGCTGAAATGCCCGCAGCGTCGAAGCACTGATCGTGTGCCTTGCACGCTGCATCCAAAGCGTTGGTTGGTACTCCTCCTCCTCCTGGGCCGCACCAGTGCGTCCCGAAGAGTCGTTGGGTATATGGATCGACAGAGAAGCGGATATTCGGAAGCTTTCCGTCATACCCAACGCCAGCCAGATTGGAATAGTTCGACGCATCTGTCGTGTTGAGATTGGCATCCTGCTGATTCGCAAACACGTTGTTGTAAAACGCATCCGTGGATTGCCCTTGCCCCATCTGATTGCCGCCGATCTGTCCCGATAGGCCGACATCATTTGAGTTTGTAAAGAGGGTCACCTGGGTCGCAGTTCCGTCGACCCAGTATCCACCGGTTCCCTTATTGCCTTTCCCATCTCCCATGCACTCAGTCGAGCTGCTGTTTTGGTCTACCGACTCAACACCACTTCCAGAGTTGTTGAGATAGACGCAATCGTATCCGTCCGGATCAGTGGCATTCAGGGGATTGTTGAGCACATAGCTGTATTGGTTCCAGGTCTGGGGATTCTCCAAACGTGAGGCAAAAAACCAACCCGGATCAGGACTTGAGAACCTTCCCATGTTGGAGCTGTAATACCTGGCGCCGAAGTAGTCGAGTCCTGATTCTGAGTCTCTTTCTTTGCCGGTAAAGAAGAGGGGAGTTGCGGTTACGCCCGAAGCCGTTCCGACCGCATAGCAGTTTTGGGCGTCTCCATAGGGCAAACTCTGGCAGTTCTGCTCCGCAAGACCTTCGGCATTGGTTTGTACTCGCCGTGTCCCAAGAGGATCCGTTAAGTGGAAGTGCAGACCTGCCGAGTCGTAAGTGCCTAACAGTTTTCCATCACCATACACGTTCGTTCGGACCCACGTACTCCGCCCACTCCAGGTGAGGGCGGGGCACCTACGCAACACGGCGGTCTTTAGCAGGGCAGACATCCGAATGCTAAACACCGCCGTTTACTGAATGGTTTTAACGGCCACAAGGTGGCTTAGGAAACAGCTGTCGAAGCCTAGTGCGCTCCCACGGTTTTGGGCTCGTTCGCAGTAATTTCGGCAAGACGCTTTTCGAGCAGCTTTTCAAGATTTTCAAGCGCTTCAGAAAAGCCTTCAATACCTTCCTTCAGCTTGTCATGCGCCATGCGGTCTTCGTTATGCATCTTCTCGAAGGTTTCTTTGTCGATGTGCTGCTTCTCGATGGTGAGATTCTTGGCGTTTGCCGGATCAAGCTTACGCGGCAGGTCGGCTTCAGTCCTGTTCAACTCTTCCAGCAGCTTGGGCGAAATGGTCAGCAGGTCACAGCCGGCCAGTTCAGTGATTTCGCTGATGTTGCGGAAGCTGGCGCCCATTACCTGGGTCTGGTAGTCGAACTTCTTGTAGTAGTTGTAAATCGTCGTGACCGACTGCACGCCTGGGTCTTCAGATCCCTTGTAGTCTTTGCCCGTGTCCTTCTTGTACCAGTCGAGGATGCGGCCGACGAACGGCGAAATCAGCGTGACCTTTGCCTCGGCGCAGGCGATGGCCTGGTGCAGCCCAAACAGCAGGGTCAGGTTGCAGTGGATACCTTCCTGCTCAAGAATTTCTGCTGCCTTGATGCCTTCCCAGGTGGACGCAATCTTTACCAGCACACGATCACGTGAAATGCCCGCCTCGTCGTATTGCTTGATGATGGCGCGAGCTTCCGCGAGGGTCTTTTCGCGGTCGTAGGAGAGCCGAGCGTCCACTTCTGTGGAGACGCGGCCGGGAACGATGGCGAGGATCTTTTTACCGAAGGCGACGGCCAGCGTCTTGAAAGCTTCTTTCGCGACGTCTTTGTCCGAGGCGCTTTCGCCAGACTTCTGCCGCGCCTCTTTCAGTACGTCATCGACGATGGAGCTGTAGGCAGGCATCTGGGCTGCCGCGGTGATCAACGAAGGGTTGGTAGTGGAGTCCTGTGGCTTGAACTCTTTAATGGAATCAAAATCGCCAGAGTCAGCCACGACCTTGGTTACTTCCTTCAGTTGCTCGAGCAGATTCTTAGCCATCGATGACTCCTCTATCAGATCTTGTGTTCTATTTTATCAACTTGCCCGGGACCTCCCGGTACTTTTATTGGATGCATGCGGTACGATCCGGGTGGCAGAGTGTTCACGCCTTATCCAGCGGCGACCGCGTTCGTGAGCGCACCGATGCCGGCGACCGTGACAGTGACAGTATCGCCGGGTTGCATGGGAGCCACACCTGCGGGCGTTCCGGTGGGGACGAGGTCGCCCGGCTCCAGGGTCAGAAAGGCCGTGATGTAGCGCAGCAGCTGCGGAATCTCGAAGATGAAGTCGCGCGTATTGCCGGCCTGCTTCCGCGTTCCATTCAGGTGCGTTTCGAGGGCAATGCCGGAGGCAAGAGGATCAACCTCGTCGGTCACAATGGGTCCCACCGGGCAGAAGGTGTCAAAGCCCTTGCCGCGCGTCCATTGGCCATCCGACTTCTGCAGGTCGCGCGCGGTGACGTCGTTGACGATGGTGTAGCCGCGGATATAGGGCCGAACGTCTTCTTCAGGACCAATATTTCTGGCGCGTCGGCCGATGACAATGCCGAGTTCGCCTTCGAAATCCACGCGGCTCGAAAGGTGCGGATAGCGGATGATGCCGCCGGGCGCGAGCAGAGAGGATGGCGGCTTGAGAAAAAGCAGCGGCTCCTTTGGAACTTCATTGCCCAGTTCGGCAGCGTGGTCGCGATAATTACGGCCCACGCAGATGATCTTGGAGGGGATGACGGGACAGAGCAGAGTCGCCTCCGAAAGCAGAAGCGGCTCAAAGAACGGGTGGTCTTTCGACTGGTTCTGAGGCGTTTCAGGGAAGGCATCATCCTGAAGAAGTTTGGTGATGACATCCTGGCCGCCCCGGCTTTCTACCCGGGCGAATCTTGCACCACCGTGAGTGGTTTGGATACGGCAGTAACGCATGTCTGCTCCTGACCAAACGAGAGTTAAGGGGAGGGCGTAAGTGTTTCCTGCGCCTCGACGGAACGGCCACTTTCATTACCGGACTGGTCGATCGCACTGACACTGTAGGCGTACGTTATACCCGGCTGGAGCTGCGTATCGTGATATGCAGGGGTGGCGAGAGGAACAGAACCGGAGATTCTCTGCAACAGGTCATTGGTCACACCTGGCTCAGCGCCTTTTGGCTTACGGACAACATGGCGGTAGACGATATAGCCAGCCAGGTCAGGCTCGGTGTCAGCTGACCATGAAAGGTCAATGGCATTGGAACGAGAGTCAGCAGCGGCGGCGAGGTCCTGGGGGATAGCGGGCGGGAAGGTGTCAAGGGTTTGCATGGTGACCGGCGCACTTTGCTGTCCCAGGAGCTTGAAACCATGGCCATCGAGTGTGACCGATTGCACACGTTGGGCACGGTATTCGTAGGACTGGCCAAAGGCCGCGGTACGATCGAGGGCTTCGGCCTGCCCCGTTTCAGGCAATTCCAGCGTCTGCCGCGGTGAAGGGACAGAGACGCCCAGCGGGTTCAGACTGCGTGTTGAACTCGTCTTGACAGCAACGGCTTTCGCGGCCTCGTTGGATTGCAGCAGGCGCTCAATCCTCACGATGTCATGCGGAGGGGCGGCTGCAATTGTCGTATCGGCGTCAGCCATAGGCTTATCCCAGTGCAGTAGGACGCCCTCAGACCGCAGTGTGGTCACGAGGCCGGTGAGTGGCGGCACACTGGCTCCCTCAGCAGAGTAGGCGGCATTGGAACCGCCGTCCGACTTTTGTCCATGATTGATGAGCTCTACATAGTAGGTAAGCAGGGTTGGCGGGCCGGTGGTCATGGTGACGGGCAGGAGATCGTCATAGCTGGAAGCAATGCCCAGCCTGAATAGTCCATCAGCGATCCGCTCACAATTGGCAGGGACGGCAGGGTTGGCGCCAGGTATTGCCGCGGTACCGGCCGGCACCGCACTTATGGTTGTGCCTTGAACGCGACAGATCCGGGTGATGATAGGACCCAAAGGCCGG
>CAZZXL010000267.1:0-4867 GCA_964658035.1 uncultured Acetobacteraceae bacterium
CCTCAACTTTTCCCTTGCAGTCAGACGGCGGACCATACATTGCAACAGAGCCCGAACTAAATCACTCTCACGAGGTCGGTCTTCTCCGCAGAGGACCCCGGCATCGGGCGCATCGCGTGTTGCTGAGCGCGCGCTTAACGACTTGGCGCCGGTCAGCATCTCAAGCAGATGGAGGTTGCCATGTTTGATTTTGAAGGGAAGGTTGTTCTCATCACCGGTGCCGGTTCTGGCATCGGCGCAGAAGCAGCAAGGGCATTTGCCAAGGCAGGTGCCATGCTTGTAGCAGCGGACAAAAAGAAAGACGGGTTGAAGGCGCTTGAGGAAGCCCTCGGCACCGAGAAGCTTCTCACACATATAACCGACACGTCCGACGCGGGCGACTGTGAAGATGTTGTGAACGCTGCAGTGAAGAAGTTCGGCAAACTTGATGTGTTGATCAACGACGCGGGCGTAGATCACATGGGCGGCGTGGATGAAGGTAGTCTCGATGAATGGGAGCGCGTCATGAAGACGGATCTGAATGGCTACTTCTATATGATCCGTTTTGCGATCCCGCATCTGCGCAAACAGAAGGGAGCCATCGTGAATGTGTCTTCTGTTTCCGGTCTAGGTGGGGACTGGAACCACTCGTTCTACAACGCAGCCAAAGGCGCCATCACGAATTTCACTCGCGCCCTTGCCATGGATGAGGCTCAGCATGGAGTTCGCGTGAATGCCGTGAATCCTTCGCTGGTGTACACGGCGATGACGGAGCAGATGAAGGCGCAGACGGAGCTGATTCACAAGTTCGAGGAGCGCATCCCCATGGGTCGCGGCGCCAAGCCGGAAGACATCGTCGGTCCTATCTTGTTCCTCGCCAGCGATGCGGCTCATTTCGTCACCGGGGTCAACCTGCCGGTTGACGGAGGCCTGACCGCCTCGAATGGCCAGCCTCACTTCTAGTGTGCGCAGACCCGTTTCTCAGCATCATTGAGTGTGATCCTGAGCAACCGTCATCCGCGTACAAAGGCCACTGGAAACACTCGAATCTGGTGGCCTGTCCGTAAAGGGCCACTACTCTCGGCACGCCTCTAAGGACAGGGAACCCTAACGCAGACCCGCCAGAAAACGGCCACCCCGGCGGACTGCTCCATAACGCACATGTGCGAATCCCACGGCATCCAACCGCGCTCAACTTGTAGTTCGGAATATAGAACCAGCTGATGCCATCTCCGGCACATCACTCGCCAGCAGAAGCGTCGCCCACTCCCGTGAAAGCCCCAGGAGTTCCGCAGCAACCAGGGCCATCATGGTGTACATCCGCCTTGTAGCCGTTATGCTCACGCGGTATCGCCGGCAAGGGCGACCTGATCTCCGTCCAACGCCAGCGCGACAGAGTTGTGGCCCTCGTGATTTGCCCTGAGGCCCTTGGTCGGGAAGAACTGCCGATACGCGATAGCGGGCGAGGAATACTTGACGTTTCCCACCGGCGCCGGCGATCTGAATCTGTTCGTGAGGTCCTTGCCGTTGTGCAGCCCCACGGCGGCGCGGCGGCGGCATCTGTTCAGGATGTCTTAGGCTTCTGGAGAAGCATGTCCGGGCCGGCACGTCAGAATGACGAGTGTATCCAGAGGACGCAGACGGCGCACGGCGAAACACTAGGCCACGATACCTCCCCATTCATGTCCAAGCAGGACCAGTTCAAAGCCACCTCAGGTAATCCATGCAGGCAAAGCGCAAGCTTGTCTCCCGACTCCCAGGTCAACGCCTCGAACTCGAGTCCGTTTGCAGCCACCATCACACTTCACGTCTTTCTTCACGTATTCCCTCACGATGACTTTCCCCGGACAGCCTGCACGAATCCGCTTCGTATGGCTGTGCTGCCGAGAACAATCTCCGCGACGCCGGCCGCCAGAAACACCATGTCCCACAGAAGATGATCGCCGTTCTGATAAACGTGGTGAAGCCGCAGGATCTGGTGGTCGACAAGCCCTTCCACAAGATTGAACAGACCCCATCCAAGGAACAAGGAGCCGCAGAGCGATTTCCCTGAGAGGATGACCCCGGGCTGCTTGATTGCGCGCCATAGCAGCCAGAGTCCGACCGCCACACACGTCCAGGTAAAAGCGTGGAAGAGGCCATCCCAGAACATGTTGATCTGCTCATTCACCAGGCTGTTCCGGATCACCCGGTTCGACAACATGTTGTGAATCTGGAGAATCTGGTGGAAGAGGATCCCATCGACAAATCCACCCATCCCGATCCCAATCACCGTGCCGGCGACTACCAACGGACGCGTGGCGCTCCTGGGGATCATCGGCGAGCCTCGATCGCACCAGCGCTACATGAAACGGGGACGGCAGAGAAGTCCGGCTGAAAGTCTTCTGCGTTCGCCGCCCCAAGATCGGGCATGCCGAGGTAGACTGCCACTACAGCCAAGCACAAAAGTACGGCAGGCAGAGAGACCATCGCCAGGGTGCCCGCAAAGTGGCTGTTGAAGAGTCCTGCGCGGACCTGTTTCCCGGTGCTTGAGTTACAGACGGTACACGCATGCGCAACTGCGGAGAACCAGAAGCCGCAGAGCGCGCCGTAAATCCCGATCTGTCGAATGCCCATACATTTGTCACCGAGTGCATGCTGTCGATTAGAAGCGGCCGCACAGCATCGGGGTTAGCTAACCATTTCCGCTTCGCTTGCTGTGGTCGGGGCACGCCCAACCCAGTAACCTTTCTGCGTCGACCTGTCTGTAAGCTCCACAGCGCGCATGCTCTCGCAACAAACCGGGCGAACAAGCCGGATGGAGAGCGGACCGGCTCGTCGAGGTGGTGGAGGCCAGCTCACCTTCGCTGTGCCACATCACCCTCTATCAGCAAGGGAAGGCGTACGGGGCGGACCTTGGTCCGTTCAAGACGCCCGCGCGTCAGGACGATGCACGCCCTGATGCCGCCGAACTTCTAAGACGACCAGAGGATTTCCTGCGCGAGCGGCAGATAGGAAAGCAGTGGCACTGGACTGCTCTGCGGCCCGAGGCAATCATGCCCTACTTACGAGCTTTCCCATATCTCCTATGTAAGAAGAGTTCTACCAACGATTAACTCGTAAGTAGCACCCGCACAAGTCATGCGTTGTGATCTTTCGGATCCCATTCAGAAATCTGTCGTTGGCTAGAGGGGTGTCTTGCCTCCGGTTGCACCATAGATCTCGCCCGTAACATAGCTGGCGTCATCGGAAGCCAAGAAGACAAAGACCGCCGCCTGCTCAACCGGTTGCGCGGGACGCTTGAACAGGGTGCTCGTACCGAAGCGCTTAACTTCTTCAGCAGGCATGGTCGCCGGGATAAGCGGCGTCCAGACCGGCCCCGGCGCTACGCCATTCACGCGCACACCATGCTTCATACAGAGTTTGGAGAAGCTCTTCGTAAGACTCACGAGCGCGGCCTTGGTCGAGGCGTAAGGAGCGAGTTCATCCTTCGGTTCGAAAGCCTCAATGGAACAGGTGATCAGAATGACACCGCCAGGCTTCATCTCAGCAAGCGACGCTTGGGTCAAGAAGAAGGTTCCATACACATTCGTACGATACGTCCGGTCGAACTCCTCTTCAGAAATGTCAGCTAATTCCGCGTAGGTCCGTTGGAACGCTGCATTGTTCACAAGAATGTCCAATCGCCCGAACTCTTCCAGGGCACGACTCACCAGAGCCTTGCAAAAGCTCTTCTCCCGAATGTCGCCGGGCACCGCAACCACCTTCGATCCGGCAGCCGTGACCAGCCGGACGGTTTCGTCAGCATCCTTGCGTTCGGCATCGTCGCCTGCAAGGTAGGTGAACACAATATCCGCCCCTTCTTTGGCGTAGCAAAGTGCAACGGCCCGTCCAATTCCGCTGTCAGCACCAGTGATAATTGCACAACGGCCTGCGAGTCGGCCATGACCAACATAGCTCGTCTCGCCATAATCGGCGGGCGGGTCGAGTTCAGCGGCACTGCCTGACCCGCTTTGCTTCCCTTGCGGGAACGGTGGTTTGGCGAAGCGTTCACGTGGATCACTGAGTTCAATGAGAGGCGCAGAGGATGACACGATGAATTCTCCCGATGTGTGTGTCTGGTTTATCTATGTTTATCGACTGATCACGACCCTGAATTCTAAGTTCCTGAGATCATTCGATCAGACGCAGTGCTCGTTCACGAACCGTTCCTTTTCGTTCCATGCAGGCGGCTTCATGAGTTTGCGAGTATACCGTTCATCGTCATGCCCAGGCTCCTGGAGCGAAATTGCCCGGCATTACTGCACTAATCGTGGGATGTACTTGAACCGGGATGCGTTGTACAAATCGCGTCTGACTTCACCTGACCCTGCAAGCGAGACGATCTGGAGACCGGAACACCTGATTGCCAGGTTCACAGCTCGCCGTCAGTTCTGAGCGGACGGTATCAACGACGGTATCAACAAGGAACCGCGCGCGCGAAATGGTGGCACAACGCCTATTCCCTAACTCGATCTACAGTGGCGAAAACGATGGAGACTCAGAGCGTAAGCGGGGCCGACTGACCGGGATTGAGCGACGTTGGCGTAAGCGACCTGTGCAGGAAGAGACGACGCAAGAGTCGTTCTTCCCGCCACTGAAAGCTGCCCCGATTCCGAAGAGCTCTGCGATATCGGCGTCGGATGAGTTCCCCGCACTGAAGCCTAGCCCGGTCAATCAACCGCTTCCGGAAGATCCTGAACTAACCCCCGAGCAAGCCGAGCCGCTTCGAAGCATCGAAGCAGCTTTTGAACCGCGGGCCTTTTACCTGCTGACTGGACACGCAGGTACTGGGAAGACCTACCTGATGCAGCGCCTCACGAAGAACATGCTGGCGAACAAGCGCCGGGTCATCCTGAGTGCTCCCACA
>CAZZXL010000268.1:0-4788 GCA_964658035.1 uncultured Acetobacteraceae bacterium
GCGCAAGCGTCCAGTGCTCGATCGATTCGTCGTGGGTTAATTCTCGCTTCATCTGTAAAGGCCGTCGCACAACTCCTAAGTTGCGCGGAGTTTCAAAGTATGGAAAAAATCAGTCATTCGTGTGTCGCGAAAGTATCTCGCAAGAGACATTCCCAATGCATATTTTCCGGAGCAATTATGGAGCCTTCGGATGAAAACCGGCTATGCGCGTGTTTCGACTGAGGATCAGCGCTTGACTCTTCAAGTTGACGCTATCAAGAAGGCCGGCTGTACTCGCATCTTCCGCGAAAAGCTCTCCGGAGCCTACCGCGAGCGGCCGGAGTTGAACCGCATGCTCGACCATCTGCGCAAAGGCGACATCGTTATTGTGTGGAAACTCGATCGCCTCGCCCGCTCCACTCGCAGTCTGCTCGAGATCGTCGAAAGATAACCAGACCGGTGCCCGCTTCCAATGCCTCTCCGAGCCTTGGGCAGACACCACCACCCATGCCGGCAAAATGATCATGACCATCTTCGCCGGCATCGCCGAGTTCGAGCGAGACCTGATTTGCGAACGCACAGGCGCCGGTCGCGCCGACGCCCACAAACGCGGCGTTCGCTTCGGACGTCCAAAGAAAATGAACAAAGAGCAGAGAAAGCTTGCACAGCGGCTGCTCAAAGAAGGCAAGTTGGTCCGGCAGGTCCCGCAGACCTTCAGCGTTCACCCCGCTACTCTCTACCGCATTGTGAAACCTGCAGCTGAAACCACATGACCATTTACCGCTTGGGTCTGGGCCGATAGCAACAACTTTGAACCGACGTTCTGCACATTTAAAAAGGCGTCCGAATGGACTAGACTTTTTCATAGAACGCGATGCCTGATGATCCTGGCGCAGGGCGTGCCTTCACACGTCCGGCGAGCCGCATTCAGCTTCAAATCGCTTGCCGGTAGGCGCTCACTTTCCCTTAAATTCACCAGTCCAGGGGGTAAACGAGGCGCGGCCCGCGGTTTTGCGGAAATCTATCCCAATCATCTCGATCGTCTGGCACATTTCATTCAGCCTCGAACGCATGCGCTCGCCGATCCGATCACCAAGGGTTTCCTCACGGAGCTGTGTACTTGCGCCAGCCTCGCGATCGGCATAGTTGGTGGTCACGATCGTGGTTCGCCTGCGAAGGTAGCGGGTATTCAGCACGTGTGCCACCGTGTCCCAGACCCACTCTGTTGGCTTGACTGCGCCGAGTTCATCAAGAACGACGACCTCTGCGTTGAAGATCGGCTTGAGTATCTCCATCTCCGTAATTGCCACTTCGGGATTGTAGGAGTTCTTGATTTGCGCAAGCAGGTCGCGGTAGTCACAAAAGATACCACCTGCCCCTCGGTCGAGGATCAAAGCCCGCAAAATACCGATCGCGAGATGAGTCTTCCCGATGCCGATACTACCGGTGAACAGCAGCCCATTGCCTTTATTCACGACGGGATAACTCGCGACAAACTTCGTTGCCATGTATTGCGCCTGCAGGAGGATCTGATCTTCGCCTCCCGCGCGAAGGCCAAATTCAAAGCTGTCGAGGGTACAGTGTTCATATCGCTCAGGAATGAGAGCAGCGGATAATCGCTCTTGGCCCTTTTGGGCAAGCCTACATTCGCAATCAGCGGCGAAACGGTCGCCATCGCGCATGTGAATGCGAAAACCTGTGCCGGAACAGATCGGACATAGGCAGGCGTGGGCATGCTCAAATTATTGCATCCCCAAGTCGTAGGATTGATTGATTGCTGCCGAGCCCTCCCATGCAGCGAGATTTCTTTGAACGTTCCACATCTATCTCGCCGATTGAATCCGAGATCCACTTCGCTGCGCCCAGCTTGGAGGCATTGCAAAGATTTTGGTCGCAGGCTGCGAGAGCAAGCTCTAATCGAAGATTGCGAAGAAAGCACTTTAGTTTTAAAAGGAGCTAGACGGTGGAGAGTGTAGAGTTCCTGTTCCAACAGCACAATCTGAAGCAAAAAGCCCTGGCTGATGTAATCGGCACGCCTAGCGTCGTTTTCCGAATTACTTATCCGAAGGACTCAATGGCAAGCGCCACTTGAACAAGGAGCACATCCGAAAGCTGAGCCCGCGTTTTAACGTGTCGCCAGAACGATTCTTTCAGCATGAGCACGTGCTTCTGAAGCAGGAGAATGGTGAGCAGTATTGACGACCCAGTTGCGGTTGCCGGAAAGCAAGCGTAAGACAAGCTGGTAGAGGATTCTTATCTGCCAAACGTTCTCGCAGGTGCTGCCCTCGCAGCTGCACTCCAGCAGCAACGTATTCACAGTTTGAAGCAAACATTAACCGTCGCCCAAGCAGCAGAAGCCGGCCTTTGGCGTAGCAACATGCAGCGGAAAATCTTCGGCCGACCAGGCCCTTCACTCCGCTTCATCTTCTGCAAGCACACGTTGCAAGGCAATATCTTCGAGCACGTCCTCGAGTTTCGAGAGCCCGAACCTCTCAAGAAAAAGCGGCGTCGTCATCCACACAACTTCTTTCCCTTCCCGGCCAGCACGGGCAATCAACTTCTTGCGCGATAGGGTGCTGATGACAGCAGTACTGTCGACCCCGCGAACGCTCGTAACCTTCTTGACGCTGACCGGCTGACTCCTCGCGATGACGGCTAGCGTCTCCCGTGCGGCGTAGGTTAACTCTTCACTGCTTCGTTCGGGATGAAGGCGCTTGATAGCATCCGACCATTGCGGTTTGGTCTCCAGTCTGACCCCGGAAACGCGATGAACCAGCATTACCCCACGATCAACCGCGGACAATTCTTCATCGATCTCTTGGAGTGCGTGCTCTACTTCGACCGAGGATACTTGCGCGGCGCGCCAGACTCTCGAGAGCCAAAGGTTTTCGGCTTGAAAACAACAAAGCTTCTATGGACGACTTGATCTCCCACGACTGCACGTTTAGTTGTCTCCTTTTCTCTCGATGGCTGTTTTCGAAGTTCCTTCTACACTCCTCAGCAACACTGACCACGGACGTTCAACAATTTGTAAACGGCTTTCGCTCGTACCTGAGCGCGCAGGCCCGTTCGCTGATCGTTCGCAAGCTGGTCACCAGCTTGATTCGATCTCCAAGCACTCAGTCTATGAGTACGATGGCCGGAAACTTCCCCGCTGCATCCGACAGAAACGATGATGTTGCCATCAAGAACGACTCGCCTCATTTTTCTTTTCGGCCGCAGCTGAACGTTCTGGCTAACGAGCAAGATAGTCTCGCCACTCGGGACCTCCGCAACAGCTTTCAAGCCTCGCACTGCGCAATACGCGCAATCACACCTGACGCACGTAGAAAACTCGAAACTGGGCCAAAATAAGCGATAGCGTTTTCACCGTAGCGAAAATCGGAAAACGTGGAAATCAATTTGCGGTGCTTATGGCAGAACGCGAGGGGAGAACGGTCATACCGTCGGATGTGAGCTCCAGTTTGAGTTCTGGATAGACGAGCTGGATCTTCTTGAGCGCCAGTCGGACGTTCGTTCGGAACATTCTTATCTCGGCGTACTCGGCTCCCATCTGGGAGTGCAGAGCTTCCCAGGGAACGGTGCGTGGTCTCCGCGCCTTTGTCGCCACGAAGGCCGTGTAGGTGAGCCAGGCGTACGCGATCAACCCAAAGACGCGCACCTATGCCGTAGGACGAGAGGCAGAGATCACTAGGGTGCTGGAACATGCTTCCGATGTTAAGGATCGGCAGGCGGCGGCAGCCTTACTGGGGTATGTCCAGCGATCACCAACGCAGGTGAACGCTTTGGAAAGGGCAATCTTGGATGCGGATGGTGACACACGCAACAACGCTGTACGGGCGCTGGCGGTTCTAGCTGCTGCTCAGGACGCTACACCGCTCGAGGTTGATCCGAAGCCTTTGATCGCGTTGCTTTACTCAGGAAAGTGGACAGATCGCAATAAGGCGAGCTTCTTGCTGAGTCGGATAACGGAGAGGGACAATCCTGCGCTTTTGAAAGCACTACGGCAAGAAGCTATTCCCGTGCTGGCAGAAGGAGCGTCTTGGGACGAAGGGCATGGGATCGCATTTGTCATGATTCTTGGACGTGTTCTTGGTGTCACGCCGGCCAGAGTGAAAGAGATGATTGCGGCTGGGACGTGCTGCAGCGAACCCCGGTAGCACCATAGTTTGTTCAAGAACGGGGTTAAGAGACCTCGCACATTCTCTCCTGTGCCCTTTAAAGCGACCTCTTACATTCTTTCTACGGACGTAGAAGAAACGTAACAGAGGGCCAAAACGATGGCGAAGCGCAGGTTTGTGAGCTACTTGCGAGTCTCGACGGTGCGGCAGGGCACAAGCGGCCTGGGCCTCGAAGCACAGCGTGCCGCCATCGCCGGTTTCCTCAATGGTGGAGACTGGACCCTCGTGGAGGAAGTTCTCGAGGTGGAAAGCGGTAAGCGCAATGATCGTCCCGCCTTGCGACCGCCCTCAAGCTCTGCCGAAAGCATCGCGCTACCTTGGTGGTCGCTAAGCTCGACCGTCTAGCCCGCAACGTCGCCTTCATCTCGAACCTCATGGAGTCTGGCGTCGAGTTCGTGGCTGTCGATATGCCCCAGGCGAATCGGTTCGTGGTCCACATCCTGGCCGCAGTTGCTGAGCAAGAAGCTGAGGCCATCTGGAAGAGGACCAAGGCAGCCCTCGCGGCCGCAAAAGCGCGGGGAACGAAGCTTGGCGGTCGGCGCGTCTCGGCTGAGCGGTTTGCGGAGATCGGCGTGATCTTCCCCCGGTTGAGTGGACACAACTGCTAGGCTGAACGAGCTTAGCGAGG
>CAZZXL010000269.1:0-4717 GCA_964658035.1 uncultured Acetobacteraceae bacterium
GACTACTACGAACTAATAACCAAGTAAGGGGTACGGATTCTGAGGGCAAGGTCAAGCCGCTGTTGTTCCAGTTGGTTGTCAGCAGGGCCCCCCAATCCTTAAGGAGGTCTCCAGCACCGTAGGAATTGTCGATCTGCTGGGCGATCGTGTTGAACCCGCTGTTTAGGTCAGCAAAGAAAGTTGTCCAGTTGCCGATGATGAAGGCGACGACGATGAATTTCATCACCGTGCCTGCAAGACCCTTCGTGTCTCCACCTCGTGCATAGGCCTCATAGACTCCCAGCATGAGACTAATGATCATGAAGATGTATGCCACGTTCACGATGGCCGGGATCATCTTCCCGGACATACCGTTGGCGACGGTGGTCATCATTGTCTGAAACTCGAAGATTCCCGGATCCATGGTGTCCTATCAGCGAGGGGTGAGTATACCTTGCAGGTTTTGGTTCAGCTGCTGCGTTTGCGCCGTGGAAACCTTGGTTGCGGCCCCAGCATTAGATAGTTCGGTCGTTCTCACGCGGAGCAGAGCTGCCATGCCTGATTGGCTGTAGGCGTTAGCCTGAAGCACCCACGCTGAACCTTCGGCCTCCAAGATCGGGGCAGTACCCGGAGCCGCGCTTTGAATCTGCTGGTTCAACGTCTGCGCAACTTCCAACTCCCTTGCTGCGAGGGCATCGAGCTCGATGGCCTTTTTCATGGCGTCTTGGGCCTGAGCGTCGGTGAGGTCGATCGTGTTCCTTACGTTTTGTGGAGCTGCAGTGGCCGTCGGAAGAGACCCGTATACCTCGGAATAGTTCGTGCCAAACGAGCCAATGTTGTTGGCGTTTCCGGACAACATCACCTGTTCTAATTGCTGCGCCTTCGGCAGCGTGGCACTGCTGTATTTCAGGTTGAGCAGTGACTGCATATTCTTCATCGGGCCAGTGAAGCTTGCCGACAGCGCTTTAGCGCTGTTGATCGCCTGCTGTGGGTACATCACCGTCTGTTGGAATTGTTGCTCTTGCTGTTCCACGGACTGAATTGCCTTGAGAGGAGCAGCTACGCTGCTGGTTAGCAAGCTCGAGATCTTCTCAAGACCGGCGAGTATGGCTGCGAGATCGAGGCCGAACTGTGCTTCTGCCTGACGTGGAACTGCGACCGCCACGAAGAGACCCGCGACACTAAACCAGCCCACTTTTCTCGCGACCTGTTTCATCTTCACAGTAGTCATCGGTCCTTCCCTACTTCTGGGCGATTACACCCTGGAGGTTTGTGTTCAACTGCTGCATCTGCTGCACGTTCAACTTCTGTCTGCCATTCTGCTCTGCAAGCTGAGCGGCCTCCTCTCGGAGCATGGAAGCAAGCAGCTTGTGCTGACTTGCCAGGCTCTGCAGCTCGGCAGCCCGGGCCGTCGCCGCGAGCATATCGGCTGTTCCGGGTGCGGTGGTTGCGGTCTCGTTCTCTATCTGGTTAGCCATTGTGAGAAGGCCAGTAGAGGCTTGGTCTGCGGCCATGGATTGGGCGAGAGAATCCTGTGCCAAGGCATCTTGCATATCGACCATTTGCCTATGAGCCGCTGGAGCCGCCGTCGCACTCGGAACGGTCCCGAACGAATTCTGATACATAGAGCCCAGAGATCCTGTTTGCGCACTGTTTGCACTTAGGAAGACCCTCTCGAGGTTCTGACTTGATGCCAACTGAGCACTATTCACTGGTAGCGTGAAAACACTCGTCATCCATCCCCTGTAGCTCCCCATAATTGTGGTTACGTAGCTGTGCGACTGATTGATAAGCGAGATGGGGAAAAGCACTTTCTGCTCGTCCTGCATAAAGGTGTTCTGGATAGAGTTCAGACCCGAGAGGGCGCCCCCGATGTCGCCACTGATCGTTGAGTCGATAGCCTGAAAGATAAAACTGAGTGGGTCGAGGCTGAGGGCGTGACAAACAGGTACGTGCACCAACATCGAACCGGCGAACACTACTCCCGCGATTTTCAGCCGGCGAAACAGAGAGGGGTTCATGCGTGCACCTCTTCTGGCAGACGCGTGGCTGGGAGATGGGGACCGCTGATTGCGCCAGGAAGCTGCGGTTGCGGGTATGGAACAGCCATCTTTCTGTCTGCTTGCTGCGACATTTTCTTAGTCGCAGCGTGACCGGTGCCAGCAATACGCATAACTTCTCCGGACCGCTCCTCTGGCAACTCATCAAGCGCCGAGAGTCCATGTGGAAATCTCGCGGCAAGCTCTTCGTAGGCCACGGTTTCTGTGAAATCCCCGTGCTTGTTGAGCCAGTACTGCCGGTACCACCGCTCTCTTGGGAACGTAGTCAGAATCCAATATTCAATTGGGCTAACGACGATGTAGAGGCTGTGTGTTGTTTCCGCGTTCTCGCCTATTACTACGAGAAACTCGCTTTTCTTGCCTTTCTCGGTCATGCCCAGGCTCTTAACCCGATGGATCGTTGTTTCATTGAGGTGGAGGAAGTGGCGAAGGACGTCGATATTGCCCTTCTGCCTCCCTATGAGCTTTGTAGCCGTAGTAGTGAGGATTGCGCCGCCAAACTCGTTGGGTTTATCCGGTGTTCCCGTGAAGTCCTCGACAGCTTGGGAAAGTCCCCACACGCAGGCGTTTCGCTTCCGGGCGGTGCGGAATAGCTGCACAACAACCGGCCCAAGGCTGGGAGACTGAAGCAAAGACCAGCATTCGTCCAGAACCGTGACGCAACGTTTGTTGCCCTTGCCCATTGCTCGCTTGTTGGTCGCGTACGCGATTAGCAAGCTCATCGCAGTCTCGAGCTTGATATCATCCTTGAGCTGCTCGATGTTGAAGTACAACCAAGGTGCCGACATGTCGATCGTGGTCGGCCGATCAAACAACTGTGCGTACATTCCCTCTTCGACCCATGCGCGAAGCTTTGTTGCTGCGAGCCGTGCCTCTTTATTGACCAGTTCATTCTTGTCCTGATCGTGATAGTTCTCAAGCTCGTCTTTGAGATCGCTATACGTAGGCACGCTGCATCCGGTTCGCATCGATGCACGGTCATAGGTTTTCTTGATCGCGGTGAGAAGGAGATTGTCGAGCAGGTCCGTATCGGTTGTTCCGCTGTCGCCAATCATGAATCTTGTCAGGTTCTTCAGGAACGCAAGGTGGTCATTGGAAGGACCTGTTTCGCCTGCTTCCAGATCGAATGGATTGATGGTCTGCCTGCTGTCCAAGGACATGGAGATCATCTGTCCGCCCATATACGTCACCGCAGGAAGGTAGGAATCTCCCCGCTCAATGATGGACACCTGCACATCCTGCCGCCCGCACATCAGGAGCATGTTGCCGACAACGACACTCTTACCGGAGCCTGAAGCCGCAGCTACGATCATGTTTGCGTTTTCGAGCCCTGCGTCAAACGGAGAAAACGGGACGAGCTGGCGATAGGGCGTCTCAAACAGCATGAGCGGCGAACGCGTGGTTCCAGCCCACGGCATTTCGACTGGAACCAGGTCGGCTGCGTGTGGCGTCAAGAGATCATGATCGCGACTATCCTCTTCGGCCATTCCAGGCAGAGATGAAATCAGGAGCCGACGCTGTGCAAGAGATTCCCCGAAGGCGCGGGCACCGTTCATTTGGGAGATGATGTGCATCACGTGCTGACGCCGGGTAGACAGTTCTCGCTCCGCTTTCTCGTATTCGTATGTTGTGAAAGCAGGACGGGAAGTCCGGACCCCGATGACAAGGCTGACTTTTGCTGTCTTTACAGAGCTGGCGATGATCTCTTCCTGGATCTCGATCAGCTCCTGCGTGGCGACTTGAGCCGCAACGTCGATGCGCTGCTCCCCCTTGTTCCCAATTTGGGCGGCCTGCATTTTCTTCAGTCGTTTCTTGTAGTGATCAAGGACCACACGCTGGTCCGGGACGGACACCTGCGTCGAGATCACCACGGGGAATCCAATGGTCAACAGGTTGCGGAGAATGCCGGGGTAGGTTCCGTCTGGGGACGTTTTCAGAGAAATCATGCTCCACAAGATCCCATCGATGTTGAGGTAGTTCTCGGTGGTTCCCAGAATCGATACGGTGGAGGCCTGTTCTCGAGCCGAGATGTAACGTTCTCCCCGTGTGTTGACCCTGAGCTTGACCTCGTCAGGCATCAACGGATTCATCGCACGCTTGATGTCAAGAAATAGCTCCTCGTGGCTCATCCGTTCGGGGCCCATGCCAGCAGCTTTCAGGGATGACTGGACGCCACTCACGATGGATTCCAGTTCGGCCAGGGCATCCACGTGCTCTTTCTTCGTAGCCTCAATGCAGCTGCGCATCGACAAGGAGAAACCCTTGTTGGGTTGGGCCTTTTTCGACATCTGGCCACCGGCGGCGGCCATTAGTCGCTGATGCTTGACTGGATCCCAGATCACGTACAACGTGGCTATCCGGGTGAGGAATTCTCCCGAGGCGTCTTTCTGCTTCCATTGGGCAGTTCTGTGGCGCTCTAAAACCAGAGCGGACTGGGACTCTGTCCTGCGATGGTCTTCATACTTACTCATGAGGCCGTTCAACCCTTCGACTACCTCGTAGCGGAACTGAAGACGCATGCTTTGCTCGGGGATTGTCCGTAGCAGAGATTCGAGCATATCCTTGTTCTCGTTTCTTCCCTCGTCGTCGGCGAAGTAGGTCAGAGCGCCCGCCATCCGGAAGCCGGCAACGTAAGAGCCGTCTGTACGTACGACCACGTTGTCGAGCGCGTCACGGAT
>CAZZXL010000270.1:0-4715 GCA_964658035.1 uncultured Acetobacteraceae bacterium
GACGGAGCCTGTTGCTGTTCAAGCCCCTGCGAGAGCGGATTCGGCTTTGGCATCTATTTTCCTCTGGGTGCTTACAAGCTTGAGTGTATACACGTATAGCTGTAGTGTTTCCTGCGCGGCTTTGCTGTCGGCTTCGTATTCGACTGCGGTCTTTCCGATGTTGCTCGCATGACGGTGAGCGGCCCGCAAGTGGATCACGGTTGGACAGACTTTAAATCCCTGCTGCTTGATGTACTCAATGGCGTTTGCGCCCTCGGTGCCTTGGGTCGGTGCCTTATTGACTACAAAGAACGATGGAGGATCACCGGCAACGCGCAATAGGTTGGCCAGCTTGGAAACGGTCTCAAGGCCGAACAGATGAGGCTCCACTGGACTTACGACTACATCGGCGCGACGTGCTGCCTCGGCTGCATCGGTGGACGAGTGTGGGGGAGTATCGATCACGATGAAATCAACCCCTTGAGCCTTAGCCTGCTCGATGCTGCGCCCAACCTGACGGCGTGTGTAGGTACGACCCACGGAAGTTCTTCGGTGCGCCGGTCGGTCCACTTGGACGCCGTAGCCTGCGGGTCCACGTCAAGGATTGCGGCCTTGTGCCCCTTCTGCACCGCTGTAACGGCTAGATCGAGAGACAGCGTGATTTTGCCCGCTCCGCCCTTTTCAGCTATGACCGCGACAATAACCATACGTGTATACACCTATACCCTGCGACGATTTGATGAGTATACCGTCGTGTCATTGCCTCACAATCGCTTTTCTCGTGGTCGTATCGTGTCTGATACCCCTCTGATGAATGGGTCCTTGAAAACTTTCCCCGATAACGGAGTTGTCGAGGGATGGAAACGGAGCTTCATGAGTACCATGTATGGTGAATTCACCAGCGGGGACTACTGCACACGAAAGAAGATCCAATGCGTATGTTCTGTAAAGCAGTCTTCGGATTGCTCCTCGCGTTCCTCTTCTCGAATTGCGCGCGCGCGGACCGCTTCCCGCAGTTGTTACCTGACTCTGAAAACTTTGAGCTAACGTTGCGCGAGGATCCCGCTAGCACTCTGCCCCTAGGCTCCGCATGTGGCGGTGAAGCAGCCAAGACTCTGGCATGTCGCGCCTTTGTTGTCACGCTCAAGAACGTCGGCGTGCACACCGTGCATCTCAGCCGAATCGCTTGCCAAGAGCCAGTTGTTCTTTTTGAAAGTAAGGAACCTAATTCCTCAAGCGGTTGGTGGCCAATCAGCCAAGGTTCCCGACCTGTTTGCACTCCTTGGAGCTATGAAAATCTCCGACTTCGGCCCGGCGAGACAACAGAATACAGAACGCGACTTGTCTCCAAGGATCGACCAGCAGAACCCTGGGCTCCTGTCGCTGTTCGGTCATATCAGGTTCGCGCAAGCTGGACGCTCTGGGGTTGCACCGAAAATCCTGAAGGAAATGATTGCCTCGCACCTCTCCAAGTGATGAAGCCGATGGGGTGGGCGGGTGGGCCCAAGACGGGCGACGTGGAGATCCAAACTCCTGTCAGTGTCGTGTCTAAGCAGATTGAGGTTACTTCACCCGCTCTGCCCATCCTTGGTCCTCTCAAACTGGGATTCGAACTGTCGGTCACTTCTGACCCGCAAGCCGCCGAAATAAGAAAGCGTTACAGCGCGTCGTGTGTCGCGGATCAGGGAAAGAGCATGGAATGTGCGGTATTCCACTATGCGATACGCAATCTCGGTGATCGTCCCGTTCGGAACGGAAGGTACAGTTGTAGCGACTTCAGCATGGTCCCGGAATACCGCTCGGATGATGGTGAGTGGAAACACCTTCAATCTCGTCTGCAAGCCTGCACGGCAAACGTATACATAGAGACGCCGATTTTGCCCGGAGAAACGGCCGAAGGAAGCTTCACGCTTGGCGCGCTTGCGCCGAACTTTGATACGTCTCTTCTGTTTGCTGCCAGGCGGTATCAAATGCGGGTCGGCTTCCACTCAAGCGCATGCTTCGCTTCATCCGACGGCAGCTTCTGTATTCAGTCGCCGGAGAAACAGATCGAGACATTATCAAACGTGGTCCTGATCGACGCAGGTGCATACGTTCCGAGTTCTCCTAAGTGAGAGGACTCCCGTTGCGTGGACAGACCCGCCGCCGGCGCCTGTTACATTCTTTCTACGGACGTAGAAGAAACGTAACAGAGGGCCAAAACGATGGCGAAACGCAGGTTTGTGAGCTACCTGAGGGTCTCAACCGCACGGCAGGGAACTAGCGGCCTGGGGCTCGAAGCGCAACGCGCCGCCGTCGCCGGATTCTCTAACGGGGGAGACTGGACCCTGGTGCAGGAAGTCCTGGAGGTTGAAAGCGGCAAGCGCAATGACCGGCCCGCCTTGGCGACTGCCCTCAAGCTCTGCCGCAAGCATCGCGCTACCCTGGTGATCGCCAAGCTGGACCGTCTGGCCCGCAACGTTGCCTTCATCTCCAACCTCATGGAGTCTGGCGTCGAGTTTCTGGCCGTTGATATGCCCCAGGCGAATCGGTTCGTGGTGCACATCCTGGCCGCCGTCGCTGAGCAAGAAGCTGAGGCCATCTCAAAGAGAACCAAGGCAGCCCTCGCAGCCGCAAAAGCACGGGGAACGAAGCTCGGCGGCCGCCGCGTCTCGGCTGAGCGCTTTGCAGAGATTGGAGCTGCGGCGCGGCAAATGCGCAGCCAGAAAGCGAGCCAGGTCCGCTCGGAGCTTCTTCCTACGATCACAGCCATACAAGCCACCGGCGCGAGCTCGCTCCGCGCGATCGCAGCAGAACTCAATGCTCGCGAGATCCCTACGCCTCGAAGACTTGGGGAATGGTCAGCGGTGCAGGTTAAAAGGGCGATGGAGCGATAGATTGCCGACACCTTTCAGAGGTTCAGACGCAAAACTGCTCGATTTACCATGGTGCTATGGAAGCTACGTGTTTCGGTTGCGAGCATAAGAACCCGTCAGACCATGTGTTCTGCAGTTCTTGTGGCTCACCGCTGGCGCTTAGCAGCTATGTGGGGCGGCAAGTAGACGCACGGCTCGCTGAAGCGACTAAGGATCGCGAATACGTCGAACTTGAAAGTTCAGTCCGCATTTTCACGCAGGCCTATGGCTGGGCCAAACTTGTTGGAGGAATTGCAGCTGGGGTTGTGGCTCTTCTCATCGCTGGCGCTGCTTGGGAATCCTTTAACTTACGAACTGCTGTCAAGTCTTCAGAGGCCGCTGTTGAGGCGGCGAGAAGCTCAGCCGAAACGTCAATCAGCAACACAGCTCAAACCGCGCGCGATGCAATGACGCAAGGCTCCAGTTCCTCCTTGCAAGAGATCCGCACTGCAGCGAGTAGGGCAACAAAATCAAGCGACGCGGCTCAGACTGTCGCAAAAACGCAAAGCAGAGAAATTTCGATTCAAGCCGAAGGTCTACGAAAAGATTTTCAAAGTCAGGCAGCAACCGTAACAAAAGACGTTGCTTCAGCAAGACAACAGATTCAGGCTGCTAGCCAACTTCAACCGCAGATGACACTGCTACAGCAGCAATTAGCGACCGCTCAGACTCAGATACAGGATCAGCAACGGGTGCTGACAAGTTCAGCAGATTTTGTAAAGAAAATTTTCGCATCTCACATGCAATTCCTCTTCAATAAGAAGACCGCAGACCCGGCAACCTTTGCCATACTGCCCACGGCAAAAATCAAAGATGTTCCCGATAGTGTTGCAGTGTACTTTTTGCTTCCTAGTACGCCTATCGCAGGGACAGTGGAGGTGCAGTTCAATCAGATACCAGCGGCACCAGGCTCTTTTTTCACTTTTCATAATTTGCTCGTGACTTTTATCCAGCCACAAGCCCAGGATGAACTCCTGGGCAAACCAGTCAGCGTGAATTTCTTTCCAGACCCAGACGATAAAGAGCAAATGCACTCGCTTACGATCAAGGATGGTCGTGTCTATGCTGATGGTGAGGCTCTAATCAAATTTGGAACCATGGACGACAGCTTTAAGGGAAGTAAATGGTTTCTCGTAGCGCCGATAGCCCCGCCACCATCAACACCGCCTCCAACCCCAAACCCCTTGCCAAAACACCTCTAGCTCCTCTGCGAAACGTTGTTGCTAATGCAACTTCACTCCGCCCACGACGTTTCCGGTTGTCGTGCATATATCGCCTTCGTCTATGCGTCACCTTTCACGCTAATCTCGAACGATGGGACTTGACGCTTTAGAAATCGTCCTCCGCGCGGAGGAGCTTTTCGCCATAAAGATTCAGGACGACGAAGCTGCAGCTGTCCGCACTGTTGGACACTTTTATGAGTTGATTTGCGCTAAATTAAACGTGATCCCGCTTCGTTCTCCGGTTACCTCTTCAGAGCTTCCCACGATTACGCAAAAGGAAAAGGCTCTTCTGTTTCTTTACAAGCACACGCCTTTGCCAGCGCCGCCCGAAGTGTTGCCGTGGTCACCCCAAAGCATTTGGGATTGCCTCGTTGCAGTTCTTGTCGATCAACAGGGCCTCAAGCCAGCAAATATCCTCTATGAGGCTCGCTTTGTCGAAGACCTTGGTGTGGACTGAAGCCGCCGCCGTCGAGGCTGTGGATTTGTGGGACGCGGGCTTTATCCGCGTTCCAGGTTCATGCGAACATTTGGTGATTCTTTCCTGAGCGGTGCTTTTGGGTATAGAGAAGAAGTAGCTCTGGGGATTTCCGCGGCGTGAGCCGATGAGACAAGCCCTGTT
>CAZZXL010000271.1:0-4508 GCA_964658035.1 uncultured Acetobacteraceae bacterium
CTCACCGGCACCGAATCCAACCCGGACACCACCGGCGCGCAAATCACCGTCCAGCCGCTCGCCGAATATCAAAGCCAGCTAGACCCCGACCCGAACCACCACTTCGCCGCCGTCAATCTTCAAATCTTCAACAGTACACAGCATGGGCCGCCGCTGCCTGCCTCCATGCAGGGTTTTATAACCAGCTATTTCAACCAGCAACAGAACACAAAGCACTCCCATGACATCCTCTACTACTTCACACCGGAAAAGCTGCCCGTCCTCACGACGCTCGCGATGCAGTTTGCCGTTTTCAACCGCTGGTTCGCCTCCATTCCCGGGCCGACGATCTGCAACCGTGCCTTCGCACACTATGGCACATCCTTCGGTCAGGTCAGCATGGACGTCTTCTACGAGGGCAAGGACATACCGGCCATCTACACCCGCCTGCTTGCCGCCGGTCACACGACCAAGCTCTTCTACTACGACGAAGCCAGCTCCACGATGGAGGTCGTCAACCTCCTTCAGAATGAGCCTGCAATCTTCGGAACATTTCCGGATTTCCTTGCGGCATGTGCGCAGAACGCCCTGCCTGATTACTGCTTTATTGAACCTAACTACACCGACCATCCGGCTCCTGACGGCAGCGGCGAAGCAATCGCCTGCGACCAGCATCCTGACCACGACGTCCGCGCAGGCGAGCAGTTCATCGCGCAGGTTTACAACGCAATCCGGACAAATCCCAAACTCTGGCCGAATACGGCGCTGCTTATCGTCTACGACGAACATGGCGGAATCTACGATCATGTGCCGCCGCCTTCCTGTCCGGCAGACGCTCCCTTCATCGCGCAACCTGCTGCTACCGGCACGCTCGATTCATTCGCGTTCGATCGCCTCGGCGTTCGCGTTCCCGCCATCCTGGTCTCGCCATGGGTAGAAGCAGGCACGGTCGTCAACGATACCTTCGACCACGCGAGTATTCCCGGGACGGTAACGGAGTTCCTGCAACTTCCTGCCGGCAAACGCTCCGTGCGCGAGCAAAACGCAAACACTTTCCTCGGCAATCTGGGGCGCAGCACTATGCGCGCCGACAACGAGTGCCCAACCTTTGTTATTCAACCCGCGAACTCATAGCAGGAGGTTATTCAATGGATCCCATCGTTGTTCCTGCCCCACCACGCTCCGCCTACAATCAGAACCGTCGCGTTTCCGACCTTCTGCTCAGCCAGTTGAAACACTTTCAGCACGTTGAGAAGAAAAGCGGAGACCTCGGCATCGATCCCGAGATAGCACGGAACATACACACGGAAGCCGGCGCTGCGAACTATATCGCTGCTATCACCACGGCTCTGCGGGACAAGGGCTCAGCGGCCAACTCGTCAGCTAAGAAACTTCTCCCCATGCCTCCAAAACGGCCTGCGACGAAATCAGCGGAAGCCACACCCGTTTCCCTGGCCGCCTCTGCTTCCGGAACATCGTCGGCTAAGAACCGACCTGCGAAGAAGGCGGCCTCTCCAAAGTCGGATGACACGAGGACGAGATGAAGCCATCTTCGCTCATCTTCTCTTCCCTTCTTCTCCTGGCCCAGAGCGATCTGGTGCTTTGCCCGGTCATGGCACAGGGCGGTAACGAGAGCCGGGTACATTCTGACTTTCGGCGCGAGTGGCTCGAACTGCATCCCTGCCGGGAACAGTTGGTCAAGCCGTGTTCTACGCTAACCTTGGGGCATATCGCTGGTATTGGACAGACATTGGTACTCGGCCAGCCTCTTCACGTCGCGCTTGGAAGTATTGCACCCCAAAACGGGTTTGCCGCCGGCCTCGCCTTTGTGGAGCACAAAGACTACGTGAGTGAACGCCGCACGACGTTCAGCATGGATGCCGTCGCCAGCACGAATCTGTCCTGGCGGGCCGGTGGGTTCATTACAACCTACAAACTTCCTCATTCCAATCAGCCCATCGGGGTCGTCATGGGTACGCCAGCGGCAGTCACCAGGACCCCCACGGTACTGGTCGCGCCGATCTTCAAGCTCTACGCCGAAGCAACTTCGCTCAACCGCCTGTACTTTTACGGTCTCGGCCAAAACACAATTCCTGCAGCCAAATCTTCATTTGGCCTGACCGAAACCGTCGCTGGCGCGAGCGCCATCATTCCGCCCAATCGCGGCGGCATTTCATTCACTGCGGAATTCAACGGCCGCATCCCACAACTTCGTGCGGGCAACGACAAGTCTGTTCCCACAACAAATGCACTCTACAGTGAAAACTCTGCTCCGGGCCTCACCCGGTCAGCCACTTTTGTTCAACCCGCGGTCGGCATACAAATTCAGCCGAACCTGTTCAATAATCGCTTGCGTCTTCATTACCTCGGCAATTTCCAGTACTTCGGGGCCTTAGGATCACCCTACAGCTTCCGTCGCTGGAACGCGGACATCGGCCACGAGTTCGCCCTCAACCGCAAAGTCACGCTCATCACTGCAAACCCGCACAATGGCCCAGACTCCTGCGCGTCTGCCGGCATGGAGTGTCCACGCATCTCCACAACGATCAACAACGAGGGCTCCATTGGCTTGCGACTGCTGCTTACCGGCTCAGCCGCTGGCGCAGGCAACGCCGTTCCTTTTTACTTCGATCCCACTTCTGGCGGCTCCAACATTGACGGCGCGCCAATCCTTGCAAGTTATCCGGACTACCGCTTCCGCGCGCCGAACCTGATCTTGCTTCGCGGCACATTTGAGCATTCTCTGCCCAAACTGCCGCTTGGGGTCTACTTCTCAGGCGACGCCGCAAAGTCTCCACTCACGCGGAGCGATATCGACTTTACAAATCTGCGGCAGAGCTACACCATCGGCCTCACAGTTCACGCCGGAGGCCTGCCCCTCGTCTATCTCCTGTTTGCATGGGGCGGGAACGAAGGCACGCACACCACCTTCTCCATCAGCAACACTCTGCTCAGCGGCTCGCCAAGGCCATCCCTCTTCTAAGCAGATTGGTCTCTGGTGAGCGTCTCGTTCCGAATCCGGGATCGACTGCCGATATCAGGCCTTATCGCGAATCGACACCTCCCGAGAACAGGCTGCCAAAGCGGTCGTTGACGGGTTCCTCCAAGTTCTGCTTGCAACCGAGGTAACGCTCGGTTGTCAGGACGGAGGCATGACCGAGAAGAAACTGTATTTGTTCCAGCTCGCCGCCATTCACATGGCAAAGCTTTGCGCAGGTGCGCCGAAGATCATGAGGTGCAAGGTGGTCGAGCTCCAGGCGTTGGGCACAGCTCCGGACCACATACCAGACGACGTTCTCGGAAATGCCGGTTCCCCAGGCGGTTCCGTGACGGCTGACTGCCCTGAACACGCAACCCGTCGCAACTGAAGCAGCGGTCAGCCATCTGTCCACGGCTTCCTTCACCCAGATTGGCATGGGTACGTTCCGGACGTGATTGCCCTTGCCGACAAGATCGACGATGGCCCAATGGCCTTGGCGAATCTGGATGTCTTCTCTCCGCAAGGCCGACAGTTCAGCGCGGCGCAGACCGCAGCCGAGCAGGATCGCTATCATAGCGACATCCCGGACATGCCGTAGGCTTTGCCCGTTTGCTTTCTCGAGCAGCAAACGAGCTTGATCTTGGTTGAGCCAGTTACCCGCTCGGCAGCCGAGCTGCTTGACGCCTTTGACTCGCCTAATGCCAGCAGCAAGTTCCGGACTCAGCAGACCCGCATCTGCCGCTTCGTAGGCTAGCCTCCTGACCGCCGCGAGTCTCTGATTGATCGTACCCGCGGCCAATCCGAGTGACTCAAGGTGCAGGCGAAAGCGGAGAACGACGGTCCGATTTAGCGCGAGTCTCGGCTCCGAACAGTACCAGTCGATGAACTGCTCCATCGCAAACTTGTAGTTGCGCCGCGACCGCGGAGAGCTCAAGCTGTTCAATACTGAGGTCTTCGCATGATCGAGGTCTGGCAGGCGAAGCACGGTCTTCCGAACGACATGCTTTCTGGTCCTCTTGGGCATATTGGCGGCCTCCTCTGCCGCAGAGACATGCCCAAGACTTTATGCGTTCGCCAGAACTGAGGTTATTTCGCTGGAAGAGGTCGCGGTAGGGACGATCATTACTGATCGCCCCCCGCACAGATCCGCACGAGCGCTCATTAGCGCATGCGGCTCCTATCTCGGATGAGTGGCGGCGAAGCGGTCAAGGGGCCAAGGATGCATCACGCGAGGTGTAGGAAGCCATTGTGCGGCCAGCTTGAGACGACGGACCCAGGCGTACCGGTGTCTTTGACTACGTCGCTTCAGCGCTTGTCCCCAGTAGCGGAGCACGCGTTCCCGGAACAACCCGAGGCTATCGAGATTTCCGGGCACAGCGTAGTAGTTGAAGTACCCCTGTATAACTGACCTGAGCCACGCGCCGGTCTGAGGCACGGGATCATGCATGCGCATCCTGAGTTGCTGCTTGATCTCCTGCAGCTTCTTTCGCATGCGCTTGCGGATCGTCATGCGCCGCACGGCATAAGACCCGTTCCCGTTCTTCCCGCT
>CAZZXL010000272.1:0-4487 GCA_964658035.1 uncultured Acetobacteraceae bacterium
GACGCCTAGCTCCGGCTGCGCCAGGTCGTGCTGGACTCCGTGAAGTCGCGCAACTCGAAGCGCAACTATGGGAAGGCGCTCGACTCGCTGTTTGGCTTCTGTGCCAACCAACCTCTCTATAGGGAGACCCTGCTTGCTTGGAAGGCTTCTATGACGGCCCTGTCCCCCTCAACCATCAATGTCCGGCTGTCGGCAGCCCGGAAGCTGATCTCGGAAGCGAGGAAAATGGGACTGCTGACCCACGAAGATGCCGCCAACCTGACCGATGTCCCGAATCGGAGCAGGAGATCATGGTTGCTGTGAACGACAACCTGGGACTATGAACCCGTTCGGCATGTATTAGGCCTGCTGTGTATCCGCCCTGGCAACTCATATATAAAGAGTTTACGGAGTTTATGTCTCAGGGATAAAATCCTTAAACGACCTATTAACTATGGATCCTATCGAAAACCCGTACTCACCTGGCGCCGGATCTCCTCCTCCAGAACTGGCCGGCCGTGATCGGATCCGAGAGCAGGTTCGTGTAGCGATTGCGCGGATCCGGGTCGGGAATGCGGCTAAAAGTGTTCTGATGGTCGGATTGAGGGGAGTTGGGAAAACAGTCTTGCTGGACCAGATGCGTTCTGATGCAGAACGAGCAGGAATACAGACCATTCGGATCGAAGCCCCCGAAAACAGGTCTCTCCCAGCGATTCTCGCGCCGCAGCTCCGATTGGCCCTGCTAAGGCTCAGCCATACGGAGGCAGCGAAAAAGCTTGCTGTCCGCGGACTGAAAGCTTTAGCCGGGTTCGCCAAAGGGCTCAAGTTCAAGTACCACGACATTGAAGTAGGGCTCGACTTCGAAGCTGAAGCAGGTTTGGCGGATAATGGCGATCTCGAAGGAGATCTCAGCGCTCTCCTCGCGCAGGTGGGCGCCGCCGCCAAGAGTGCCGGTACCGCCGTTGTCCTATTCATCGACGAGTTGCAATATCTACAAGAAGATCAATTCGCTGCACTCATTTCGGCACTGCACCGCTGTGCGCAAGGCAAATTGCCGGTCACAGTGGTGGGTGCCGGTCTGCCTCAACTCCTAGCTCTGGCAGGAAATGCGAAATCCTACGCAGAAAGACTCTTCGATTTCCCGCAGATCGGAGCGTTGGAACCTGCGGAGGCCGAACTTGCGATTGTGAAGCCCGCTCGTGAAAAGGGCGCTGACTTCACTCGAGACGCTGTCCATGAAATTATCGAACGCACTCGCGGATATCCTTACTTTCTTCAGGAATGGGGAAAACACTCCTGGGACATTGCTCACAGCAGCCCAATCACGCTTCGCAACGTGACGGCTGCATCGACCGAAGCGATTGCAGCTCTGGATGAAAGCTTCTTTCGTGTTCGATTCGATAGGCTGACCCCAAAGGAGAAGCAATATCTTAGGGCGATGGCGGAACTAGGCCCTGGTCCACATCGTTCCGGGGACATCGCCGTTCTAGTGGGAAAGCCGACCAATTCGCTTGGGCCTTTGCGAGCCGGTCTCATCCTCAAGGGAATGATCTGGAGCCCTAATCATGGGGATACATCGTTTACTGTTCCGTTGTTTGACGAATTCATGAAAAGAATAATGCCAGGCGCCGACTGGTCCTAGGCCAGAATTCACGCAAGTTAATGGCAACGCATAGAGGAAGGTGATCAGTCCATCCAGCACAAAAATGCTGAGGCGGCGGGGAAACTAACTAACCAGGCCGAGCAGTAGATGGATCAGTGCAGTCGTACAATAGCCATTCAACCAAATTATCCTCCTCTGACTAAGCCGCCATGTTTGAACAGGTTTGTCTAAAAGGCTGCCGATAAATGGGAATTCAGCTACGCAGTGTCGGAGAACGCCCCTTAGGAAGTCATCTTGACCGTGGCGACCAATACAGAGGTAGTAGTTCTTGCATACCCTTCTGCGTGAGCAAAGCCGTAGTAGGTAGAGCCAGATTTATAGGTTCCGTTCAACCAGTAGCCGCAACTTGAAAAAGCAAAGGTTGCGCTACTCGGTAGACCATACGCGATGGCGCCGAAGCTATCGCAAATTGGAGCGCCCATGTCACAGACCTGGTTCCCCTGAATGAGACACGTTGAGTAATCATTGCTCCCGCCGGCGGCATTTCCATTCGCGGTGTACCCATAGAACTTGCTTGAAGAAACCTCTATTTCGTTGAGGTAATTGTCTTTTCTTCGATAACAGTTTGAAGAAGTGCTCTGAACAGGGGGACTGATACGATCTGCCTTTTCAATCCGAATCTTAAGGTTGGCAGGGACCAGTTGGGCATGGGCGAGAATGGTTCCTGTAGGGTCAAGCACTGCAACGCGGCGGCAGGAGCAACGTTCGGTATGGTTATAGATTGCGAATGCTCAGTGCCTTTCCCAGCGAGGCGATGATCAGGTCTTCACCACGGAGAGACCAAAGTGGATGCATCAGCAGCCTGCTTGTCTGCCACAGCTCAGCTGAGCCGCAGCGACGCACCTACCATCTTCCGCAGGTTGATTAATAGCACCCGATAATACTAGTTATCAGGGTTAATAAGATGTATTCTCAACTTGGCGGCTTTTCTGCTGTTCTGAGGCTCTCACCATGCTTTCTTCCACGACTCTCGTCCAAAAGGTTGCGGCCCGCAGGGCACAGAGTGCGTTGTGGTGTCGTGCCTGTGGCGGGGAAGGGAAGTTGATCGCCGGACTCTGCTCGCGCTGCTACTCCCGCCGGCATTGGGACAAGCACTACTTCGCCGGCCTCCGTGCCCAGGTCCTCGAACGTGATGGCCATGCTTGTCAGCTCTGTACCCGGCCGGCCCGCGGCAAGCGGTCCATCATCGTTCATCATCGTCGGCCCGGAGTTTCGAAAATAGCGTTTCTTATCGCCCTCTGCCCGGCCTGTCATGCCCGGCTCCATCGCACAAAAATCTGGAATCATCTCTCGTCCGAAAGTCTGCCGGCGGCAGCCCTCTGGAGGGAGTTGCACCCCGGCGCACCGGAACAACTGGCGCTCGCGTTCGATGGATCGGAATACCAGTCTGGTTCGGCAGTCGACCAGCCGCAAACCCTGGAGTTGGCGCTTGGCTGATCTGGCGCTTTTCCGTCCGTCCATCGAAACAGAAAGTGCGATGAGCGAAGCTGCGTTGGTTGATCTTGTGCTCAACGGCATGACGTCCAAGCATTCGAAACGGGCGTACGCCAAAGCCCTGACTGACTTCTTTGCCTGGGTTCGTACCTCCTATAAGGAGAGCGAAGCGCCCAGCTTCTCAAAAGCCCTGGTCCAAGAGTACCGGGCAGCGTTGCTCGAGCGGGGGCTTTCCGCCTCGACCATCAATCTCCGTCTTTCAACGGTTCGCAAGCTGGCCCGCGAACTGTCTGACAATGGCCGCCTCGACCCGGCAGTCGTCGCTGCGATCGAGCGAGCGAAAGGGATCGAGCGCCGCGGCGTCCGGGCAGGGAACTGGCTCCTGAAGGACCAGGTCAACGAACTCCTTCACGCTCCTTCCGCGACCACCCGCAAAGGCAAGCGCGATCGCGCCATCCTGGCACTTCTCGTCGCTTGTGGACTGCGGCGCGGGGAGGTCATTGCGCTGACTGTCGACCAGCTGCAGCAGCGCGAAGGTCGCTGGGTCATTCCGGATCTCGAAGGCAAAGGCGGCCGCATCCGGACCATCCCCATTCCGGCGCTCGTCAAAGTCCGCATCGATGAATGGCTACGTGCTGCCGCGCTTACAGAAGGCCGGATCTTCCGCTCCGTCAACAAGGGTGACAAGGTCGTGGGCGGAGGGATTGCGGATGAGAAGGCCATCTGGCGATTGGTTGTTGATTATGCTGCGCAGACCTCGCTCGGGAACCTGGCGCCGCACGATCTGCGGCGAACATGTGCGAAGCTGTGTCGCAAGGCCGGTGGGAATCTCGAGCAGATTCAGCTGCTGCTCGGGCATGCTTCCGTCGCTACGACAGAACGCTATCTCGGAACAGAGCTCGACTTGGCTATTGCCGTTAACGATGGTCTGGGAGTGGAACTATAAATCATCGGGAGTTCTGGCATGTCGTATTTGACTCCGCGAATTTACCTTCCCAGGCCAAGCACAATCCTTGTGCGCACTGTGTGCCTTGCTAGTTACGGTACTACACGCACAGCAGAGCACCTTCAGGCTTGACGGCAACGTCACGACGGCCAGGGCATCTCGATCGCGGGCGTAGTCATAACAACTTCTACAATGGTGAGTAGGGAGTGAAGCGGTGGAGGAGGCAATGCGAATACTCACGTACTTCATCAATAGAAACGGTTCTCTTTGTGGGTAATGCGGGAAAGTTAGCCGGAATGAATGCTCCTCCAGATGAGGTCCGAGCATAGCTACTAACCCTTCACGCAGGGCTGGATTCATCATCAACAAGCAACACCTTAGGATTCGGCATCCGTAAGTCCGTGCAACGATTGGTGTCGCCTTCTTTCTGGAATAGGCGTGATCGTTGTCACTCCTACTTGGTAC
>CAZZXL010000273.1:0-4317 GCA_964658035.1 uncultured Acetobacteraceae bacterium
TTTCAACAAGGCAAGCTGTAAATCGTTCGGATTTTTGAGACTGAGGCCACCGCCGGCCATGGAGGCAAACGACCCGAGGCTGCCAGCCTGGGCCATAAGCGCGGCGCTGTTCGATCCATTCTGCTGTGGAGGCAGAATGACCGTAGTTGCCGTGTAGCGACTGGGTATCAGCATCGAAACAAGGCTGCTGGCGAAAGCAAAAGCAAGGGTCAGCTTGAGGATGAGCCAACGACGACGAACGATAAGTATCAAAATATCAAGCAGCGAGATCTCTTCATCGACTCGATGTTGGTAGAGGCGAGGCTCGCAGTCGATCTCAGCTTGGCTTAGCAATGTAATAGGACTCAGTAGCAAGTACAGTACTTCAAGTCTTGGAAATGATCCACATCTGTTTTTTCCAGCCTGCAGAGAAGCGGAAACCACGAATCAGTATTCCCAGAATGGGAATGTCAACCAACGATTGGGAAGAATAGTCGGGCTGAGCATGGGGATGCTGAGAGACACGTCGTCACAGCAGCTGATACTACAGCGGCTATTCATTAACCGGAGTGGCATGCAATCAAATTCTGTTCAGAGCCCAACCAGCGCAGAAGCACATATGAGGGTTTCAACTGCAGAGAACATATTCTTTCCGAGCAACCTATACCCTTTTAGGCGTCCGCTATCGATAACAAGCGTTGCGAATACGTTGCCCACCGAATCGTGGTTGTACCAGACAGGTAAGCGTACTTTTGATATTGTCTTCGCACTCTTATTGCTACCAGTAACTGCAGTGTTCGTGGGGATTCTGAGCTTAGCCATTTTTCTGACCTCCGGCGGTCCTGTTTTCTTTCGACAGCAACGAGTGGGAAAGCACGGCAGGCCTTTTCTTATCTGGAAGATGCGCACCATGCACACACGTCTGAACTTACTTGACGGTGAGCGTGGCGGGCTGACGGCAGGGGAGCAGAGAGAGTGGGCGCTGCATCACAAGTTACGCCACGATCGTCGAACGACGCGGTTGGGAAAGTTCCTCCGTGCCGTTAGCTTTGACGAATTGCCGCAAATCATCAATATTCTGACCGGGGAAATGAGTTTTGTTGGCCCCCGGCCAATCACCGATACAGAAATTCCAAAGTATTCTGCGCATGCCGCATACTATCTTGCGGCAAAGCCAGGGGTGACAGGTTTATGGCAGGTGTCTGGAAGGAGTCGCATCCCCTACGAAACGCGGGTACTTCTTGACGTGTCCTATGTCAAAAACTGGACGATGGGAAAAGATCTAGTGATTCTTCTCCAGACTCCGGGGGCAGTACTGCGTCGAGACGGAGCCTATTGAGGCTGGATGTGTTAGGTCCCGGTTTGTTGATAGCCGTTGAGGGCGCGAGAGAATGCTATGACCGACGATACGATCTCGGAGGCGAACCTGGTGCCCCAGTTGCTGCTGATGTTTCCAGAACTGGAAGAACGTTGCCGGCAGGAGTTTGCCATACGCGCAGCTGACTCTACGGCAAATTGCGACATCGTTAGATTCGTTTTCGTCGCGGCCATGGACTCGGAACTAAAGAAAGGGCAGATCACTCAATTTCTGGAACGATGTGCGGAATTTATCGAGCGTGTCTGCAGTCAGGGAGACAGGCAATCTAACTATGTCATATGTCACGAGGTATTAACGCCATTGCTTCGCCATGAGAAGCGACTTGATCTCCTCTGGCGGAGCTTAGGACCAGCGACGCAGCGGTGCCTGGAGGCAGCTGCAGTGCAATCGGGTAGCAGGTTAAAAGTAGAAAGGTCCCACGCATCGCCTGATTTGCAGGAATTCTTTGGGGGTAGTTGAGAGTCAGCATCTCCTGGTGTAACCGAGAGAGAAAATGACTTCAGTCAACTGTTTGTTAGCCGATCCTTAATATTACTTTGGAGTTGCCGCCGCGTCGAGTAGGCTCAGCCATAGATTAAAGAAATAGAGGCTGTGTCGTATGTAAGATCGTGCTTCATGTTACCGAAGCACGATGCGGCTTTGTATACAGGATAGCCGCACCGGAAGCGTCCTTCAGGCAGGGTCACCGCCGACCAGGTTCGTCGATGTTGCGTAAACTACTACGGGTAGATGGTCCGCGGGAAGGTGCTGTTGTTCAAAATAACCAGCGTGATAATTGCATTCATTTGTCTCTGCTGCGTAACGTGCGCCGGGCAATCGACGTTAAGCACACCAGCGCGAGCCGATAGTGAAGCTCCATGCCGGATGCCGGTAGATCTGCCGTCAAGTAGCATTCCGTGCAAGCCCGAACCCACGGCGGAGATGAGGCCGGAGTTCAAGAACGAAGCAGATGCGCCATCCAACCAACGAATGATCCCCCAGCGTGACCGGGTGTCCTCTCCCAAGAGCGAGTTCGAGATCTTTGTGGAAGATGCGGTCGGACGGGCGATCTCCCCGTATGGGCGTGATCTCTTCAAGGACCTGCCAACTACATTTGCGCCGCTCGATAACGTTCCTGTGCCGGCGGACTACGTTCTTGGGCCGGGAGATGAATTGCTGATCAAGGCGTGGGGCAGGATAGAGCTTGATTCACGAGCGACTGTAGATCGGAATGGAGAGATTTATCTGCCGCGGGTAGGGGCGGTTACAGTTGCAGGCCTTCGCTCTTCGCAGCTGGATGCATTTCTGCGTGCGTCGATAGGGTCGCTGTATAAGCAATTCGAACTGAATGTCTCTCTTGGCAAGCTGAGGTCGATGCAGATCTTTGTACTTGGAAATGCAGAAAGGCCGGGCGTTTACACGATCAGTTCTCTCAGCACCATGGTGAGCGCCCTGTTTGCATCGGGGGGGCCGTCTTCGATCGGAAGCATGCGACACATACAACTCGTGCGCAACAATATAACCCTGACGGACTTCGATCTTTAC
The DNA here is from genome assembly GCA_964658035.1 of uncultured Acetobacteraceae bacterium. Lineage (GTDB taxonomy): Bacteria > Acidobacteriota > Terriglobia > Terriglobales > Acidobacteriaceae. The sequence goes on from CAZZXL010000273.1 coordinate 2,882, forward strand.
GACCTGGTCAAGCGAGGAGACAAGGCCCATGACCAGGCGCTGTTGCCCGGGGACATTCTCTTTATTCCACCGATCGGGCCCCGGGTGGCTGTCGTCGGGAGTGTCGGCGAACCGGCCATCTACGAACTGAGAGAGGAAACCAATGTAGATGCAGTGTTGAAGCTGGCCGGCGGTCTGACCAGTATGGCGGGGACGAAGCGAGCGCTGCTCGAGCGTGTCGAGGACCATAGTCACCGGAGTGTCGAGGACCTGGCACTCAACCCATCGGGCATGCGGACCGTAGTGCGGGACGGTGACGTTCTGCGGATTTTTACGGTCTCGCCCAAGATCGAAAATGCCGTAACATTGCGAGGTAACGTAGCAGAACCCGGGCGCTACGCGTGGTACGACGGTATGAGGATTTCAGATCTAATCCCGTCTCGGGATTCCCTGCTGACGCGTTCCTATTGGAATCGCGAGAATCATGTGGTGCTGGAGGGTGGTAAACACCCATTTTTAGCGGGAAATGCTCCGGCAAAAACCCTCTCTGCCGCCGGCGAAAATGATGCGCAAGCGATTAAGGGAGAAGGCCAGCTATCTGGCCGCGACGAGCAGGATGTCGACGAGCGGCGGCAGGAAAATGGACAGCCTGCCACAGCGCAGCCAAGGAATACCAATCGTCCTTGGGAGATCAGATCTACAGAGACGGGCGCTGAACCGGAGACGACAACCGACATTGTTCGCAACCATCTTGAGATTGACTGGCAATATGCCTCGATTGAAAGGCTCGATGCAGTAGACCTGAGCCCGCGACTGATCCCGTTCAGTCTGGGTAACGCGATCAATAGCAAAGCCTCTCCTGACAATCATCTCCTGCAGGCTGGCGATGTCGTCACGATTTTCTCACGGGCTGATATACCTTTACCCGTTGAAGAGCATGCCACCTTTATCCGTATTGCGGGCGAGGTAAATGCGCCGGGCATTTATCGGGTGAAAGCGGCAGATACACTCAGGGACGCTGTTCGCCTGGCTGGAGGCTTAACCGCCCACTCCTATCTTTATGCCTCCCAATTGCTGCGCGTATCGACTATGCAGATCCAGGAACATCAATTAAAGCGCTCGACTGAACAAATGGAACGGGAACTCGCGAGCAGCTATGCCAACAGCTCCATGCCCTCAACGGAGCAGGGAGGTGAGCGGCAGGCTCAACTTGCGATGCAGCAATCATTGCTGGCGAGCATTTCGGCTGTAAAACCCACCGGTCGCGTCGTTCTCGAAATGAGTCCAACCGCGAGCAGCCTCGTGGATATACCCGACTTTACGCTGGAGGATGGGGACACCTTCTACATCCCTCCAAAGCTCAGCACAGTGCAGGTAAGTGGTGCGGTGTATAACGAAAATGCGTTTCGCTACCAGCAGGGCAAACGCGCTACGGACTACCTGGCAAACGCGGGTGG
>CAZZXL010000274.1:0-4294 GCA_964658035.1 uncultured Acetobacteraceae bacterium
TGGGCTTTGCGGCATCAACGATGATCTGTACAGGCTGACCCATGGCCGGCTGAGTCTCTGCCTGTAAAGCCAGGGTGCTTAGAACAAGCCAGACGGCGCAGGACGCTACCTTAAAGATCATGCGGCGAGTGTACCGCGTCGGATGGTGCATCTGCGACAGAGGGCGTTTGCTACACTTGGCCACAACTACTATGACGAACAAGCGATGAGGAACGGCCGCCTGGAGGTTGCTGCAGCCCTGGCTATGCTGCTGACTAGTGTTGTGCCCATTGCTGCACAAAGTACAGCAGGAACCGTGTTCGCAGCGAGAAGCAAAAGGATCGCATCCATGACAAACGCCGATCCAACCATCACCATTGATACGCATGCTGATACCACACAACGGCTGCTTGATGACAGCTACGACCTGACGAGCCCGCTGAACGGCGGCCACCTGAATTTTGAAGCGGCGCGAGCGGGCGGGCTTGATGCCGAGTTCTTTTCCATCTGGGTCGAGCCCAAGCTCTACCAGGGCCGCTACGTGCAGCGGACGCTTGACCTGATCGACGCGGTGTATCAGCAGGCTGCGATACATCCTGACAAGATGCAGATGGCGTATTCGGCGGAGGACATCCTGGCGGCGCACAAGCAGCACAAGCTGGCCGCGCTGATGGGGATTGAGGGAGGCCATTCCATTGACGGGGATATCCGCATCCTGCGGGATTATTACCGCCAGGGTGTGCGTTACATGACGCTGACGTGGTCGAACTCAAATGGCTGGGCTGATTCTTCCGGCGATGTGGATGACAAGAGTGTTCCGCATACAGACCGGGGCCTTAGTAATTTTGGCGAAGATGTGGTGCGAGAGATGAACCGGCTGGGCATGATGGTCGATGTTTCACACGTGTCGGACAAGACGTTCTATCGGACGCTGGCAGTTTCAAGCGCACCGGTGATTGCTTCGCATTCGTCGGCGAGGGCGCTTTGCGATTCTGCGCGCAACATGACGGATGACATGCTGCGCGCGATGAAGGTGAACGGTGGCGTGGTGATGGTGAACTTCTATTCTGCCTTCCTGAGCGACGACTATCGCAAGGCATGGATGGCACAGAAGCCGGAGAGGGACAAGGCGAACCAGGCGGTCATCGATCAGGCCAGGGCGGCGGGACGGGCGGCGACGTTCGCTGAGACCGATGCAGTCGACCGGTCTTTTGCAGCGAAGATACCACGGCCGAAGTTGAGTGTGCTGATCGACCATATTGATCACGTGGCGAAGGTTGCCGGCATTGATCACGTGGGATTGGGGTCGGACTTTGATGGCATTTCATCTATGCCGGACGGTATCGATTCTGCGGCTGACTTACCGAAGATCAAGGCAGCGCTGAAGGCACGCGGCTACAGCGAAGCGGATTGCAACAAGATGATGGGCGGGAATTTTCTGCGTGTGTTTCGGGAGGTGGAGACGAAGAGCAAAGAACTGCAAGTAGAGGTTCATGGGAAGAGCGCCGGGCATTAGAACAAATTGCCTGATGCGCTGGTGTTTCTGGCTGGATGATCGCTCTACACCTTCAGGTAATTTGCATTAGCCCCTTTTATACGCCGGCCCGGTGGTGACTGAAGCCTGGCAGATGGTGTTGAGCGCCAGGAGGAGTCGACGGGGTGACGAGGGTCGCCGGTTGCGGTAGTCTCAAGAGTGGATTTACTCATGAAATTGATTTCCCTTTCTGCTGCACTCTTCCTGTTTCCGGCTGCGCTGTTGTTGGCACAGCAGTCTGCCCCTCAGACGCCGGCACCGGCAACACCACCTGCTTCAAGTGACCTGCCCGATATGCCTGCGGCGACGGTGCATCCGGTCCTGCAGCCGACTGGTGCGACCGTGGTGTTTGATACTTCGATGGGCCGGATCACTTGCAGGTTCTTTGACAAACAGGCTCCTGAAAGTGTGGCGAATTTTGTTGGCCTGGCGACCGGCACAAAGGACTGGAAGGATCCGGTGTCGGGCCAGATGATGCACGGCAAGCCGCTGTATAACGGCACCCAGTTTCACCGGGTGATTCCTGAGTTTATGATCCAGGGCGGCGACCCTGCCGGTACCGGCATGGGTGATCCGGGCTACTACATCAAGAATGAACAGGACCCTGATTTGAATTTCGATGTTGCCGGGCGGCTGGCCTATGCGAACAGCGGCCGGGATACCAACGGTTCACAATTTTTTGTGACCGAGATGCCGCAGGATGAATTGGACCAGAAATATACGGTATTCGGCCAGTGTGATGATCCCGGGGTGCTGGTGGTGAAAACAATTGCGCGCGTCGAACGGGACAGCCACGACAAGCCGCTGACGCCCGTGCTGTTGAACAAGGTGACGATTGTTCCTGTTGGCGGCGCGCTGCCACCGCCACCTGCATCGGCTGCGCCTGCGACTCCGTCGGCCGCTCCTGCATCCGACAGCACTGTACAGCCGCATTAATCAAACGTTTTTAATCGAAGGAGAAACTATGTCACTTGCACCCGGCACCTATGCCGTTTTTAACACCTCTGAAGGCAAGATCGTCTGCCGCCTGTTTGAAAAGGAAGCACCCAAGACTGTTGCCAACTTCGTTGATCTTGCTGAAGGCAAGCGCGAGTGGACGCATCCGTTGACGGGGAAGAAGTCAAACGACAAGCTTTATGACGGTACGATTTTTCATCGCGTGATTCCTGACTTCATGATCCAGGGCGGCGATCCGGCTGGTTCAGGTATGGGTGGTCCCGGCTATAAGTTCGAAGATGAAACGAAGGGCTCGCCGCATCGCTTCGACAAACCTGGCAAGCTGGCGATGGCGAATGCCGGTCCCAACACCAATGGCAGCCAGATTTTCATTACGACGGCGAATACAGAATGGCTGACAGGCAAGCACACCATTTTCGGCGAAGTGGTCGAGGGTTATGAGATTGCCGAGAAGATTTCAAAGGTGAAGAAGGGTTCGCAGGACAAGCCGGTGACGCCGATCGTGGTAGAGAGTGTTGTGATCGAACGCGTTTGATTGATGCCTTGTGGCCTGGCGATTTGCGGCGGGTGGTGTTCAGAAGATGCAGGTCCCTCCACTGCGCTGCGCTTCGGTCGGCACGACAAGGGTTGGGAATTTTTGTCTAGGTGAAGTCGTTGCGAACGCACAAAGGCCCGCTGCAGAGCGGGCCTTTGTCGTGTCTGGTGAGAGTTCTAGGCAACGCCGATGACGGTGCAAAGTTCTTTCACTGCATCAGCACTCTTGTGTAAAGCGGCCTGTTCTTCCGCGGTGAGTTTGATCTCGATGATTTGTTCGAGGCCGCGCTCGCCAAGTTTGCAGGGCACGCCGACGTAGAGGCCGTTGATGCCGTATTCGCCTTGTAAGTAAGCGGCGCAGGGCAGGATTTTCTTTTTGTCTTTCAGAATGGCTTCGACCATTTCAACTGCTGCGGCCGATGGCGCGTAGTAGGCGGAGCCGGTCTTGAGGTGTTTGACGATCTCGGCGCCGCCATTGGCCGTGCGGTCGACCAGGCGTTGCACTGTTTCCTTGTCCATCAGTTCGGTGATGGGGATGCCGGCGACGGTTGAATAGCGCGGTAGCGGCACCATGGTGTCGCCGTGGCCTCCGAGTACAAAGGCGGTTACGTTCTCGACAGAGACCTTCAACTCTTCCGCGATGAAGGTGCGGAAGCGGGCCGAATCGAGGACGCCGGCCATGCCGATGACGCGCTCGCGATTGAATTTCGAATGCTTATAAGCGGCCTGGGCCATGGCATCAAGCGGGTTTGAGACGATGATGAGGATCGAGTTCGGCGAAGCGGCGGTGACCTTGCCAACCACATCTGCCATGATCTTGGCGTTGGTATTCAGCAGGTCGTCACGGCTCATGCCGGGCTTGCGGGCGATGCCGGCGGTGATGACGACGATGTCAGAGTTCGCAGTATCTTCATAACCGTTGGTGCCGGTGATGTGCACGTCACGCTTTTCAATGGGCATGGCTTCGAGCAGGTCAAGCGCCTTGCCCTGGGGGACGCCTTCGACTACGTCGACCAATACGACATCTGCGAGTTCCTTGGCTGCTAACCAATGGGCGGCCGTCGCGCCGACGTTGCCCGCACCAACTACTGTGACCTTCTTACGCATTGCTTCTCCTTCAGTGCTTGTCTGCTTTTATTTTAGTACTGCGCGTACGGCGGATTGCGCGTTGCGCCGGCGGAGAGTGGTCCGGGTCGCTGGCCTGGCTGTCGAGATGCAGGTCTCTCCACTGCGTTGCGCTCCGGATGACAAGATATAGGCCGGATGACTGATGGCTGCTGCAAACCCACG
>CAZZXL010000275.1:0-4232 GCA_964658035.1 uncultured Acetobacteraceae bacterium
GTTCATCCCAGGGCACCTCATGTTTGTGTGCTTCGAAGTAAGCTTTGCTGCGTTCCGCCCAGGCGAGAGTGGTGTCGAGCGAGCGGCGAGCGCGGGTGTAGTCGGCTGGATATTCGGTGCATTCATCGAAGACCATGATGATGTCGGCGCCGAGGGCGATCTGGATTTCAATGGAGCGTTCGGGGGTAAAGAAATGGCTGCTGCCATCGAGGTGCGAACGGAAGTGGACGCCGTCGGCCGTGACCTTGCGCAGTTCGTTGAGGCTGAAGACCTGGAAGCCGCCGGAGTCCGTGAGCATGGCGCGGGGCCAGCTGATGAACCTGTGCAGGCCGCCCATGCGCCGGATGAGTTCGTGGCCGGGTCGCAGGTAGAGGTGGTAAGTATTCCCGAGAATGATCCGTGCACCCAGGGTTTCGAGAATGTCCTGCGGGACAGCCTTGACGGAACCGACAGTGCCGACGGGCATGAAGACGGGTGTCTGCACAGCAGCCTCGCCGGATGCATGTGGCAGGTCCATGCGGCCGCGGCGTGCAGTGCCGAGCTCGGCATCGATGGTGTAGGTAAGGGACACATTGGTGATTGTAGTAGGTTGATGCGTCCACTAAACTAAAGAGAGTCATGGATAAGACGATCCGCAGAGTGACAAGCGTCGAAGACCAACAGGCCGAAACCTATCGTTACTGGCAGAGCCGCACTTCAGCCGAACGGATGGAGGCTGTTGCGGAGATCGTGAAGGGTGCCTATTACTCGAAAGGGATCGACCTCGATGCTCGACGACCAGAAAGAACTCTTGTCCGTATTCAACGCGCACGGAGTTAAGTATCTGGTGGTCGGCGGCCACGCTGTAAGTCTCTACTCCGAACCACGCGGAACGAAAGATCTGGATGTTTTCATCCGGGCTGATCACGAAAATAGTTTAGCCGTCTTTCGAGCGCTTGCCGAGTACGGAGCACCGCTAGCCGGCCTCACGCCTAAGGACTTTGAAGGCGACGCGGAAGGCATGTTTCAGATCGGTCTTCCACCCAGCCGGGTTGATGTACTCCAAGGTATAAGCGGGGTCGATTTCGAAGAGGCTTGGAATAGCCGGGTGGAGGCGCCTGCCGCTCCAGGGCTCGTTGTGTATTGGATCTCGAAAGACGATTTAATTCGCAATAAGCTCGCCAGTGGCCGCGACCAGGACTTGCTTGATGTGAAAAGGCTCCGTGAGGCAAGTTTAGTCGAGGGCGGTTCATAGGTTCGCTCTGCAATTAGCCGTAAATGCCGGTGAATGACTTAGCAATCATGGCATTTCAGGTAGACAGAGGAAGGATGAAAGCTGCCGTGGACAAGACAATTCGCAGGGTCACGAATCTCGAGGAACAGCAGGCCGAAACGTATTGGTACTGGCAGAGTCTTCCGCCGGGCGAGCGCCTGAGCGCAGTATGCGAAGCCAGCATAGACGGCTATGCCTTCAAAGGACTCTACATCGATGCTAGCCAATGATGCGCGTCTTCATGATCGACGGTGATCCTTTCCAATTGACAACGAGTCCATTCTGCACCGCATCGCCTTGAAGACCTTTACCAAACGCAAGCAGATAGCTGTGTGGCCCAAAGCTGGCGTGTACTCCAGCTGTAGCTGATGAAAGTGTGGCGAGGCCTCGGCTGACTAAGGACGCCCTTACAACCTTCGGAGCAAACTTGACGTAGCCCTCGGCGTTCGTGACTTGATCTTCCTCATGGCTTGAGGACTCGGCAGAGTAGTTTTGATAGCTTTCTCGAACTGTGATTCCTGCCACAGGCAATCCGTTAGCATCTGCAACCCAAACATCCCACGCTGGTGCACTAAGCGTTTGAAGCGGACATAGCACTGCCCAGACGAACGTAAGTACCGTCAAGGTGAGTGGCATCGCTCGATGTTTGCGAAACACTGTTACAGCGCCTGGTAGCTGCAAAATTTATTCACCCACCCTCCAGCGGAGGCCAATCGTGCCGATCCTTGGCGTTGCCAAGGTCAGCACGGGTGTGCGGCCGGCCTGGATGGTGCGGTTGAGCAGGTTCTGCCCTTCTGAATACAGCTCAAGGCCATGGGGAAATGTATGCGAGATGTACCCATCCATCTGGAAATAGCCGCTGAGACGGAAGGCGTTCGCGTCGTCGTCGAACTGGTGGCCGCTGACCCTGCCTTCCAATCGTAACAATCCTAGTTTTGGGTGGGCGGCCTGGATCTGCGCGGTGCCCATGTTGTGGGCAACTTGTGGAATCCATAAGCCGACGAGGTAGGTTTGCTGTTTGTATTGTGTCACCGTCGCGTTGGCGAACTGGTAGCCGCCGGTGGCGGTAAGCCAGCGCAGGGGATGCGCATCAGCGTCAATCGAGATGCCGCGGCTGCGGATCTGGCCGAGGTTTTCGCGCATGTTGGTAATGGCCGTCGGCGTGGTCGCGGTGGTAAGAGCGGTGATGGGACGATTCACTTCTGTCCAGAAGTAGCTGGCACGCACTGCCGGCAGGTAGCCGTGCGGCGAAAGGATGATGCCCGTCTCCCAGCCGGTAGCGCGTTCGGAGTGCAGGTCAGCATTGGGCTGGGTCGTGGTCTGGCCGACCTGGCCGGTGCGGTAGAGCTCATTCTCTGTCGGCGCGCGGTAGGCGCGGAAGGCCGAGCCGGTGATGGCGAAATTGGTCGTGAGATGACGCAGGACGCCGACGCGTGGATTAAGCACATTGTCAGATACATTTGGTTCCGGCTTTGTGACGGGTGCATATTCGAACGCGTCGAAGGTACGGAAGAAGTCGACGCGGCCGCCGGCGCTCAGTGTCCATTTCGCCGGGGTCCAGAGCACTTCGCCATAGATGCCGGTCTGGCGCTGGCGGGCGGTAATGTTTTTCGTGCTGCTGGGCAGGCCTTTTGTAAATCCAATTTCGTCATCGATTGCGCGGACGTCGCGCGTGTCTATTCCGCCGAGTGCGAGCAGGCTGGGACGGATGGCCTGGGTCCAGCGAACGGTGCCGCCGAGTTCGGTGGCGGGGGTTTCGACAAAGCGGGTAAGTGCTTCTGATTTGCGGCCGGTTGCCACTGACGAAAAGGTCTGGCGATAGTGATCGCTGGTGCCATGCAGACGGACGAGCAGGCTGCCGCCGGAGTTGTTGGCCCAGTCCGCGCCGCTTTCGAAACGCCAGAGCCGCGTGCCGTTGGTAGTAAGCGGCGTGCCGTTGTGGCGTGCCTCATTCAGCAGATTGCCGCGGATGAAGGCATTGCCGTTGGTAAGGAAATCGCGGTCAACTTCGACACGGCCATTTTGCGCATGCACGTTGGAGTTGATATCGACTGGTCCGCGAGCCTGCGGGGCAACGAGCGTATAGCCGTCGGTGCCCAGAAAGCCGCCGGTCGCGAGGCCTGACCAGTGCCCGCGGCGGGCCGAGGCCAGGGCTGCTTCGTCAAAGGTGTTGAGCGAACCGTAGCTGCTGTTCACCTGGAAGGTATTGCTGGAGGGCTTGAGTTCGTTCAGATCGAGAACGCCGCCGATCGCGCTTGAGCCGTACAGATCGCTGGCGCCGCCGCGCACGATGGTGACGGATTGCAGGGCGAGTTCCGGGAGCTCGTCCCAGTGGATCCAGCCGCCGTATGGATCGTTGAGCGGATCCTGGTCAGAGAGGATAAGCGTGCGGCTGGCGGCGGTTGAGCCGAGGCCGCGCAGAGAGAGTCCCTGCGACGTTGGATTGGCCACGAGCGAACTGGTGCGCCGGAAGAGCTCATAGCCGGCTACCTGGCGCAGACGATCGTCGAGCGCCTGGCCGGCGGTATGCTGCAGCGCGTCGCCGGTGACGATGAGGGTGCTGGCGGGGGTGTTGTCTTCGCTGAGCGGCGCGCCATAAGCGCTGACTTCGACCGTCTCGTGCGGGCCTGCCGGGCTCAGCGCGATTTGCAGTGGTGCCGTGGTGATTGATACGTCCTGCGGTGTAAAGCCGGGTGCTTCGACGTGCAACTGAAGTTGATCCGCATCGGGAACGAGAGAGAAGCGGCCGTCATTGTCTGTGATGACGGCCTTGCCGGCACTCCCGCGCAACACAGATACAGTCGCATGACCGACGGGTCTGCCGCTCTCGTCTGTGACGCGGCCAGTGACAATCGTCAACGCCGGCGTGCCTGAGGATGGCTGCTGCGCGCGGGCGCAGACCGGCATAAGAAGGTTGAGCAGAACAAAGGCGAGGGATGGCAGATTGCGCATGCGATGTGTCGATTCTGTAGGAACGTTA
>CAZZXL010000276.1:0-4231 GCA_964658035.1 uncultured Acetobacteraceae bacterium
CTCTCGAATAACGATGGTTGCGCGGTCGCCCGGTCAGCAGATTATGTGGAATCTGCGCAGGCGTCAAACTTTGGTCGACTCTTCAAGTGAAATATCTTGAGTAGCTTCGAAATGGCGGGAGCGGCGTTTAGCAGGACTTGAGCAAGCTTCCGTTGCACCGGCAGGTTGGAAGATAGGTCTGCGCTTACACTCGCTGAGCTCAGACTATAGAATCCAACGGCATGAACAGAGTGAATGCCGTGCCGTGACGCTCCGGATCGATGTTCGTCCGACACCTGATTCTACCCCCATCTTTGCGAACTATCCCTTCCGATACCCAAAGACCAAGCCCGGTCGCGGTAGCACCCTTGGATGTGTTGAAGGGAGAGAAGAGACTGCCGGCGATCGGCTCAGGAATGCCACTTCCGTTGTCGGCTACCGTAACCCGGATTCCATGAGGATTGGTCCCAACTGACCGTATTCGAACCCGGAGACGCCCCCGGCCTGCAGGGCATCGAGCGCATTGCTGATCAGGTTTGCGAACACCTGGCGCATGTCTTCCGAAAAGCAACAGAGGTCGGTGGGAATACCGAAATCGCGAACCACCTCTATTGAAGAAGCATTCATCCGAGGGCTGAAGAACGTCAGAACGGAGTTCATCAGATCACCCAGATTGACGAGAGTTGCCGCGCTGGATTGTCTATGGAATCCGAGCGTGCGAGTTGTAACATGAGCGACTCGGGCGAACTCTTGAGCTGCCAGATCCAAGTAGGATCGCGTCTCCTCACTGAGAGTCTTGTCCTGTTGTGCCAGGTAAATAGCATTCGTGACAGATGCAAGAGGATTGTTAATCTCGTGCGCGGGGTACTGTTCCGAGTGAAGGGAAATCGGAATCAGAATCGTTGCTCAATCCAAGGAGAGCCATCTTTCCCATGGAAGAGGCCGCTTTGTGGGCGTCGATTGCAGTCACATTCGCAGATAGACGCAGGACTCGAAACGAATTCTCTTGAAGCCAGCGGGGTATGGGCGTCATGTGCTGTTTTTCTCATGGAGCGGCAACCCATTTTTGCAGAGGACATCCGAGCACTCTCGGAACAGGACATCGGTGTGTTGAGCACTAAGAATCTCCGAGTAGCGTTGTGCATTTGGTCGCATCACCTGGCTGAACTGTCCCGAGGGCGGTGCGAGCCCTTCCCGCAAGCGCAATCGGTGTGAGCTGATCGACAAAGCGTGCATGGCAGATTCGATCGAGACCAGCTCCTACGAGAGGCGTCGCACCACGGAGCGTTGATCTCAATGCGACCGCACGGGTTCTGCCAGCGTGAAGAATCAAATTCCGTTGTCTATAGATTCTGGCGAAGGCGTCTTGAGCGTGTTCCTTGATCCTGGTCAGAGTTTCGCTCGGAGCCTCAAGTACCTCCTTCATGCGTGCAACAGCCGCTATGTCGGCCCACTCCTGCGCCTCGGGGCAGGTTCCTTCCAGGATTCGACTAGCTAGGTAAGCCGCTTTCTCCCGATTCTCTGGGCGTTCTTCTAGAAGCGCAGCGAACGTTGAATCCTGTTTGCCTATAACGTAGGCCAAGCTCGTTAATTCAGCACGGGGAAAGGAGCAGGCGACTATCGCTGCAAGGCGTTCTGCTGGATCGACCTTCTTGCTCTTGCTCTTAGGCTCTCCCAGCAAAGCCTCTATAGCTGCCCAACCACCTGCTATCGCCGCTGTTGTAGCGCCGCTTTGTAGGGGAGCTAGAAGTTCAATAGCAGGATCAATGTAGGGGTCGGCCTCTGTTTCAAGCCAAATGCGGTTCTCGCGGTGCAGAGCCGCAATCTTGATCCCTCTAATCAGCCTTTCAACTGAGTAGACCTTCTTTTGCCCTTGAACCCAGGCGATACCGGAGTTTTCAACTTGTTTCCGCATACTAAGGAGCACGCGAGCGGAGAAGAGCTCAACGCGCTCTGCTGCTAGCTGTACAGCTGAATCGGGGTCGAGCGCTGAGATGTCGAGTAGGAGGCCACCCTGCTGATGCAGTGATGCAGGCATCGGAAGATCATTGTCTTTGACCCAGTGGCTTACACCCGCAGCATTCAGCCAGCTCGTCGGCAGTAAAAGACCTTTGGGTGGCTTCAATTCAGACGGGAAGGGAATCAGAACGGTGTAGTTCTTCTCGGGTTGGTTTGCCAGTCCCGCAGCTTCGGAGATCAGATCAGATAAGGGAACGTCTGCTGGCTGTTTTCGTAAGCGAAACGTCCACCACCGGTGGAGGTAATTGGCGTTGAACCCGAGATCTAGCAGATGGGAGGCGATTGCGCGGGACGCGCGCTCAGCTGGCGGTGGAGTTGCGGTCTTCAACGCATTAGCCCATCGCTCCAGGTCCAGGGGGCCTGATTGCTGGAGAGCTTCTTGGATCTGCTCATATTCCAAGCCTTTGAAGAGAATCTCGTTGCGAGGTTCACCGTTGAACGATAGAGCCGCTGCGAGTTCTGCCCGCTCAGAGGAGCTGCCCATGCCAGGGTCATCCTTGAGCAATCGCAACGCGGTGACTACAGCGCCGCGGAGAGACACATCGGAAAGATGGCCCTGGTTGAGGGCTTCGCTTGCTTCCATCACCTCACGCAAGGCGAGGGTCGTTCCAGCATTCCAGAGTGTACGGTGCCAGGGCGTCCGAGAATGGAAGTACTCCAAGAGGCGGGACGCCAGCAAATTCTCATGGGGATTGACGGTAGAGATCACAACTTGTATATTACTGACAGGCAGAAATGCTGCGACATATACGGGACACGTCCTCCTTGGAGTACAAGTCCCTTTCCCATCAAAGGCCCCTCAAAATGAGGGGTCTTTCTTCGTGGGGTATAGGATTCCATAGGAAATTGCCATCACCATCAGGGCTTGGTCAACGCGTCAGTACCCCTCCACTCCGCGCGATGTCAGACGGAGATGTCCAAACAACTTCTGGCCTGTAAGAAGGTCTGCGGTCGTTGGGGAAAATTTGACCTCCGGTCGGGTGGCAGATACCTCATAACCTTCTCCATCGCGATCGATAACGATCATGCACCTCTGCTTGCGGTAGTACGCAAGCGCTGCTCGCATGGTTGGCTCGATGCAGCGCAACATCCCTGCTCGATCCCAGCCTTTGGAAGAGCCAAACACAAAAACCCACTCGGGCTTTGAATCCAGGATTATGGCTGCCTGAGCGTATCCGATCGATTGGCCGTCGAGATTGTGAATTACCTTAGAAAATTGCCTGCCCAACTCTGCTCGTTCCCGCAAAGACCAGTCAGTCAAGACTTCCTGCATTCTTAGGTAACCCTGCCGCGCTGTCGGCGGATCGTACTTCGCCGCGAGTTCGTCAGTGAGCCCGTCAAGGCAGGTGGCAGACCGAAGAGCTAAGGCGTGAGCGACATGCTCTAGCAAGGAGCTGAAGTAGTGATGTTCAATCATTCGCTCACGTAGATCTGCGACTTCAAGCGGGTTTGTCTTGAGTTCTTGAAGAGCTTCTGAATGGCCGCCAACCAACCGGAGCGAGCCTCTCAGCAGATAGTGTTCGAATAAGACAAGCTCATCTCCGACACGCCGCAACGTCGCCTCCTGTAACTCTCGCCGGGAATGGAGATAGGCGTGAAGTTCCGAAAGAGTTCTAAGCTGCGAGGCTACATTCAGGAAATCGTTGATCGACATATAGGTGATTGGGACACCATTCGATTCCAAAGGCAAAGCATCAACAAAGGTCTTCAAGTCTACCGAACGGAAGGTCTCCACAAGGACGATGCCGTGAGCGATTGGTGGCAAGCCTTCAGGGAACTCCACCCGGCCACGGCGAGGATGATCGCACCAAATGTTCTTATGCTTCGAACCAATCGCACCTACTAGTTGAGAAAGAGCGGCCTTGGCATTCTTTAGCACCCATAGCTCATTCTTGTGATCATTGCGGCTGTCAGGATCTTCTTGGGCCTTCTGTGAGATCAACAGGCCGCTGCCCTGGTGAAAGATCAATAGATCGGCTACCTCTTTTTGTGTCTTGTCCACAACCTGCGGGCTGCGGAAGACAAATTCAGAGATGAAGGGAATCGCAAGAAGCTCTTCAGACTGCTGCTCGGCCCAATGTGTGCGCGTTCGCGGAGTTGGCATCTTCCCTCAAGATTATTGATGATTCCGAGACACTGTGCACTCCAACTTGGACCGGAGCTAATCTCGTATCTTTTGGGTATACCCATGCGCGACGTACCAAAAGTGGCAGATTCCTGTATCAATAGGGTC
>CAZZXL010000277.1:0-4210 GCA_964658035.1 uncultured Acetobacteraceae bacterium
AATGCTGTTTTCGTCACCTGCAGCGCCTGGTCGTAGTTCTGAGCGCGAATCAATGACTGTATGTCCGCAACGGATACTTTGGTCCCTTGTCCCCGGGCAGCCAAAGACGCTGCGCAGAGCAGGAGTACTGCGCATGTGCTGCAAAACATAGACTCCCTCTGCCCGCTCATGACCCCACTTGATAGTGTAACCATCGGGCGGGCTGACGCAACGCATACCGGTTATCGTTCTGCAGGCATGCTGGAGGAGGTCCCGCTCGCCGGTTGTTTCTGTTCCATGTACTCGATATAGCCCAGCAAGGCTCCCCAGTGGTAAAAACGATCGCTGTTGGCAACGTCATCTCCGGTGCCGCTGATGGCATTGTAATTTTCGTGTACATGACCCTTTTCCATCCATTCCTTCGAAAACAAGCTGTAGGATTTATCCGCGAACTGTCTGCGCACCGGCGCATCCCCGTAATTGCGCAATCCGAGGTAGATGAGGTAGTTCATCGGTCCCCAGATCCTGCCCCGCCAGTAATTCTGGTCAGCAAAGGCAGGATCATTGCGCGCGATGGATGGAATGACCCATTCACCCCAGAACTCATCCGGATTCAGCAGGTGTTTTTCGACCATACGATGAGCTTGTTCCGGCGTTGCGGCCTGCGCCAGCATGGGATAGAAGTTCGTAGGGGATAGCCGCGTGCTGAATGCTCCCGTGTGCAGGTCCTTGTTAAGATAAATTCCCGCGGGCTCATTCCACAGCGTCTGTAACTTCGCCCGGTACCGATCTCCTCGTTCCCGCAATTCCCGCGCTTCGTTCGGTTTTTCGATAGCGTCGGCAAGCTTGGCCAAGGCATCGCAGTCGGCGATGTACATACTCATCAGACCTACGTCCGCAAACTCAAGTACGTGCGACTGTTCGTTGTAGGTAGTTGCGTCGTACATGGGACTGTTATCGAGCCCGGATTCCAGTACCGCTCCGAATCGTTTGCCAACGGAGTTATCGTCAAGGTTTTCAGGCTGATTATTGCCATCGCTTCCCCAGGTAAGGTAGCCCTGGTAGTCGCGATGATCTGCCCACCAGCGATTCCAGTTCAATAATGGCTGGAAGGCTTCTTCCACAAACCAGCGTTCATGAAACTGCTGGTATAACCCGAGAACAGTGATGGCACCGACGGGAGGCTCTGACCGGTCGGAACTCTTCCACTTACCCGGACGAGAGTAGTTAGGCACAAAGCCCTGCGAGGTGGATTCACGTAGCGTTTCAATCGCATCCGCATAGGCAAGGTCGCGATGGCCGATGGCCGCCATCGTCGCTGCAAAAAAAGTGTCCCAGTCGAAGATCACGTAGCCGCCCCAGCCCACACTCCATACGCGGCTCACGGGCGAAACTACCCGTTGCTTGTTGGGCTCATAAATCGTGTCCCAGCCGAGTGTCGTTTCAATGGCGTCATAAATTGCATGGGACGCGCCGCCCTTCGCGATCGACTGCTGATAGGCAGCCGCCTGCCTTGCGATGACTGCTTCAATCCCGGTCAAACTGCGGCTTTTGCCTGTGCTGACGCCGACTGGCTCGACAAGGTCGACAGCAAAATAAGGGCCACCCACGGGAATGTCGACATCCTGCGCTTCCTGCTGGCAGGGATGGTTGGAGGTGACGCAATAGATCGCAGTGTTGCCCGTGGCGCTCACGCTCTCGATGAAGTTGTGGCGCATGCGTGTTGTCCCAGGCAGATTCCATAGAAAGTTGACCGAGAACACAATTGTCGGCGGCAGTGCCGTTGGATTTGTCCCCAGGGGCGTCGCAAGAAGTACCACGTCTTTCCCGTCACGTGCGCTTTGCATGCGCCAGGTATGCCCTTTCCATGTCATCCGCAGATCGGTGTAGCTGCCATCCCACGAGTGAGAGCCGGGAAAGACCTCTTCTGCGCCAGGGGTCCGCCGACCGATGAGCGCATCTGGCAGATACGCATCGCCGCCCTCTGTTGTGTTGTGCTTCAGCCCCACATGGATGGCGAGTCCTTCCGGCAGCAGTACCTGCGTCATGACGCTGTTAACGTCCCACGTATTCCAACTCTGTGCCAGCCGTTTCTGCACCTGCCTGTAGGCTGCCGACTCGGGAGCGGCGATGGTGTTGTCTCCGGCGCCCCTCGATGAGCGTCGCGACAAGCCGGGCTGGCTTGCATTGGGAGACTGCGCCACGGCTGACATGCTGCATGAGCCCGGCAATCCAGGTGCCAGAAAGATCGCGGCGATAATGAGGGTGAATCTCTTCAAGGTGTTCCCACAAGTAAAGGCTTTCACTTGCTGTGAGTCACCCAACTTACACGGGGGCTCACTGCTCTTGCAAGTTCAGCCGGTAGCCAAACACCGATACCTTTATCCTCACGAGCAGGGAACACCAGGCAACAATAGATCGCGCTCGCTCCAGGTATCTAGCGGGACCAACCTTTGTTCGGGATAATGCCATGCGCTTCCTGGATCGTGAGGAGCTGATCACTCTTGACGCCTGGATATTTTTCCATCGCGCCACTCGGCCAGTGGATCACGATGTCTGCCGTCACCGATAAGCCGAGACCGAAGTGCAGCCGCGAGTCGTTGCAGGAATAGTAGCTTGACTGACTGAGGACCTCCTGCGCCTGCACCTTGCCTGAATACTTCACCAGCACGCGAGCACCGATGGCGCTTCGGTTCGACCTGGTTCCCACAAGTTTTACCTTGATCCAATGATGCCTGCCCTTCAGATCGTTCCGCAGCAGGGACGGCGGCTCGTTCATGTTCACGATCAGGATGTCCAGATCGCCATCGTTATCGAAGTCGCCAAAGGCGCAGCCACGGCTTGAGTGCGATGCCGTCACTCCAGGCCCGGCATCGGCTATCTCTTCAAAGCTTCCATTGCCCAGGTTCCGGAAAAGAATGCGGGGGCTCTTATTTGGATATTGCGGAAGCTGTCTCTCGATCTCGGGATAAACACTGCCGGTTACGAAGAAAATGTCGGGCCATCCGTCGTTATCCAGATCTACGATGCCTGCGCCCCAGCTGCTGAAGCGCGTCTCAACGGCCAGCTTTGCCGGGAGAGTGCGGTCCTCAAAGTTGCCGGTGCCATCGTTGTGGTAGAGGACATCAGTGTCTTCTGCGAAGTGGGTCTTGAAGATATCTAGATGGCCATCGAGGTCGTAATCACCGATGCCTACACCCATCCCGGCCTGTTCCATGCCGTCATTGCTCAGGGCCACGCCGCGCTCGACCCCGGCCTCTTTGAATGTGCCGTCGTGCTGGTTCATGAACAACAGGCTGGGCGTCGAATCCGAGGCAACATAGATGTCCGGCCAGCCATCTTCGTTGAAGTCCGCTGTCACCACGGTCATTCCATAGTTCGACCACGGCTTGCCGACCCCTGATGCAACGCTGACGTCAGTAAAAGTTCCGTCGCCATTATTTTTGTAAAGCGAGTGGCGACCAAACGGCAGGCCCCTGGGCCCGCAGTTAACCGGAATACCTTTCCAGTTACAGTTGACCCCAGCTCCCGGCTTCGGCACCTTGTCGAAATCAAAGCCCAGGTAATTCGAGACGAATAGATCAAGATGGCCGTCGCGGTTGTAGTCGAGAAAAGAGCATCCCGCACCCCACCGCACCTCGGCGTTTGCCAGGCCGGCTTCCTTGGTGACGTCCTTAAAAGTTCCGTCGCCCAGATTTCGATACAGCTTGTTTTGACCCCAATACGTGCAGAACAAGTCTTCAAAACCATCGTTGTTGTAGTCGCCCACGCAGACCGCGTTTGCCCAGCCCACTGCTTCCAGGCCAGCCTGCCGGGTGACGTCGGTGAACGTGCCATCGCGGTTATTTTTGTAGAGGCGGTTCGACGTACCCCGAGGCGCACCCTCAATCCTGGTCCCGGTAAGAATGAAAAGATCCATCCAGCCGTCATTGTCGTAATCAATGAACGCACAACCGCAACCATCTGCCTCGAGAATGTAATCGTTGTGATCGAGTGCGCCATAGACTATCGGCGCTGTGAGCCCTGCCGCGGCGGCAATGTCTGTGAACCGCGCATCGAAGGCACGGCCGGAGCTTCGGGGCTTGCTCTGGGCCGCCACCACCCGCCTGCCCATGCCTTCCCCCTGCTGGGCGCCGCTTGATCTTGAGACAGATCCGAGGAGCGCTGTCAGCGAAAATCGAACAAAATCGCGCCGATCTGTCTTCATGGTGTTTCTAGGTTCTCACAGGCA
>CAZZXL010000278.1:0-4185 GCA_964658035.1 uncultured Acetobacteraceae bacterium
CTCCAGTTAGCTTCCCATTGAGCTGCAGCTTCAATGATCAACTATCAGGGCCGGGCACCACAATGCTTACGGCAAATCCCTGGAGCTGTCGAGCACATCAGCAGGCGGCGGAAGCAGCTCTACCGGGACTGCGGTAAAAAAAGGCCATCTCCGCTCTCGCCCCCGCCTCCCAAAGATGATGCCCCGAGCTGCCAATCCGTGAAGTACCGCCGAATAACGGCCCACGTACGTCACAGAAAGTTTTTTATCCAGACCCTGAACCCGGCAGACACTTCTTTTCCGCACTTAGAGATAGAGTCCATTTCCGCGCTGTTTGCGAGAGTCACCGCATTCGCAGTCATCGCGCCCATGAGTGTGCCAGAGGAGAACATCGTGAAATACATACAAGAGGCAGAACTACCTCAATTTCAACCGGGTCGCTCACAATGCAGATTAAGCGGCGTGCACCTCGGCCAGCGCTTCCTCTTACTCATCTTCATGGTGTTGCTGCCTCTCGCAGCTCTTTCACAAACCGCATTCCAGGCTGTCAGCCATACACCGGCACAAGTGCTGGACGGCAGGGCTGCGCGGACCGAGGCTTACGATCCAAACGCGTTGCTGCGCGTCACCATCGGCCTCACCCCGCCTCACATGGATCAGGAACGCCAGCTGATCGACCAACTGCACGATAAGACATCGCCGCAGTTCCATAAGTGGCTCACGCCAGCACAGTGGGACGCGCGCTTCGCGCCTTCGGTCGAGGACGAACAGGCCGTCGTTGACTGGGCCAAATCGCAGGGCCTGACCGTCACCAATCGCTTCGCTGATCGGCTGCTGGTCGATATCGTGGCACCCGTCGGCACCATCGAAAAAGCGTTTAACCTTCAGATCAATCACTACACCATGAAAGGTGAAACGTATTTCGCGAACGATCGCGATCCCGTAATTCCATCAGCACTCACCCACACCATCCAGTCGGTTATGGGATTGAATTCATTTCTGCGCCTGCATCCCGCAAGTTCCACGGCACAGCAGCAATCTCCACGGCCAGACTATGTGGCCGGGCCAACAGTTGCCATCGCCACCGGGCACCAAGCGGATGGCAGTAAGGAAAAGCTGGCAACTGCCATGAAGGCTTCACAGGCTCGGAAGGCCAACAACCTTACGCCGGCTATCACCAACGGCAACTTCGATCCCACTGACATCTACAGCACCCAGGCCTACGATACGGCTGCGCTCAACGCCCAGGGTCATTGCTGCAACCCGTATGGCAATCCGCAGCATAGTCCCCCGGAGACGACGATCGCGATCGCATCCTTTGCTGACCTTGCTGATTCCGATGTCTACTCCTTTCTCGCTCAGTATCCCTATCTGGCTGCGAACTGGAATGAGGAATACATCGACGGCCGCTATACCTGCACCAATTCTCCAAACCTGAACTATGACAATGGCTGCCTTGAAGTCACTCTTGATACAGAGTGGTCGATCACTACCTCCAACAGTTTCGGCGCCGCTTCTGACACTGCCTTCGTCTGGGTCTACGAGGCCGCCAGCTATAGCGACATCGCGGACATGTACAACCATATGGTGACCGACAATAAAGCCCGGGTCAGCAGCACCAGCTGGTTCTGCGTAGAGTACAGCTGCTTCGACGGCTCGACCATGGACTCACTGGATGGCATATTTTCGAAGATGGTCGGCCAGGGTTGGACACTGCTTGCCGCCGCAGGCGATCAAGGTACGACGAATGGCTGCTATGACGGCACGAACGTGAACTTTCCTCCTTCCGATCCGAATTTCATCACCACCGGCGGCACCACCCTCCAGTTCTACAGTGACCTTTCCTATGCCAGCGAAGTAGCCTGGACGGGCGGCACAGACGCAAAAGCCTGTGCCAATAACAACGGCGGGACCGGCGGTGGTTTCAGTACGCACTTCAGCGCTCCGTCGTACCAGAGCTCATTTGGCTATGGCAATCGCTCCATCCCGGATATGGCCCTGAATGCATCCAGTGGCCAGAACATGTATTTCGCAGCAGCCGGCGGTCTTATCGGCATCGGCGGTACAAGTATTGTCGCCCCGGAAATGGCTGGTTTTTTTGCTCAGCAGAACGCCTACAGTCTTGCGATCGGAAATGTCTGCGGCTCTGGCTCCAGCGCATGCGCTCCCGTAGGTAACGCTAACTATTACATGTATGCAGAAGGCATTGGTCGCGGCGCGCCCCATTATCCCTTCTACGACATCACCAGTGGCTGCAACAGCAACAACATCACTGCTGAATACAACCTCAACTATTACTGTGCCGGCACCGGCTTCGACCAGACCACAGGATGGGGATCAGTCAACATGCTGCAGTTGGCGTGGACCATCAACTGGTATACGGCTTATGCCAATGGTGCACCGTCCGTCTCATTCCAGGGCCCACAAACCAATAACTGGTACAACTCTGACCAGACCGTATCGTGGACCATCAACGACAACATCGGGAACCGCGGCGGTCAGGTAAGCGGCATAGCAGGCTTCACGCAGGGCTGGGATACCATTGCGAGCGACGTTAACTCGGAAGCAACGCCAGGAGCCTCCAACTCTTTCTATGATGGACCGGATTTCAAGAACGCCACCACCGGCTGTCTGCAGACGGGCACCGATAATGGCTGCACAGGGAACGTTTCGCAAGGCTGCCACACGGCCTATGTACAGGCCTGGAACAATATGGGTGTAGCCTCCGGCCTTCAATCCTATGGCCCAATATGCTATGACACTGTTGCGCCTACCGTGGGCGTTACTGCGAGCGGTAGCTCGAATGGCTCCGTCTATACCTCTGCCGTCACCTTTACCGTCTCTTCTTACGATGCGACAAGCGGCGTACAAAATGTCTACTATCAGATCGATGGAAGAGCCGCGTACTACACCAGTCCGGTCACAGTCACCACGCCGGGTACACACACCTTTACCTATTACGCGACTGACTATGCAGGAAATGAGAGTGCCGTAGAAAACTACACCTTCTCCATCGAATCTCCCACTTCAACGGCCATCAGCGTCTCTGCCAATCCAATTACCTATGGCAATAGTGTGTCTCTCACAGCCACCCTGACCGCGAACTTCGGCGGCGTCGCAGGGGGCATTGTGACCTTCTACGGTAATGGAGCGAACCTGGGCGCATCTGCTGTAGTAGCAGGCGGTAAGGCGGGCATTACAACGTCGATGATCCAGGCCGGCAACATCTCGCTCATTGCCGCCTACAGTGGTTCAACCACGAACCTTCCAAGTACATCGGCGGTGAAGATAGAAAGCGTCAAACAGGCCGGCTCTTCAATTGAACTCGCTTCCTCCGTCAATCCTTCGCCTTACGACGCGCCCGTCACTCTTACGGCAACCGTCAAGCCTGCCACTTCGGGAACACCTTCCGGTTCTGTCACCTTCCACAACGGAAACGCTACGCTTGGTACCATCGGTCTCAGCGGCGGCAAGGCAATCCTTACTACCTCTGGACTTGGTGTCGGCGCGCATGCCATCACCGCCTCTTACGGCGGCAGCCAGGATTTCGCCGCCAGTCACTCAACAACACTCACCCATACCGTCTCGCAAGCGTCTACCGGCACAACCATCTCTTCATCGGCGAATCCATCCTCCTATGAAGAGAAAGTGGCATTCACCGTCAATGTCAAATCCTCGTATGGCGTGCCCACCGGCTCCGTGACGCTCAAGGACGGAGCAACCACAGTCGGCACAATGGGCCTGACTTCTGGCAAGGCTGTTTTCAACACAATAAGTACAAGCGTCGGCACCTTTCGCTACACTGCTGTCTACAGTGGCAACGTTGATTTCGCCACCAGCACTTCCCCCTCACTGAACCAGGTTGAGGAAAAGGTCAAAACCACCACTGCCCTTGCTTCGTCACTGAATCCTTCCAGCTTTGATAAGGCAGTTACTTTCACAGCAACCGTAAAGTCAGCCGTCTCAGGAACTCCCACCGGTTCTGTGACCTTCAAAAACGGATCGACTGCGCTGGCAACGGTGAAGCTCACTTCGGGTAAAGCCGAGTACACCACCAGCGTCCTTACCGTTGGCAGCCATACCATCAGCGCTGTTTACGACGGCGGTACTGACTATGACGCAAGCACCTCAGCGGACATAAAAGAAACGGTAGACAAGGTCGTCACTACCACCAGGCTCACTTCTTCGCTGAACCCCTCTACCTTC
>CAZZXL010000279.1:0-4172 GCA_964658035.1 uncultured Acetobacteraceae bacterium
CGCGCAGATGCGCTCTTCATGCTCCGGCTTCAAATGTCCAAAGGTGCCGACGGCACCCGACAGCTTGCCAATGCGCATGTCTTCCGCTGCCGCATCGAAGCGAAAAAGGTTCCGCTGCATCTCGGCATACCAGTTCAGAAACTTCAGCCCGAAGGTCGTCGGCTCCGCATGGATGCCGTGCGTGCGTCCAATCGTCGGCGTGTGCTTGAACTCCATCGCACGCCTGAGCAGTACCGCCGACAGCTCCTCAATCCCCTTGCGGATGATGACCGAAGCCGCCTTGATCTGCAATGCCTGGGCAGTGTCGACGACGTCGTTCGAAGTGAGTCCATAATGGAACCAGCGCGACTCCGGCCCGACCTTCTCAGCGACCGCCGTCGTAAAGGCGATCACGTCATGCTTCACCTCGGCTTCAATCTCTTCGATCCGCTTCAGATCAAAGCCGCCCTTTTCCCGGATTGCCTGCGCCGCCTCAACCGGAACGATGCCATCCTCAGCCAGCGTCTCCGATGCGGCAATCTCTACCGCCAGCCATGAGCGATACTTGTTCTCGTCGCTCCAGATACGGCCCATCTCCGGCCGCGTATAACGCGCTATCAAATTTGTTCCTCCGCCAGCTTTATCGCAGACTTCTATTTTAAGCTGCGCATCTCAGAAATAGTCAGTCTGTACAAGGAGAACTATGAGCACACCACAGGACTTACCCGACCTTAAAGTTGTTCCCGGCGGCGAACTCGTCACCATCGAACGCTACCAGGACACCCTCGAAGCCGAACTCGCCAAGGGTCGCCTCGACTCCGCCGGCATCACCAGTTTTCTCAACGGAGAAGAAGCGGGCCACCTTTACGGCACCGGCATGGGCATGCTGCAACTGCAGGTCGCCGAAGAAGATGAAGAAGACGCCCGCGCCATCATGAACGATCCCGGCCCATCTGACGGCGATGTGACTTCAGTTGCGTAAGTGATCAGTGGCGAACACCAGATTTGTCATCCTGAGCGAGGCGCAGCGAGTCAAGACCTGCGTTTCGCCCGCGGTGCCACAAATGAGGGCTACCGGTAACATCCCGTCAGCCACTCTTGTGATCCGGCCAAAGCGAAGCGCAGTAGAGGGATCGGCGCTTCGCAGCTCGTCATGAAGCCGCAACAAGCAAAGCTAGGCCTTCCTGTGCGCCCCCACCTGCAGCAGCGCACTCATCTCCTCAAACAGGAAGCCCTGTCCAGGCCGATACGGCTGTACCCACTTGCCATCAATCACAAACTGCGGAATCGCCCGTTTGCCGACATTCTCGATCACCGCATCGGCAGCACCGGGAGTCTCTTCAATATCAACTTCCGTGTAGGGAACATCATGCTCCTGCAGGAAGCGTTTGGCAGTGCGGCAATCGCGGCACCACGAGGCGGTATAAACGACCAGTTTCATCCGCAGATCATACCGCGCTCTTCATGCGCTCGTACAGTCCACACGTCAAATCGACCCGGAGAGGCTCCCGCTGGTCCCTCGACGCCGGGAACGGAAAAATGCCTGTAGAATCCCGGCACTTTCTTCTGCCAGCAGCCCTGACGTCAGCTCCACCTGGTGGTTCAGCCGCGGATGGTTCAGTACTGACAGCACCGACCCCGCCGCCCCGGCCTTCGGATCAGAAGCAGCAAACACCAGCCGCGAAATGCGTGCATGCAGCATCGCGCCGGCGCACATCGAACAGGGCTCGAGCGTCGAATACAGCGTGCAGCCGACCAGTCGATAATTATCAATTCCCGCCGCCGCCGCCCGCAACGCCACCACTTCCGCATGGGCCGTCGGATCATTCGTCCGCAGCACGTAATTCTGCCCCACGCCAATCACCTTACCCTGCAACACCACCACCGCCCCCACGGGCACTTCTTCAGCCAGTCCGGCCTCGCGTGCCTGCGCCAGCGCCATCTGCAGGTAGTCAAGGTCAGTCATCGGTCGCATGACAGGCGAGATCATGGAGCCGGCTGCTGCTGCGTCATGCAATGCAGCGCTCCCAAGCCCCAGATAAAATCCCCGCAATGGATGCCGGCTATCTTATGCTCCGGGAAATGCTCCGCCAGCAGGTTCAGCGCATGGCGATCGTTGTGGTCATTAAACGTGGGAACCAGTACCAGGCCGTTCGCGATGTAGAAATTGGCATAACTCGCCGGCAGGCGCTGCCCGTCAAATACCACGGGCGCGGGCATCGGCAGTTCGATAATCTCAAACGGTTTGCCCTCCAGGTTGCGGGCCGACCGCAGCCGGTCAAGATTCTCTGCCAGCGGCAGATGGTTCTCGTCGTGGACATTCGGCTCAACCGCTGTCACAATCCTGTTCTCTCCAACAAATCGCGCAATGTCATCCACGTGCCCATGCGTGTCATCGCCAACGCAGCCGCGGTTCAGCCACACCACCTGGTTGATGCCCAGGTACTCTGAAAAAGCATGTTCCAACTGCTCCCGAGACACACCCGGGTTCCGTTGTTGCACCTCGCTCAGCAGGCATTCTTCGGTCGTCAGCAGGATGCCGGCGCCGTTCGTGTCAATACTCCCGCCCTCGAGTACCAGGCGATGCTCCCTGCCATCCGCCAGCTTCACCATGGGCGTGAATGCAGCCATCTTCAGCTCTGCCGCCGCTTTAGCGGGCAGCTTGTCGTCCAGCTGCCAGTTGTCGTATTTCGCCCAGGCATTAAACTTCCAATTCGTAACCGCGACAGACTCTTTGCCCGCGCCGGGCTTCCTTACGAAAATCGGCCCTGAGTCCCGCAGCCAGATCCGGTCCGTCGCCCAGGCATGAAACTTCACCGCCGGCATGTTGGCATGCACGCGTTCGAGCACACTGCGTGCCCGCCGCTCGGCAGCCAGGTCGTTCACCAGGATATGCACCTGCTCGACACCCGCAAGATGGCGAACGATGTCGGCATAGACCCACTGGATGGGTTGAAAACGGCCTGGCCAGTCCTCCGCATTGTGCGGCCAGGCAATCCACGTCGCCGTATGAGGGACCCACTCCGCCGGCATGCGATAACCCAGCGCGCGAGGCGTCTGGCCATTCTTCTGCGATTCAGACAAAGCTAATCTTCCTTCTTGCTGCTGACAGGCTTTGTAAGCACCGGATCAAGAAAACGATTCACAATCGGCTGGTAGGCATCGATCCGGCGATCGCGCAGAAAAGGCCAGTTGCGCCGTTGATCCTCGAGTGTCTTCAAATTGATCTCTCCGACCAGGATGTCCTCGCGGTCATGGGCCGCCTTCGCCAGAATGCGTCCGAAGGGATCGGCTATAAACGAGCCACCCCAGAATTCAAGACCAGCCCCTTCCACGCGGTTCCCGCGAATATCGCCATTTTCGTGCCCCACGCGGTTGACCGCGCCGACGTAGACTCCATTAGCGATCGCATGCGACCGCTGGATGGTCTGCCATGCGTCATACTGCGCCGCGCCAAATTCTTCCTTTTCGGCAGGATGCCAGCCAATCGCTGTCGGGAAAAACAGCACATTCGCCCCCTGCAGCGTCGTAATGCGCGCTCCTTCCGGATACCACTGGTCCCAGCAGATCAGCGTCCCGATGTTGCCGGCTGACGTATCAAACGCCCGGAAACCAAGATCACCCGGCGTAAAGTAGAACTTCTCGTAGTACAGCGGATCATCGGGAATATGCATCTTGCGATACATGCCCGCAAGCGAACCATCGCTCTCGAGAATTGCTGCCGTGTTGTGGTAAAGCCCAGCCGCGCGTCTTTCAAATAACGAAGCCACGATCACTACTTTTTCTTCCCGCGCCACCGCTGCCAGCCGTTCGCTGCTCGGCCCTGGAATGGACTCTGCCAGGTCGAACAGAGCAATATCCTCCCGCTGGCAGAAATACTGCGCCCCGAAGAGCTCAGGCAGGCACACAACATCGGCACCTTCACGCGCAGCCTCGCGCACGCGGTCGGCAGCTTTATCTAGATTGGCAGCAGGGTCGGGCGAGCATGACATCTGCACCAGGCCGATGCAGAAGTTTTCTTGAGCAGGCATATTTTGTACTTCAAGTATAAAGGTCGCGCGCAGCCCAAGCCGTCTTCACCTGATTTCGCCCTGTATTTCCGCATCTTCAGCCCGTACAGCACCTGCCCGAACCCCAGTGATCAGCCCTGAAGGGTACAGGCTCTAGCCAGGGTATGGGCTTTAGCCTTGAAG
>CAZZXL010000280.1:0-4128 GCA_964658035.1 uncultured Acetobacteraceae bacterium
AGTCATCACCGGCGGCATGCTGCCCAAGCTAAACGCCTGCCGCGAAGCGCTCGTACTTCGCTTCCAGGAAGATTTGTCGCTGCAGGAAATCTCCGCCGTTACCGGAGTGTCCGTTTCTACCGTCGCTTCAAGAATTTATCGGGGGCTGGCAACACTCCGGCCACAATTCGAGGGAGATCAGCATGAACATTGACGACCACGAGAGTTTTCGACGCCTGATAGATGAGAGCCTGTCAGGCGAACTGTCGTCTCGGGGCAAACAGTCTCTTCGTGAGCACCTGGAAACCTGCGATTTATGCCAGGAGTATTCCAGCGTCAGCAACAGGGTCATCGCAGGACTGAAGGGCTTCTCGTTCGAGGTGGATTCGGCGCTGAACGCCAAGGTATTCGCGTCCCTCAGGCTGAGGGCTCAACCGTTTCAATCCGCGCGACCAAGCCGCTCACGATGGGCGCTGATTAGCATCGCTGCAGTCGTGCTCACGATGGGCGGGTCGTTCGTCGATCTGCAATTCGGAAACCTGATGGCTTCACTATTTGCTATTCAGCGCACGCATTTGCAGCAGGGGATACTTGCTTTCTGGATTGCGCCCTCGCTGGGTGTTTTACTGCTGTTTCCGCTACTGCCTTTGTTATCAAAAGCTAGGGTTCCCCCGGGAAGAAGGTCTATATGAAAATCCGTGGCTTTTTGAATGTTGTTCCGAAATCGGTTCAGTATTGGGCTTTGATCGTTGCGGGTTGCGCGTTGCTGACGGGCTTGGTTTTCGGATACAGGACAGGTGACTTCCTCACGATGTCCGCCTATGCAAGCGCTGCCATGATGTTTGGCGTTTTGCTTGCAACGTGGCTTGTGTGCCTGGGCTTCGTATTTGCAGATGCGAGGCGGCGCAATATGGGGGCGGCTCTCTGGGTTCTGGTTGCAGCTTTGTTTCCTCACCTTCTCGGCTTTCTTCTCTACTTTGTTATGCGTCACCCGATCGCGGCGACCTGCAGCCATTGCGGCATGAGTGTCTCAACCCATCAGCGATTCTGCTCCTGGTGCGGCACTCCATTGGTCCATACCAGTTCATCCGCCGAACCAGTCCCGCTAAACCCTTTACAAGGAGCAAGCCAATGAGCCCGGGTGGCGCGGGGAAACCCGATGGCGGTGTGACTTTACGTAAGGCGGCGATGGTCGCCGCCCTCGCTTATATTCTGAATCCTGTGAGCTATGCGGAGTTTTCAATCTACCCGAAACCGGTGGTCGCAAACGATGCCGCTCGTACCATGCAGAAGGCATATTATTCGGAGGGCATACTTGAGCCATGGATTGGGAAGTTGAGGTCAGTGACGAGTTTCTGGCCTGGTACCAGTCCCTGGATGAGTCGGAGTGGAAAAGCGTCAACGGCGCGGTCGCCAAACTCGAGCACTAGGGCCGACGCTCGGACGGCCTTATGTCGACACGCTGATCGGGTCGAAATACCCGAACATGAAAGATCTCCGGGTGCAGCATCAGGGCAGGCCCTACCGCATCCTGTTCGCCTTCGACCCGCGCCGCAATGCGTACCTGATTCTGGGCGGCGATAAGACTGGCGACGCCAACTGGTGAGTGGACGCGATCCGCCGCGCGGATGCGATCTATGCCCAGCACCTATCGAGATGGGAGAGTGAAACCGATGGCGCACAAATGGAAAGACATTCGCAAACAGCTTTCGCCTGAAGCCGAGCAACGGATTCAGCAGGGCGTCAAGGAAGCCGCTGCGGTCATGACCCTTCATCAGCTCCGCGAAGCCCGCAGCCTGACGCAGGTCAACCTGGCCAGGATGCTCGAGATCAACCAGGGCGCTGTGTCCAAAATGGAAAAACGGACGGATCTGTATGTCTCGACCCTGCGCAATTTAATCCAGGCCACGGGCGGCCAACTCCAGGTCAAAGCCATCTTTCCCGAGGGCGAGGTCGAGATCGACCAGTTCGAGAATGTTGCCGAACCAAAGGCCTGTCCTCTCGCCAAGCAGGTCATCCAGCACCCTGCGGCCGAGATCCGCGCGGAACGGTAAAGGGAGCTAAGCCAGGATGATTTAGGGAATGTAGACTTGCCGAAGCTAAGGCAATGAGGGCAGCTGCTCTCGGAATCTTTCTGGTGTTTCTTTATGTCATCTGGTGTCTCCTGACCCATCATCCAATCGTATTTTCCGGATCGTAGGACGGCATAGCCAATCGGTATAAATATGCTTTCTGGATTACATTTCAAACGGACTTCGCAGCGGCCTAGAGACATTCCCGGTCGCAGACTCATGGCTCCTGGATTGCCAAGACAGCCATCCAGAAGCGGCCATCCTCTGGTTGGTACGCATAAGTGTTTCCGAGGCCCTTTAGTCCTCACAACGCAGAAGGGAGCATCTGCTGCCCGATTCGGTGCTCAGAATCCGTGACCAGGCGGCTGCCAGGAAGCTCGAAAGCGCACGCAAACTGCTGGAGGAATTTCTGACACAGGGAGGAGAAACGAGACCAAACGAAAGCCAGAATGGCGGCCAATCCTGAGCCGCCCGATCGAGTTTCCGAGCCGGATCAAGAGCCTTGGATTGCTCGTTCTGGGAGCCGTTGTTGGACCCTTTCTGCTCATCGGGATGGTGTCGGGGTGGCCTCTCGATGACGCTGACGCCGCTTCAGAAGATCTACCTCGGCACCTACACCGCGAGTTCTATCGCTGCGCCTTTTCCCGACAAGGAGACGAGCATCCGGTGGGTGATGGAGACGGCTCCGAAACGCAAGCCGCTAGGGTTAACACCTGAGGATGTGATCAAGGTAACTTCTTAGAATGCGACATCCCGTCCGTTCAACCGCAAGATAGTCAGGTGTAACGCGTGTGTCACTTTAGCCTTGCATTGAGCTTGGCCATGGTGGAACCTGAGCCGACCCAATGATCCAGAATTTCGCCGTTCTTCGACAGCAAGAAATACGTTGGCTCACCTTGGATGCGCATCAGGCTGTGCACCCGGCCCTCGAAGGGTTCGCGGATCTCTGGCCACGCTATGTCGAACTCGGCGAGGTACTTCTTCAGCTCCTGCTCGGATTCGTCACTGCTGACGCCAAGAAGGTCAAAGCGGGAATGTGGGAGCTTGTCATACAGAACTTTGAGTTTGGGCATCTCTTCACGGCAGGGACCGCAGTGCGTATCCCAGAATTCTAGGAGAGTGAAGTCGGCTGTGTTGTGGCGGAAAGCATGTGGCTTTCCGCTCAAGTCAGTCAGAGTGACGTCGGGTATCGGGCTGCCGGTCGTAAGGGTAGGACGATCGGGGCGAGAGTCCGACGCTTTGAGAGTTAGAGAATCGCCGTGCGGGTCAACATGAAACTCGTAAGTTTTACCGGCAAGGTTCACCCAACGGTCATTGGGTCTATACGATTCATACTTGCCGCTTCCCTCGCGATCAAAAGACACCTGGTCGCCGAGCAAGTCGTACCGCCCGCTAGAACCCGACAGGCGAAAAGATATTTTGTGGTTGGGAAGGGGGATTTTGCCGTTCCGGTAAGAATCGAGATTCAACCGAACAGCCGCCCCATCGGGTTCCTGAACTAATTCAAACCGTGCAAGCCAGGAGGACGTCCCATCCTTCATGGGGACATCAATCCGTGAGACACCATCTTCGTCATGAAACCGGAGAGGCGAAGAGCTGCTCAGGTCGCCTTCGCCTTTGAAGTCTAAAAAGAGCTTGTAGCCATAAGAATCGTGATCGAGGATCCAGCCATGGTTCAGAGAGCCGTATACGAAGTTGTATCCGAGGAGGTAGTCAGCACTGAGATTGGCAGGAAGCCGCTGGATGGCCTCGAAGCTGGCCATTCCCTTGGCCCCGTCGGCAAACTTCTTGTACTCAGTGGGCGTCAGTGGCTGCACTTCCTCACCACCGCTAGAAGGCTTCTCAGGGGCACGGGTCGGGAACACCTGCGCGGCCAGCGGTAGGCTAAATAGCAGGACGCAGAAGATGCGGGCTCGGAGCATAAATATGTCGCCTTTTCTTGAACAGACCGAGACCTAACGAACACAATCATATCTGAGCCAAACAACACTTGTGACGCGGGAGCCGATAGGGAGTTACGTTTGGAGTGCCCGGCTTGAAATGTGCCAGTGGATAAGAGAGAGACTGGACAAGGAGA
>CAZZXL010000281.1:0-4079 GCA_964658035.1 uncultured Acetobacteraceae bacterium
CATGTGTTAGGCACGCCGCCAGCGTTGATTCTGAGCCAGGATCAAACTCTCGTTTGAAACTGTTTGGTTCATTCAGGCCGACGGAGGTCGGCGGAATGAACCGGCTTACCATTCCGCGACGCCTTCTTTCGAGAAGCGAGCGCGGAGCTCGATAAGCACTTACCTTGTGAGAATATTCAAACCAACTTCTAATATTCTCACGACTGGCACGTTCAACCTGATTTTCAAAGATCCTTGAAGAAGACCCGCCTGAGCGGCTTCTCTTTGGATCGAAGAGCGCAGTACTACTACTGCACATCCCCGAACTTGTTGTGCTTTGCAGTTTTCGCTTGCGATCGGCTTCTTCAGCTCATCGCGCTTTGCGGCAACTTTTGGCGCACCTCCCAATACTACAGAAGCTTCTGGACTCTGTCAAGATGTGTCTGCTTTCGCTTGATTCAGCCGAAGCTGAGCAGCAAAGCAGAGACATTCACAGGAGAGGCTTATTCATCCTCTTCATATCCAGCCTGCAATTAGCAGGCGCCAAGCACTAAACTTTTGAAAGACTGTCTCTACAGCGTCAATGCTGTAGTCGAGCTCATATGGCTCGAGGCGAAAAATTCGCCGACTTGCAAAGGGGTTTCGTTTGATTGAGGCCTTAGGCCCAGTCTCACGTTGCTTCAGCCTTGTTTAATTCACAGGTTTAACACCTGGCGGCTATCTGCTCTACATCCCACTTCGTTTAAGACAACTTAACTACATTAGCAGGAGACTTTAACAATTGCAAGCCTCAAGTTTGTTTTCGGCTTCCTGCCAGCTGCTTCTGCATGCTGCGCCCTTTCGGCGACTGTCTGCATATCGCTGCGACAAGTTGGATACTATCAACCGCGCAATGGCGATGCAAGTCTGTAGCTTGTTGAAAAGCTGGTTCTGCTGTTGAAATAGTGCGCTACTCTACGCCAATGGGCCCGTCGAGGCCAGGAAATTATCTCTGCATGGAGTTGATTGCTGGGGAATGGAGCCTCAATCAACCACCTGTCGCCGCTCTTCTAGCCACGTAGCCATGGATTGCTCCGTTTACTCGTTCGACTTGCAGGCGTAGCGGCGACCATGTGTGTACCCCGACCCCGATCGCAGGTAGATCTAAAGAAATGCTATTTTGCAATGAGTCCCAGGTCAGTCAATCCATTGACAAAGAATTGCACCGCAAGTGCGACCAGCAGCAGTCCCATAATGCGGACGAGGATGCGAATACCGGTTTCGCCCATGAACTTGCGTACGCGGTCGGCACTGGCCAGTACCCAGTAGCTAATCCATGCAGTGAAAGCGATAACTCCGACAATAGTCGCGACCTCCCACAGCTTGGCCGCCTGCCCTACCAGCACCATCACGCTCGAGATGGCGCCCGGCCCTGCCAACATGGGAATGCCGAGCGGGACAATGCCAACGTCTTCCTTTTCGCTCGCTTCTTCAGCGTCGCCGGAGGTTTCCTGAGTGGCGGAACGCTTGGCCTGCAGCATATCCAGGCCAATGAGCAGAAGGATCAATCCTCCGGCAATTTCAAAGGCGGGTAGCGTAATGCCAAACATACGAAAGATGAATTTACCCACTAAGGCGAATGTAGTCAGCACGATGAAGCAGGTGATGGACGCCTTACGGGCCATCAGTTTGCGGCGCGGTGCATCCAGGCTAGCGGTGATCGCAAGGAAAGTGCCGATGGCGGCAAAAGGATCTACCAGAAAAAAAATGGAGCTGAGCGCGACCAAAAGGAAAGTCACATAGCTCGAGTGCAAGGTATTCAAGGCGACCTTAGCGGCCTGGCCGTAGATCAAGATCATTTTTTATCTCTCTTTCAAGGGTGAGGCCCACGCAGCGGACGCTCTTTTCAGCTGCAAGCCGGGCTGGCGACTGCGATCTTGGTGTCAAAAATGGCCACTTTAGTGCCGTTTAGACGCAAAAATACGCGCTTTTTTGGCATGTTTTCGCCGGCGATGATGACGAAGCCGCTTTCACTTGCCGATCTATTCCTGATCTATTTGTCCTAATCGTTCTTGCGAACCACCCAGGTAGTCATGCAGCGTTGCTGCTGGACTACGGTGGTCTTCAAAGGATCAAGGAGCTGTCCGCCCAGCTCAGCGGTCACGGACATCAGCAGGGATTCATCAACGGCGAAACGTTCTGCGCCATCCGGGGACAAATAGCGTCGCCCACCCAGGTGCTGGTGAGACAAACCCGGCTCATGCATGCCTATGGTAGATGCCAGGCGGCAGAAAAAGACGCTTCCCGGCCGCAGAGCCCGCCACATCTCCCGCATCATCGCGAGGAAATGGGCCTCATCGCGCGAAAAGTGCAGCACTGTGTTACTCAACACTACGTCAAAGGATTGGTCAGGAAAAGACATGGCCTCAACCTTCTCCACGCGAAAGTTACTTACCGGCAGAGCCGGATGCAGGGCCGCGGCCATGCGGCGAACAGCCGCAATGGCGTCTGGATCGGCATCGACTCCGAACAAGTCATAGTGCTCGCGCAGCAGGTAGACAAGATTGCGGCCAAAGCCGCAGCCCGCATCAAGGATGCGCATACCAAGTGCAATCCGCCCCTTGAGCAACTGGTCAAACAAGTAAATGTCTATCTGCCCGAACTGTTCCTGGAGAGAAGCCATGGGTTCAGCATAAAGAGTTTGCCTCCGGCGAGCGCGGTCTTCTGAAACGGGCGGGCAGCGATACTCAGCGTATGGGCATGGATTTCAAAAAGAGGGAGGTACTGCTTCCCTCTTTTTTGAAATAGGCCCGTGTGGCAAATACCGCCCGCCGCGCCGGCGCCGCCCGAGGCTGGTCTTCGCTCGAGCCACGCTCCGCCGGGCATAATAGACGCTATGCCTTTGAATTGTGGAATTGTCGGACTGCCGAATGTCGGCAAAAGTACTATTTTCAACGCACTGACGTCGGCCAAGGCTGTGGCGGCGAATTACCCGTTTTGCACCATTGATCCGAACGTCGGCGTGGTGACGGTGCCGGATAGCCGGCTGGATAGGATCGCTGCTGTGATCCATCCAAAAAGCCTTGTTCCGACGACGATGGAGTTTATCGACATTGCTGGCCTTGTCGAAGGCGCGAGTAAGGGTGAAGGACTGGGCAACCAGTTTCTCGGGCACATTCGCTCGACCGATGCGGTGGTGCACGTGGTGCGGTGTTTTGCGGATCCCAATGTGATCCACGTAGCCGGCGGCGTGAACCCGCTACATGACATTGACGTGATTAATACCGAACTGCTGCTGGCTGATCTGGACACGCTTGAAAAGCGTTTTGCCAAGGTGCAGAAGGCGGCGAAGCTGAGCACGGACCCCAAGGTGAAGTCCGAATTTGCCGCACTCGAGAAACTGCTGGAAGCCGTGCAGGCGGGACGTCCAGCGCGCACAGTGGAACTTACAGAAGATGAGCAGGTGCCGGCGCGCGATCTGCACCTAATTACGGCCAAGCCGATGCTGTATGTCGCCAATGTCGACGAGGGTGGCTTAGTGACAGGCAATGAGTGGACCGCTGCAGTTGAACAGCGGGCGCAGGAAGATGGCAGCCAGGTAGTGCGTATCAGCGGCGCGATGGAAGCGGAAATTGCGCAGCTTGAACCGGATGAACGCAAAGAGTTTCTGGCAGAGATGGGCCTGGAAGAGCCGGGGCTCAATCGCCTGATCCACTCGGCTTACAAGCTGCTGAACCTGATTACCTACTTCACGGCAGGGGTGCAGGAAGTGCGCGCGTGGACGATCATCCGCGGCACCAAGGCACCGGGCGCTGCGGGCGTGATCCACTCTGACTTTGAGCGGGGTTTCATCAAGGCGGATGCGTACCACTCCGATGACTTGTTCACACTGGGCAGCGAACAGGCCGTAAAAGAGAAAGGCCTGCTGCGGTCCGAAGGCAAGGAATACACCGTCAAAGACGGCGACATCCTGTTCTTCAAATTCAACGTCTGAACGCTTGCCGCCCGGGGGATCTGCCATCCAGGCGACTGCGCTTCGCGCTCAACTCCCGTTGGTCGGGATCTGCCATCCAGGCGACTGCGCTTCGCGCTTAACTCCCGTTGGTCGGGATCTGCCATCC
>CAZZXL010000282.1:0-3888 GCA_964658035.1 uncultured Acetobacteraceae bacterium
ACTCATTAGTCCGATTCACGGCCGAATAGGGGCATACATGAGCTTTCAGGCTGCGCTAAGTCTGCTAACAATGCTACCACCCCTGCGCTACCCCTATACAAACTGTAACCGGAAGCAGTGGAAGTAGCTCGTTTAGCCAAGACTATGGCGCGGTCAAGCCAAGTCACATCGTTCAGGTACTTACTTGCATTAATCAATGCGTAAGCCCGCCCCGCATAACCGCAGCATAAACTAAAATCAGTCTCTGAGTTTTCCCAAGTGTCCCAAGCTGCTTTTTCGGCTAAATCCAAATACTTTGGATCTTGGAGTGCGCGAAAGGCCTCTGTCCACAGGTGGACAAAGCCGGCACTCCCATTGCACCAACCTACTACATAATCCTTAGTGTCCACAGATCTGGGCCATCGGGCACCATGTTCCAGGTTTTCAGCATATAGAGGCAGTTCTTCAAGGCGGTTCTTGATGAGGCCTGGGACTGGCAATCCTGCCGCCTGACACCAGCGAATAGCGGCGTAGACGACACCCGCCCATCCATGTGCAATGCCAAGAAACTTCATATCAGTGGCAACTGCGATTTCGCCATATTCAAGAGCCTGCGCTAGAATGCTTTCCATCAATTCTGAACCAAAATCATACAAGGGGGCCCGATTTAGCATCGGGTTGTCCGTCTTGATGTCAGCCAATGACTCAAGCAGGATAGATGCCCCTAACAAATTACCTGAGCGGCCAAGAGTCAGATCAATGTTCTCGCACGAGTATTGTGACGTCATTATAAAGTCATTTACAGCAGCTTGCTGCGACATGTTGTCACCCATCGCAATGCTTATCAACGCTTGAACACAATGCACCCCACTTGCTGTGTGATACAATGACACGTCGCCGATCGTGCCATGCGTTAATTGTAATGATTTGTTATGAAAAGCTGCTTTAGTCTTGATATTGGCGGCTGCATGATTACACCAGACATCTGCGTAGGATAGCAACTTGGGGTCAGCCCTAGAGCAGGAGAGTCTATATAGCACGTAGGCAATGCCAGCGGCACCAAAGTTGACATTACATGAAGGAGCGCTCCTGAAAACGGATGCCAGTAGCTCCCCTCCGGGTACGGCCTGGTCGATAAACTCCACAAGTAATCTATCCTGAGAGTGATCACCTAACTTGTTTGATGAACTTTCTCTCTGGCCCCTATGTGCCATAGGTGCGGCTTCATGGAACTGAGTACAGAACTCGCCCACAGAGTGAAAGCGTTGGTTTGGGTTCTTGTTTAATGCTCTCAACAAAACCGCCTCAACATCTTTCGAATGGAAGCTCCCAAACATTGAGAAAGGTAACGGATCTTCCTGGACTATTTGCCTAAGCATGTCCTCTCTTTTTGGTGAAAACGCTAAGTAAGATGTGCCAGCCAGGAGAGTATATAACAGAGCGGCTATTGCATATTGCTCTCCAAGAAAACTTGATGGGGGGGACTGCACTTTTTTCAGCATCGCCTGCGCCAGTTCCGGCTCGTAATATGAACTGACGCCGCCACGCGATTTAGGTCTTAGCTGAGTACCCTCAACGCGTGAAAATCCATAGTCGATGAGCTTTACTTCACCCTGAGCAGAGATTAACACATTCTGAGGGTGTACATCAG
This sequence comes from uncultured Acetobacteraceae bacterium, assembly GCA_964658035.1. Classification (GTDB taxonomy): domain Bacteria; phylum Acidobacteriota; class Terriglobia; order Terriglobales; family Acidobacteriaceae. Next base: position 1,631 of record CAZZXL010000282.1, read on the forward strand.
AGTGAATAACCCCTTGTTCGTGCAAGTGTTGGTAGGCAGCCAAAACGTTGCAGCACGCGCTGAAGTGATCCAAGCGTGCGTTCTGAGGGTTCTGCTCCAAATGCTTGCGGAGCATATGGGAGGGTATTCCGTCGAACCACTCTATTGCAATATACGAGCGACCTTGGAAAGAAGCAGAAGCTAAAAGAGGGGGGTTTACCTTGCCATCAAGATGGTTGAGTATCTGCGCTTCATGTTCGAGCCGCTCGTGGACCTGGTTCCCTTGTCCAAGCCTTGTCAATTTCAAGGCCACAGTGTTGCCTTCAGGTGTCTTCGCTTTATAGAGCTCGCTGTCCTCAAGCATTTGGACACAATGTAGCACTTCATAAGAACCGATGAGTTCTCCCTGTTGAAAGGATTGGACGGTCTTCTTTGCTTTATCTGAGTCAGCAGGAGCCAGAAAATGCATCTTGACCAGGTGCATTAGAACAGGTCCGGCTTCATTAAGAACATCCTCCGGTATTATATTCTTAGAGCTACTGTAATCAATGATGGCATTAATCAAGGATTTCGGCTTGCGGAATTGATCCAGCAATTCAGCCACTTCAACACTGATTATTTTCGTGTGAACCCGAGAGTTAATCCGTGTCAAGGCATAATCGTTAAGGTCATGCTGCAACTTTCCTCTCAGGCTATCTGAGAGGTCAGTAACAGGCATGATGATAACATCTTCCGGTATCACGAACTCTTCGTCTTGCATTGCCAAGGTGTCTCCGTAGCGCGGGATAAAGGGAATCAAGCAAACTCCCCCAAACCAGCCGATCATGTTCGATTGTGCAGTTTAGTTCGAGTTCTAGCACTCCCGTGGTTTGCTTGCTCGTGGCTTGCTTGTGAGGATGGAGTCTAAGCTAAGTAGAAGTCCGCAGCCAGCCACAAAGAAGCCAGCCCGATAACCTCCACCAAAACAAGTGATGTCTTTGGTCATGTCTGCCAGCACTGCTGTGAGCATCGCTTTGTGTTTGCGGGCTTCTTCACAGTCCGGGTGACGCGCAGAGAGTGTTACCTCAGTACCAGAACAAGTTTTATTTCAGGAGCCTAATGCGTTATACCTTGCTCAACACCCTCAAGGAATAGCGTTTCATCTTATAAAGGATTAAGAATCTATCTCAAAACTCGTCTACGGGCCTGCAAAGGGCCTTACTGATGTTCTCGTAAAGGTCTAAAGTTGTCTGTCTCGGCTTCCGAAGTAGAGAGCATGGAACCACCTCTTTCGCGCAATGCCAGAGACTGGCGCGAAGGCCGCCGCCTGCGCGCCTACGAACTGGCCCAGCAGGGCTGGAAGCAGAAAGCCATCGCTCAGGCGCTCGGCGTCACCGAAGGAGCCGTCAGCCAATGGATGGCCCGCGCCAAGACCGAAGGCAGGGCGGCTCTAAGCAAGAGAACATCGCCGGGCGCGCCGCCCAAACTTACCAGAGAGCAGAAGGCCGAACTGCCTGCACTACTGCTACGGGGTGCGCCCGCCTTTGGCTTCACCGGCGATGTCTGGACCGCCGGGCGTGTGGCCGCCGTCATCGCGCAGGAGTGGCAGGTGGCCTACCACCCCAGCCATGTCGCCCGCCTGCTCCACGCCTGCGGGTGGAGCCGCCAGAAGCCGACCCGCCGCGCCCGCCAGCGCAACGAAGAGGCCGTCCAGGAGTGGCAGGACGCGCGCCTGCCCGCCCTGAAAAAAAGGCCGTAGACGAAGAGCGCACCCTGCTGTTCGTGGACGAGAGCGCCTTCTACCCGCTGCCGGGCGTGGTCCGCACCTGGGCACCCAAAGGGCAGACGCCCCTCCTGCGCCACATGCTGACGCACGATCATCTGTCGGTGATCAGCGCCGTCACGCCCGACGGGCGGCTGTTCCTGCGGATGCGGGAACACGCCTTTGACAGCGCGGGCGTCATCGCCTTCCTGGGCGAGTTGCAGGAGCAGATCGCAGGCAAACTGCTGGTGATCTGGGACGGAGCGCCGATCCATCGGAGCCGAGCGGTCAGAGAGTACCTGGCGGACGGGGCCGCCGCCTGCCTGCACCTGGAGCGGCTGCCGGGCTACGCGCCAGAGTTGAACCCGGACGAAGGCGTCTGGCACTACCTCAAGCATGTGGAACTGGGCAACGTGTGCTGCCGGGACCTTGTGCATCTACGGGAAGAACTGGCGGCTGCCGAGCAGCGCCTGCGCCGGAAGCCGGACATCATCAAAGCCTGCTTCCAGCAGGTAGGCTATCTTTAGAACTTTGTGAG
>CAZZXL010000283.1:0-3883 GCA_964658035.1 uncultured Acetobacteraceae bacterium
CGCGCTTGGCCCAGGATGAAAGATCAGGATTAGCTGCAGTGTTGCACTGATGGCGAGTCGCCTTATCACGTTTCAAAAGACGTGTTTAACATCAAAAACAGCGTACCCACCACGGAAAGTGCGTACTTAACCGGGCGGCCGTTGGCTGGGGAGGCATGCGACCAACGGGAGCATCAACGCCGCAGGCGTATCCGCCTGCATGGCAAATGCTAGGCGGCGCGGTGGACGGGTTCCAGTTCACCGCTTTCGATCTTTTCCTGGCAATCGATGCAGTAGGGTGTCCACGGCAGGGCTTCCAGACGCTTTTTGCCGATCTCTTTGCCACAGTGCTGGCATTCGCCGAAGGTTTCTTCGTCGATGCGGTCGAGGGCCTGCTGGATCATCTGCAGCTGGATGTGTTGACTGGTGCCTTGGCTGAACAGCATTTCGCGCTGGTAGGAGGCAACGGCGAGGTCGGCGGTGTCCTGAATATCGGCGGTCGAGGCTTCACGTCCCTGCTCGACGGCGGAGAGCATCGCCTGCTCTATGATTTTGCGCTGTTGATGAAGCTTTTCGACGAATGGGCGCGCGGTTGCGGGGGTATAAGGCACGTAAGTACTCCTGGAGAGCAGACTGAAAATGATTCTGTTGCAGGTATTGGACGCAGGAGCGGGACAAAAATATGTTCTAGACAAAACATTTCTGTGGATTATGCCCAACAACCTAGTTTGCCTTGCAGCAGGGTCATGCATGAACGTTTGAATGGACGCGGAAGGGATAGTCAAGGTTGCAAAAGTTGCCGGGTGGTAAAGCTGCGCCGGGAGTGTCTTGCTAGAGCACCCGACAGTCGGTAGATTGAAAGAGTCATGTATGAAGAATTCAAGGTAAACGACCGCTGGACGGGTGAAGCGCTGAATTGCCGCTGGCGCGCCAACATTGTGGCCATTGCGACACGACACGCCGATGCCATTGACGTGCGCTACGAAGTGAATGGAACGCCGCTATGGATTTCCATGCCGGCGATGGCCTGGGTCGAGCAGAAGAAGCGGACGGGTAAAGTGATTACCGATCGCATGGCTGCGCAGATCGCCGGCCGTTACCTGAAGACTGCCATCGAGAATGGATATGACAATGGCCGGGAAATCTACATGATGAGCGTTGAAGAAGTGTTGGAGCACCTGGAAGCAGTGATGCAGGAAGCCGGCAGTTCTGACCGGCTCCCTATTTTGCCGCTGATCCGTGATGCCGGCGACACCGGCACGGTGTTAGACAAACCCAAGCCTTAGTTTTACTGCCAGCGCAAATTACCTGAAAGCGTAGAGCGAAGATACGATGAACACGGGCTTTTCCGCCAGGAAGAGGCCCAACCTGTATCCAGCCGGAAACACCATAGCATCAGGTAATTAGCTCTAGCGATTTACCGCCCGCATGGCAGCTGCGGGATAACGGTCACCTGCGGCTGAGCCGTGTGGTGCGATGCCATCGAGCTGTTGCAGGTCCGTTGCTGACAGGTGCACCTTGACGGCGCCCGCATTTTCCTCAAGATATTTGCGGCGTTTGGTGCCGGGGATCGGGGCCAGGTCGTCCCCTTGCGCGAGTACCCAGGCTAGTGCCAGCTGGGAGACGGTGCAGCCTTTCGCCTCGGCCAGTTTCTCGATGCGGCCGACCAGGTCAAGATTTTTCTTGAAGTTTTCGCCCTGGAAGCGGGGAGAGTTCCGGCGATAGTCGTCGACGCCAAAGTCGTCCGGAGACTTGATCTGGCCCGTAAGAAAGCCGCGGCCCAGCGGGGAGTAGGGCACAAGTCCAATGCCAAGTTCACGCAGGGTAGGCAGAATCTCTTCTTCCGGTTCGCGGGACCACAGGGAATATTCGGTCTGCAGCGCGGTGATGGGATGGGTGGCGTGTGCACGGCGGATGGTCGCGGGTGCAGCTTCCGAGAGGCCGAGGTAGCGGACTTTGCCCTCTTTGACCAGTTCGGCCATGGCGCCGACCGTTTCCTCAATGGGCGTGTTTGGGTCGACGCGGTGCTGATAGTAAAGGTCAATCACTTCAACGTTAAGTCGTTTGAGGCTGGCTTCGCAGCAGCTTCTGACGTAGTCCGGTTTACCATTGACGCCGCGGCTTGCGGGGTCCCCGGTGCGGACGATGCCGAATTTGGTCGCCAACTGGACGTCGTTCCGTCGACCGGAGATGGCGCGGCCAACAAGGACTTCGTTGGTGTATGGGCCGTAAATGTCAGAGGTATCCAGAAAGGTGATGCCTAGATCGAGCGCCCGGTGAATGGTGGCGATTGATTCTTCATCATCGCGGCTCCCGTAGAACTCTGACATGCCCATGCAGCCGAGGCCCAGTTGAGAGACGGTAAAACCCTGCGAACCTAACTTGATCTGTTTCATAACTTGTCCTCTTTAAACCTTTCTCAAGTAGATGCAGGCAGATGAATTAGAGCGGGTGCTGCGACGCGAGGAGCGATTTGTGCATCGTAGAAGCCAGCGCGCAAGGGCATGTTCTGTAAAGGCATGATCGTCGCGACATTTCCTTTGAGGATTCTGATTATGTTTCTAGGATTAGCTGGTGTGTTACTGGTTCTGTGGGTACTCGGTTTTGTGGTCTTCCACGTGAGCGCGTTTGCGATTCACATTCTGATCATCCTGGCGGTGATCTCGGTCGTGTTTCACTTTTTGCGCGGACGGTAGCGTTGGCTTGGTGGGGTGCGGGGGAATGCAGGTTCCCCCAACTTCGCTGCGCTGCGGTCGGGATGACAAAGCTAGGTGTTCCTGGCTGGATACACGGGCCTTTTCTGGCGAAAAGGCCCGCGTTCATCGTATCTTCGCTTCTTCGCTTCTTCGCTCTATACCTTCAGGGAATCTGCTTTAATCCCGACCAGTGCAAATGGATTTACGTTGCGCTTGCTATTCGTCGTAGTGCATCAGGCTGAAGACGTCGTACTCGGAGAAGCGTTCGCGGCCTTTGAGGAAGTCGAGTTCGATGGCGAAGCCCAAGCCGGCAATCTCTCCGCCTAACTGGCGCACCAGCTTGATGGTCGCTTCCATAGTGCCACCGGTTGCCAGCAGGTCGTCGACGATGACGACACGCTGCCCCGGTTCGATCGCGTCGAGATGAACTTCGAGTGCGTCGGCACCATATTCAAGGTCGTAGCTGACGCGGACCGTCGGCGCCGGAAGCTTCTTTGGTTTTCGAACCGGCACAAAGCCCGCGTTCAGGCGGTAGGCCAGGGCGGGTCCGAAAATGAAACCGCGGGCTTCAATGCCGAGGACTAGATCGATGTCCCTGCCGATGTAGTGGGCAGCAAGAGCATCGATGAGCTCGGCAAAACCAACCTTGTCTTTGAGCAGGGTGGTGATGTCATAGAAGAGGATGCCCGGTTTGGGGAAGTCCGGCACGGTACGGATGAGAGTCTTGAGCGGCTCACAGTCGATCGGCTTCAGCGATCCTGTTCTGGTCCCATTGTTGATCAACAAGTCTGCCATATGAGTTTCTCTACCATGCTCCTTCAATCTTGAATGGACTCAGCTTTTCCCGCTCTGATTCGGCGAGGGCGCGTTCGTCTACCTGGTCGACGCGACTGCCGCGCGAGCCCTTACCGATGATCCTGCGCAACTCTGCCAGTTCTTCTTCTTCGCCGGCAGCTACGACTTCTACGTGTCCCGCTTCATTGTTGCGCACCCAGCCGTGGAGACCAAGAGCCGCGGCTTCCTGGTGAACAAACCACCGGAAACCTACACCCTGCACGCGACCCTTCACCAGGTAATAACGAACCATCGTTTAACAGACCACCGCTGAGCACGTCATCTTTGAGCGGGCCCATCCATGGGGCAAGCCCTCGTTGCCAGTGTTGCAGAAGGGGAGTAGGCATGCAAACTCCTGCCCTGTGCACAGACTC
>CAZZXL010000284.1:0-3876 GCA_964658035.1 uncultured Acetobacteraceae bacterium
CTGAGTGATGCAACGCGCGAGATCGACCAGCTGAAACAGCGCCTTGGCACCCCGGGTACAGTCCGAGGGTTCTTCGCGGGAACTCTGCAGGCTTACCAGCAGTCGCTCAGTACCGAACCCTACCTGATCCTTACGGCGTTGCTCGCCGTGTACATCGTGCTGGGTATTTTGTATGAAAGCCTGGTGCATCCACTTACCATCATTTCGACCTTGCCCTCGGCGAGCGTCGGTGCCATGCTCGCGCTGATGATCTTCGGTATTGACCTTAACGTGATCTCCATCATCGGCATTGTTCTGTTGATCGGTATTGTGAAAAAAAATGCCATTATGATGATCGATTTTGCCCTGCAGGCGGAACGTCTTGAAGGGAAAAGTACCAGCGACGCGATCTTCGAAGCCTGCATCCTGCGCTTTCGTCCCATTCTTATGACCACCATGGCCGCGCTGTTCGGGGCATTGCCGCTGGCCTTTGGTACAGGGACCGGTTCCGAGTTGCGGCGGCCGCTAGGCATTACCATTGTGGGAGGCCTGATTGTCAGCCAGATGCTGACGCTTTACACAACGCCGGTGGTCTATCTGACGCTCGACCGGTTGCGCTTGCGGATCCAGGGCAAGACCCACGATGATTTTCACCCAGAAGTTGGCGAGGCTACGCCATGATGATGACCACTGAACGAATTCGCAGCACCGCTTTTGCGCTCGTTACTCTTTCTGCCGCGCTTCTTGCCGGCTGCACAGTCGGCCCCAAGTATCACGTTCCCGCGCCTGCCCAGGCCCCGCCCGTGGCTTACAAAGAAGCGCCGAAAAGCGGTGACGGCTGGCAGGTGGCGGCGCCCAGCGATGCGATGCTCCGCGGCAAATGGTGGGAGATCTTCGGCGACCCGGAACTGAACGCTCTTGAAGAGCAGGTCAACATCAACAACCAGAATGTGAAGCAGTATTTCGAGAACTACATGGAAGCACGTTCTCTGGTGCGCCAGGCACGTTCCGAATACTTCCCGACGGTCACAGTAGGTTCGAGCTTCAATCGACAGCGCTCTTCTGCGAACTTGAAAAACTCGAGCACTGTCGTCGGATCTACCGGCAACAGCGGTACGGCCACCGGCAGCAGCGTAGCTACCAATACAGGTTCTGAAAGCACCGTATGGTCTGCGCCGCTCGATATTTCCTGGGCGCCGGATCTGTGGGGGAAGATCCGCAACTATGTGAAAGAAGAGCAGGCTGCCGCGCAGCTAAGTGCAGCTGATCTTGAAAACGAACGGCTCACAGAGCAGGCTTCTCTCGCGGAATACTTCTTCGAGATACGTGGGCAGGACGCGCTGATCGAGGTTTATAACCAGACATCAGCGGCGGATCAGAAATCACTCGACTACACCAAGGCTCAATATGAGACCGGTGTGGGTGACCAGATCTCTGTCGTGGAGGCGCAGAATACTCTACAGTCGGCACAGGCTACGGCCACGAATCTGCAGGTGGCGAGGGCGCAGTACGAACATGCGGTCGCAGTCCTGGTGGGAAGGAACGCTTCTGACTTTTCTATCCCGGTAAAGCCGATGCTGGTTGCTCCCCCACCTATTCCGCTCGGCATGCCGTCCGCACTGCTGCAGCGTCGGCCCGATGTAGCTGCGGCGGAACGTACCATGGCCTCAGCCAATGCTGCGATCGGCATCGGCTACGCCGCGTTTCTTCCGTCGCTGACCCTGACCGCTGAAGGAGGCTTTGAGGCTTCTACCTTGAAGCACTGGTTTGACTGGCCTAGCCGTTTGTGGTCAGTCGGCCCGAGCGTCAGCCAGACTGTTTATGATGGCGGCCTCTTCCGTGCTGAGTTAAACCAGTATAAGGCGATCTACAACGCGGACGTCGCGTCCTACCGGCAGACCGTTCTTACTGCGTTCCAGCAGGTCGAGGATTACCTTGCCGCCGTTCGCATCTACAGCAACCAGATCAAGCAGCAGCAGGAAGCCGAACGGTCTGCGGAAACGTACGTCAAACTCGAGAATGCCCGGTACGAAACTGGCATCGACCCATATGTCAACGTGGTGACGGCACAGACGACGCTGCTGGCTAATCAGCAGACCCTGGCCACGCTTCAGGTGGAACAGATGACAGCAGCGGTCGAACTGATCCAGGCACTCGGCGGGGGATGGGATACGTCACAGCTGCCGACCGCTCACCAGATCACACAGGCGCCGACGAAAGCTGACACAACGCTAAACCAGTAGCCTCCAGGGAGCGCGCGGATGAGACGAGTTGGCACCGCAGTGCAGGCATTGCTCGCGGTTGTCCTGGTTGTGTATGCCGCCGACTGGGGGCAGTTTCATCTTCGTGCCTCACGTGGAACGGCCTACAGCACCTACCAGGTGGAGCTATATCTTTCGACGCCGCTTAAAGGCAATAAAGCAGAGTACGACTACATGGGAACACAGCCCCAGCGATGTGCCCGTAGCCTGTTCCCACAGGCTGGCTATGTGCCCTGCTGGTGGCTTGCCAGGCACACGACACGCTGGCAGTAAGCCTTCTCCGTCCGGGAATCCACAATCCTCTGTCCTGCAAATGAGTTAGCATGGCTTTTCACCCACAGATTTCAAGGTTGGAGAGACCTGAATGGATCGTCGCAATTTTCTGAAGTCCGGCAGTGCCCTGGTTGCAACCGCTTCCATTCCTGCAGCGCTGCAGGCGCAGGAACCCGCTTCCATGGATACCGGCAGAATGATTTTGCCTATGAACAGAGGCTGGCTCTATTCGCCTCGCGTGGTTGAAGGCGTGCACGAGCGGAATTTTTCAGATGCCGCATTTGAGAAGGTTGTCATTCCGCATACCAACATCAAGCTGCCCTGGCACTCGTTTGACGATAAAGACTACGAGTTCATTTCAGTCTACAGGCGTCACTTCAAGCTGCCGGCCGAAGCGCAAGGTAACAACGTCTTTGTCGACTTCGAAGGGGTGATGACCGCGTCCACGGTGTGGATCAACGGTAAGAAACTCGGAGAGTACAAAGGCGGTTACACTCCCTTCTCCTTCGACCTTACGCCGCATGTCGATCACGCCGGCGACAACGTATTGAGTGTAGAAGTGGACTCGACCGAGCGTCCTGACATTCCGCCTTTCGGCTACCAGATTGACTACCTGACCTTCGGCGGCATTTATCGCGAAGTCTCGCTACGCATCGTTCCCCAGGTCTTTATCGAAAATATGGTGGCGCGGACGAAGGACGTTCTCACCGCACCTAAGTTGGAAGTCGAGTACTACCTGCAGAACACCGGCTATCCCGCCAAAGCTGTCACGGTCGAAGCGAGACTGCTGCATGACAATAGGGTGATCGGCAGTGCAAAACATGAGTTGTCTCTCCTACCGAAGGCGAACGAGCCGCAGAAGGCAGTCCTGGCTTTTCCCTCGATAGAAAAAGTCGAATTGTGGGACCTTGACCATCCCTATCTCTACACGCTCCGGCTGCGCATTTCACATGGCGGCAAATTAATTGACGAACAGGAGAAGCGCTTCGGCTTCCGCGAAGCGATGTTTACTGACCAGGGCTTTTCGCTGAACGGCAATATCATCAAGCTGCGCGGTCTCGACCGCCATCAAACATTTCCTTTTGTCGGGCAAGCGATGGCGGCGCGGGGACAGCGACGCGATGCACTGATCCTCAAACAGCAACTGCATACCAATATTGTCCGCACCTCGCATTACCCGCAATCGCGTCACTTTCTCGATGCCTGCGACGAGATCGGACTGCTGGTGCTTGAAGAAATTCCCGGTTGGCAACATATCGGACCTCTGTCGTGGCAGGACATTTCGGTCGACAACGTCAGCCGCATGATTCGCCGCGACTGGAATCATCCGGCGATCATCCTGTGGGGGGTGCGCATCAATGAG
>CAZZXL010000285.1:0-3874 GCA_964658035.1 uncultured Acetobacteraceae bacterium
AGACATCAGCAGCAAAGACCATCCAATTCTGTATCAGCAATGTGAGGGGCAGAGGCAGAGGTTCATCATCCCAGCAGTCCGGGCAGCGTTGCCAGGCTCAGGCCGGCCTGTAGAACAAGAATGGCGGCCACCAGCCACAGGTAAAGCGTACGCTGCCGTGTTTCGAGCACATCTGCAAACACTCCTCCCGCGAAGGTCAGCAAAAAGGGAAGCGCCCACAGGCGCGGCTCGCCAAAAACCCCGGTCGGCACAAGAGGCAGAAGCAGCAGAGCACAAAGCAGCGGCGCGGTATTGCCGAAATAGCGAGAGCGCCGCGTCAACAGGCACAGTACAAGCGCCGTGCCGCCGGCAATCGTAATGCCGGCATTCGGCAGCGCCTTGAAGAAAGCCTTGGCAGGTCCAAAGGAGAAGGCGAAGCGCCCAGCGCCACTGCGGAAATAGTAAGTAAACGCGTCGGGATGAAAAGCGTAAGACGCAAAGACGAGGAAGAGCATGCCCACTGCGCACATGAGCAGGATCATGGGCAGCGGCGAGCGATGGCCAACGGCCAGGTAGACCATAAAAACGGTGACCAGCAGCAGCATGGGCAGAATAGCGACCACGTGCGAAGCCGCGACCAGGCCAAAGGCAAGGGTCAGCAGCAGAATACGCGGCCGCCATTTCCGCGGGGGCCCATGCATGGCATGCGCGACGCCCATGCCGGTATAGATCGCCGCGAACATGCCCAGGGCGGTCAGCATTTCTGAACCGGGCGTCGTTGCAGCATTGACGACCAGCGGAGAAAAACAGTAGAGTCCCAGCGCAACGTAACCACCGGCATTGCCGAAAAGCCGCCTCGTCACCCACCACAGCGCACCGCCCAGCAACAAGGCAATGAGGGTAAAAGGAATCCTGAGCAGCAGGCGGACGGCGCTCAGTTCATGACGCATTTCCCACGTAGATGTATCGGCGCCCTGCCCGAGCACGAGGCGCTGAATGGTCAAGGGCAGACCGGCAGCACGGTAGGCTAGTGTGCCGTCATGAATGTTCCCGCAACTGGTAAAGTAGCCGGCCAGCGGAGAGGGTTTTTCCCACATCTCCCGTCCGCAGCGGGCGTACTGATAATCGCTTTCTGTCAGCGGGGCGCGCTGAATCACAAACAGGCATTGCAGCAGCAGGCCCAACAACAGGAACGCAGCATATTGCTGTGGACGGTCAAAACGGAACTTGCGAAGCCGGGAAGAGTGACCGGCCGTCCAGTGAGGAGACATCCCCGCCTCCCCGCGGAGGGATGCGCGTAGCGCCAGCTGCTGTAGATTTGCCAGCTGCTCTGAAGAGGATGGCGTGCCCTGCTCCGGGACACTGGCGGCGATCTCCGGTAAAGGTTGCTGCGTCTCGTCTGGCATGAAAAAGGACTAGGCCCAGTGTAGCGGATGGCGCACCGTGCGCTTTCAGGTACCGCAGTGTTACCGATGGTTTGATGGGAGCAGCCAAGTATAGATAATTTTCCTGATCCCCGGCTATTGTTGAAGTGTATGGACGACAGCATGAAGAAACAGTTGGCAGACCTGGAACGCACTCTGCTCGAGTTCGAGAAAGCCACGAAAGAAGCTCTCGGCTTTTCAAGGACCATCCGCTACCAGGGCATCTCCTTTGACGTAGGCAGCCGCTTTGTCATCGCGGACCTCTCGCCCCTGGCCTTCTTCCACCTGGTGGAACAGATTGGCAGTGACACCCCGGAGGCCGCAATCGAGCGGCTGTACGACCGGCTGATGCCCCTGCTGACCTGCCGGCATCAGTGGACCATGCTCAAGCGTGAAGATGACAAGCCGCTGCACAGCATGGCAAAAGGCTTGCTTGTCAAAGGCTCCGATCCCTACGTGTGCAAAGCCTGCACCGCCTACGTTTTTGGCGGACCCGGCAACGCTCTGCCTTCCGTTGGCAAGAATCGCGCCTGAGCCGACCGGGAAGAACCCATACCCAGAGGCTCGCCACGATTCAACGGGCCGTCCTGGCAATCCTTAAGTCTGGATCGCTCTTGCTGTGGTGCTAGCTGTGCTGCGCAGGGCCGGCGGCCAGTGTATGCCGCAGGTTTCCAGCGTGCTGCGCAAGCGCAGCCTCGGCCTCCATCCGCGCCAGGCCGAGACAATGCATCACGATTGCTGTTTTGACCGATCCGCCTTCATCCATCAGTCTGTCCGCCCGTTCCTGGTCCACCCGCGCGATCATGGCGACGATGCGCCTCGCGCGCTCTTCCAACTTTGCATTGGTCCTCTGCAGATCGACCATCAGGTTGCTATAGACATGGCCCATCTGGATCATGGCGCCGGTCGAAAGCATATTGAGCACCATCTTGGTTGCAGTACCAGCCTTCATCCGGGTAGAGCCGGTCACTACCTCCGGGCCGACCGCCGGCGCGATCGAAATGGCGGCAGTGGTGGCTACAGCTGAGCCGGGTGCGCAGGTCAGGGCGATCGTCAAAGCCTGCTGGGCCGCGGCGAACGCAAGTGCCCCCAGGACATACGGCGTCTGGCCGCTGGTAGCAATGCCCACAACTGCATCTTTACCGCTGAAGCCACGGGCACGCAGATCGTCTACGCCGGCCTCGGCATCATCTTCAACGTCTTCGATGGCAAGTCGCAAAGCAGCATCGCCGCCAGCCATGATGCCCTGCACCAGGTCGAGCGGAACACTGTAAGTCGGCGGGCACTCCGAGGCATCCAGCACGCCTAGTCTGCCGGAAGTGCCGGCACCGATGTAGAACAATCGGCCACCCCGCTTCATGCGCGCGACAATGCCGTCCACTGCCGCCGCGATGGCGGGAAGCTCCTGCTCTACTGCAGCAGCCACCTGGCTGTCAGCCTCGTTGATCACCCGCAGCATGTCGAGCGTCGACATCTGATCAATGGCCTCGCTCGCCGGGTTGCGCGCCTCAGTCGCAAGATTGTCGAAGGAATTCCTCATTCCTAACAGTATGTCCCAAGACACTCCCGACGGCGCATGTCATTCAATTGCAATACGATCCCCCAGGAGAGTCACGATGGCCGGCAAGTCAATGAAGGCTTGCTGACACTCGCGAACTTCCTTTAGTCGGTATGCCTGCATCGCGGTCTATCAAGTGAGAACGCAATCTATCTTGATATTCAGAATCTTGCATGGAGCCCGGCAGTGGCTTACCTTTTGATGAGAGGTCTACCGTCGTTGGCCGATCATTCAAGTTGGCCCCGCTTTGGCCGGCATCACGATGCGTAAAAACAACCTGGGCACCGGGAACTTATGGGCTTCTGCACCATTCCTGCTGAAACGTTTTTCCCTATCAGCCAAGCGGAACCAGATCAGTACCGGAATACCCGTGATCCGGCCTTGACGCACGGAACATGACGGCGTGTTCTGGAAACAAGCCACTCCGGTTCCATCTGCCTGCTGCCAACGTGCGCGGGCCACGGCCGGCAGTGTTTCACAGAGAAAAGGAAGTTGCCATGTCGTCTGATTCAGCACAGTCTCCGAATTTAACCCCGCAGGTTTCTGAAAAGTATCTGATCGCTTTTGTCATCCAGGGTGATGACGTGTTCAAGATAACTGCCGATAACATCATCCACACGATCGGGACCGCAGACGGCCCTGCTTTTGACGCGATTGCCAAGCTGAAAGCTGCGGCGGCACTCCTGGAATTGACCAATCGCCATAAAGAGCGCCCGGAAGAACTGAAAAAAATGGCGAAAGAGCTAGCCGGTGAAGGCATGAAGCTGATGGCGCGGGCAAGCTCGTCCATTCGCGCCATGCCTGCGCCTGAACCGGAGCCGATTGAAGACATGGACGAGCCGGATACCCAGGCCAATCTAGCGCAGGTGGCAGCCGCTCTGAATACCGTGGCGATTCCTCCGGCAAGTGGACC
>CAZZXL010000286.1:0-3819 GCA_964658035.1 uncultured Acetobacteraceae bacterium
CCCTTTCAGGCATCTTGAGAGTTGGCTTTTTCTTGGCGAAAAGGCCAGTCGAGAGCGGTTCTCCGGCATACACCTACTGGAGAGCTCCACAACTAGCGGCGCATTTCGGCGAGCGCGGCTTCGAGCGCGGGAAGTTTACCCCGGTCGTACTGGCCCTGCTGCTTCCACTGGACGTGCCCTGACTTGTCAGTCAGCAGGACGACTGGCTGCTTTTCGTTGGGAATTCCGAGCGTGGACAAGAAAGCTTTCTTGTCCACAAACAGGGGAATAGTCAAGTGCCGGTCCTGCGTCTCCGGTGCGTTGCTGCGGATGGAAGCCTCGATCCACCAGCGGGCCAGGAAGTTTTCACGGCCATAGACGGGCAGCACATAAATCGGAAAGTTGGCGTGCTGCGCGCGCAGAGATTCAAGACCATACTGCCAGGCTAATGCGGCGCTGTTCTGATCCGGCTGGAAGTAGAGGATGAGGATGTTCCGGGTGCCGGTGAGGTCATCGGGCAGAGTGACCTTTGACCTGTCAAGAGCGTAGCAGACAACGTGCGGCAGCTGAGTGGTAGGCTGCGCAGAGATCAGGAAGATCGGGTTAACCAGCAGAACCATCCACGTGCAGCAGGACAACAGGCGCATAGACCTTCCGGGGCAAAGTCGTGCCGGCAAGAGTTAGTTGCTTCCCCCGGATGGTATCAGCAGCGGCCGGCCGGTCTGGAGAGGTTGATGCAGGGGAGGCGGGGAATTCTTGACCGTACCAACGGGAGTCTTTTCTTGATCGTACCAATGGTGCTGAAGGGATAGTGGAGCCTGCGAGGGCGAGACGCTATCATATACATGTGAATTCAGCATTGTTTCCTACTTCGTCAACCCGCTTCACCGCCTCCGCGGACAAGGGCTTCCGTACCTTTGACGCGCGCCTGGCTACGCTGGCAGACAAGGTATTTGCGCGGACGCGGCTTTCGTTTGACGACGGCGTTGCGCTGTATGAGTCGAAGGACATCCTGGCCGTGGGGTGGCTGGCCAACTGGGTGCGGGAACAGATGCATGGCGACGTGACTTACTTCAATGTGAATCGCCACATCAATCCGACGAACGTATGTGTCGCCGCCTGCCGTCTGTGTGCTTTTGGCCGTAAGAAGGGCACAGAAGGGGCGTACACGATGGAGCTTGAAGAAGCCTGGGCAGCTGCCGCACAGGGTTACAGCGAAGCGGTGACGGAGTTCCACCTGGTCGGCGGGCTGCATCCTGATCTGCCGCTGGAATATTTTACGGCGTTGATGTCGGGATTGAAGCAGCGGTTCCCCAAGGTGCATATCAAGGCGTTTACGATGGTCGAGATCTCCTTCCTGGCGAAGCGGGCAAAGTTGTCTGTACCGGAGACAATTGAACGGTTGAAAGCTTCCGGCGTGGACTCGATGCCAGGCGGGGGTGCGGAGATTTTCTCTGACCGCGTTCGGCATATTATCTGTGACCACAAGATCGATGGCGGCGACTGGCTGGAGACAGCCAAGCTGGTGCACCGGGCGGGGCTGCGCTCCAATGCGACCATGCTGTATGGCCATGTCGAGAATAATGAAGACCGCGTCGACCACATGGTTCGCTTGCGCGAGGTGCAGGATGAGACGGGCGGCTTCCAGACGTTTATTCCGCTGGCGTTCCATCCTGATAATACGGCGCTCGACCATTTACCGCGGACGACGGGGCTTGAAGACCTGCGGCAGATCGCCGTTGGACGGCTGATGCTTGATAACTTCCCGCATGTGAAGAGCTACTGGCAGATGGTGAGTGCTCCGATGGCGCAGATTGCGCTGCGGTTCGGCGCCGACGATGTGGATGGGACGGTGGTCGAGGAGAAGATCTACCACGATGCCGGGGCCACGACGCCACAAGGTATGCGGCGGCAGGACCTGGAACGGATGATTAAGGAAGCTGGGCGTGTGCCGGTCGAGCGGGATACCTTATATCGGCCTGTAACCCGGACGGAAGAAAGCTTTACGGTCGGGGTGTAGCCGGTACCCTGTGTCCTGCGTGTAAAGCGTTTTTGTACGGATGGGATTTAAATAGGTTAACTGGATTTAGTTCGTCCAAATATTCATTTCCAATGGCTTACCGAAGATATTTGCATGTAAAGGACTAGGAAGGTTTTTGCCGGCATATGCTGCAAAATATTAATTCTACTTGACTTAAAGGCAAGTATTGCAAATAGCGAGTTAAGGGTAAGCTTTCTCTTGGTAGGATGCCCTGCTTCGTCAGCGTTCGTGCCTGCTCCCGGTGCTTGGTTAGGTTGCGGCGGCCGGTTTCAGGGACGGCTGAGTGCGTTTGCCGGCTACTGCCGATACTTCTACTCTTACTTCAATGATATGCATTCCAGCGAATGAGTCGGCACAATCCCGATGGTTGAGGCCCTGTCTGCCTCGACGTGGAGTTCGCGGTTCGGGGTAGCGAGCGGGGAAAGTGCGTTCTGCATGGCGTGATCATGCGCTATTTTGACAATTTCTGGTTGTTTCTGGGCTGATTCTGCTGCTTTTCTGGCGCGTCTTTCTTCCTGCTTCTTACGCACCTGGCGGGTGGCGACGAAGAGCAGCCCGGAGAAGGTGGCCGTAAGCAGGAGAATGGCGTAAATGCCGTGCAGTTGCGGGACTTCATTGTAGAGCAGGGCGAGGCCTACAAACACAAAGAGCAGGTGGGTGCAGAAGACTTCCATCGAGGCGGCGCCAAGGGTGAGGAAGGGTTCGTGCGAGACCAGCTTCTTGACGTATTTGCGCAGCCAGTAAATGACGCCGGCGCAGGCGACCAGGTTGACCATGCGAAGGGGGCCGATGCGCCATTTGTCGAGCGCATAGCCGAAGTGTTCAGGCGTGAGATTCGGTCCAAACCAAACGTGGCGGACACCGATGAAGAAGATGCAAAGGGCGCCGCAAAGGACGGTCCACTTGCCAGTGATTCTGGCGAGCGGGTTGTGGCCTTCGGCGGAACGTGCGCCGATCCACATGCCGGAGATCCAGATCCATTGCCAGCTGAAGAGGTCAAACGCTCCAGTCTCCTGAAGGGGGATGGGCAGATGCGTGACTTTGACGACGAAGTTATGGGCGATGACCCTGAGGCCAAATTGAGCGGCTAGCCAGACGAGCAGACTGGCAGTGACGACCAGTGTCCATCCGCGCTTGATGGCTGCGTACAGGACGAAGGGCGACATGAGCAGAAACAGGACGTACATGGGCAGGATATCGAGCAGCGGCGGGCAGTAGATGAGCAGCAGCGAGCCGACGACGGCGACGACTGGATGAGCGATGTAGAAGTCCAGCAGGTTGGTGAGGGCGACGCGATGTTTTGTAACGGCAATGGTGGCGATCACGGTGAAGGCCACGGCCAGCAACACGAGGTGGTAGATGTAGACGCGGAGGGCGCGTTTCCAGAGTTTTTGGCGGAGAGCGTCGTGGTCGCCGTTGGCCTGGCGGAGGTAGATGGTGCTGACCAGCATGGCGGAGAGGAAGACAAAGCCGTCGGCCGAAGAGACAAAGCCGAAGGGAGTATTGACGACGTCGCTCATGCGGGTGGGCAGGTGGGTGAGCGTCATCCAGACGAGGAAGAGGCCGCGGAGCGCGTCGAGTTCGGGACGACGCGGCATGGAGACTTTCTTCAGTATCGCTGCGGATGAGCTTTTGACTGTCATCAATGTTGGGGCCTTGCTGTATGAGACGCAGATTTGCGGGGGAGGTTGCGAGAATGATTTCGGTGTTTGCGGTGAAGGGTACCTCAGGGGCTAAAGCCCCTTTTTACCGGCCTGTATGTACGGGCTGAAGCCCGTACCCTTCAGTCTTGAAGCCCG
>CAZZXL010000287.1:0-3787 GCA_964658035.1 uncultured Acetobacteraceae bacterium
CACTGATGTCGGCTCGAATGCTTTAAGTCGATGCAAAACCGCCAAGGCACTCACTAAGAGGTCACTCAGGCTGTGTTGCGCAAACGAACGTTTACGCAACGAGCTTAGTGAGGACATCCCAACCTGCAACCGCTCGTCTCCACGCATACTCCATAGACGAGATCAAGCGCACATAGGACCACGAAGGGAACCTTTTTCAACAAGCTCCTAGGCCTTCGATGGGCCCTGCCCGAACCTTAGCATTCATCTTAGAAGTCAAGAGTCAGGATGGCGTTTGCTGACGACAAACACTAGCTCCGTGGCTTGGCGTTGGAAATAGGTCGCTTCGCCAAAGATATGAAATGGGAACATAAACGGCCGACCAGTCCTAGTTCTAACTCGGGCGACTGTGGCACGGACTACGAAGAGAGAATCATTCGTTCGATAGAACTACCTGATTTCGACCGGCCTGCTTGGCAAGATAGAGAGCTGCATCAGCCCGCGCAATTAAGAGATTAGACGATGTATCAGCGGCTGGTAGTGCAGTGGATGCGCCAATACTAACAGTCACCTCTATGCCTGAGTGAAGCGACGACTGTAGAGCTAAGCAAGCGCGTTCCGCGATAACCCGTGCGGCTTCCAAGTCACAATCCGTCAGGACGCAACAGAATTCCTCTCCACCGTACCGAAAGAGGCTGTCGCTTACCCTGATGTTTGACGAAAGCGTCTTGGCAACTTCCTGAAGAACGGCATCCCCACGAGGATGCCCGTAGCTATCATTGATATGCTTGAAATGATCAATATCAACCATGAGAATGGCTACCCGTTGTCCAGATCGCAAGTGTAGAGACCATTCGTTGCGTAGTGATCTGTAAAAGGCTCGGCGGTTCCAGACACCCGTCAAAGGATCGGTTAGGGTTTGTTTCTCTAACTCCGCGACTTCGAGACGTAGTTCAAGTTGAGCTACCACTTGTCTTCCTAATGACTCGAGCGCGTGCCTTTGAACGCGCGTCAGCATGCGAGGGTTGCGATCCATCACACATATAGTGCCAAGGGCAGCTCCTTCCCGTGTCACCAGGGGCACCCCCGCATAGAAAGCGATTCCCGTTTTTCCTGTCACTAGCCGGTTGCGCACGAAGCGCGAATCTTCGCTCGTATCGGGAACTTCCATAAGCTCGCCGGGTCGAAGAATTGCGTGAGCACAGAAGGACACGTCCCGCGAATCCTG
This sequence comes from uncultured Acetobacteraceae bacterium, assembly GCA_964658035.1. Lineage (GTDB taxonomy): Bacteria > Acidobacteriota > Terriglobia > Terriglobales > Acidobacteriaceae. The sequence goes on from CAZZXL010000287.1 coordinate 1,208, forward strand.
CCGTCCTTCCCAATTGACTCTGGACTTGATCCACTGCCGGTCACGGTCGATAAGTGTTACGAGAGCAGTTGGGACGTTGCACAGTACCGTCGCGAGATGAGTGAGATCGTCATAGGCCTGCTCATCATCTGTGTCGAGGATGCCATACGACTCTAAAACCTGGAGGCGCTTCTCTTCATTCTGGGGAAGCAATGCTACGGGACAATCATCCAGGGGCTGATTCATCGTTGCAGACATGTCAAACTCCGTGAGCCCCAACGAAGGTACTCATTTGCAAAGTTGGCTTGGATCGCCACTCTGATTCATCGACAGAGTGCACGTATCAGTTCAACCTGAGGCATGGGATATGTCTAGGCTGAGCTCATTCGGCAAGCGGCCACGAGTTTTGCACGCACCAACGCTCAGAACTGCGTGAGTTTTCTTAATGTAATCGTTTCAAAACGCGCTGCTTTGCGGTACTGTGCGCGGAACCCTTGGAGAGCCGCCATGAATTATCTGGGTTCTGGGTCACTTTTGGTGAAGAGGGGTGTGTGATCCCGCTCACCGGTTCATCCTTGAACGCTGCTCCAACCTGGACAGTGATTCTTCACGCGCGAGACTACGACCGCTGGCTGGACAGGGAAGAGACGGAGCGGTTGCCGCTGGATCTGTTGCGGCCCTTCGAAGCCGAGGAGATGGAGATGTACAAAGCCAATCCGAAGGTGAACAACGTGAGGAATAACGGTCCGGAGATGCTGAAGGTTGCCGAACAGGCGGCTGTGGACGGATTACTGCCTCTTTAAATCCTGTACCGCCGCTCAGACGAGTGTTGCGAACAAAGAGATAAGCCCCACCGAAAACGCCATGGCCTGTTTCTTCGCTTTCCCCTCGCCGCTTCTGCTATAGGTGAGGTGATGCCGGGATATCGGTTAGGGAGAAGGGAAGCAGTCAGCAAGATCTGTTCGCCTTCAACGAACCCCCGCGCGTCGTTCAGGCGAGCGGCTTGGTCGATGCCCGTATGACAGCGCTGTAAGGGTTGTGCTGCGACGGCGGCTCGTCGAACCGCTGTATGGTCTCTGGGATGCCTGGAGTGATCTTGTAGAGAACAGCAGAGGTAACGGACCTCACTTCGACGTCGATGGCAAGCTCGGTCCCGTCCGTGAACCCAACAAGCACTTGGCGATCTTGCTCGTCACGATAGACCCTGACGTATGCGACCTGTTTACCGACAGCAACCGGTATCTCGTAAATCTCAGACTGATTCATGTGGTCTCCTCTACCGGTGTCAGGCCATCGCGAGGGTTCGGTGACCTATTGGCTCGATGGCAGGACTCAGCTTGATTTCGATGTTGTACCCAAGGCGATTCAGGCATTCCATCAACTTGCTTTCCGAAAGGTTGGCAAAATCTCCGCGCATGAGCCCGGAGACCTTCGCTTGTGAAATACCCATGCGCTGTCCAGCTTCCCCTTGAGTCAGACCGAGCCGTCGCACGGCGCGGGTGATCTCGATCACCAATCCCGACTTGATCTTGAGCTGTTCCGCGTCGGCCAGTCCAAGGTCTGCAAACACGTTCCCGGAACTGGTTTCAACGTCAATGCCATCAATCGTGCGCTTTACCATCTCTAATCTCCTTTGCCAGAGTCTCGGCAACCTTAAGCCTTGAGTGAATGATGTCCATATCCTTCTTCGGCGTTGCAATACCGCTTTTGCTCTTCTTTTGAAAGCAATAGAGGACAAACACGGCTTCTCTGAACTTGACCGTGTAGACCGCACGGTACGTTCCGTCCGCATCGTTTTCGACGACTTCTAGGACCCCAGTTACTCCGAAGCTCTTGAGCACTTTCGCAGCTTTGTGCTGTTCGCCTTCTTGAGCGAAATTGAGCGTGTGACCGAAGAACTTCCTTACAGGAATGGGCAGCGCCACCAAATCCTTTTTACTGCTTCCGATCCAAAGGAGCTGTCGCCTTTTTGTGTCCACTGATCCATATATACCATAACTGGTATATAGCTGGAAGGCGCGGCTCCATCTGCAAGGCATCTGTCACGGGACGTTTAAGCTTATCTGACGAGCACTCCCGTGCGATGTGGCTTCCTGGCCTTTTCCATTTCTTCGAGCTCGGCCAACATGGCCTCGAAGTCATTGCGTTCAGCGGAGCGATCTTCAACTGGCACATGCGGTTCATAGAGCTGTGCAAACCCCTCAAAGTCATCGGTGAGGATGTTCGCGAGGGTGGCGAGAGCGCCGGCGAGCTCTTCCATCCTGGTGAAGTGGATGGTGACCGTTCCGGGCGAGGCCGAGACATTCAAGGGAAGGGAAGCGTGATCAGCGACCGGCGTGTCGCGAGGCAGCAGGTCCCGCAGGACCCGACGCGGCGTCGCCCGCTCTTTCTTATACTGAAGGAGAGCAGCCGGAACGTCGTCGGCTTTCTGGAGCCGCTCGAGGAAAGCGTTCAGGGCTTCCCGCTCGACATAATGAGCCCGGCCGAGTGGAACCGACGGCAGCAGTTCAAGCAGTTTCTGGGCAGAGCGGGGCTGCAGCAGCGGCTTGTTGCGTGAGAGATCCCTGGCATACCTGGTTTTGGAATGATTGATTTGGCATC
>CAZZXL010000288.1:0-3704 GCA_964658035.1 uncultured Acetobacteraceae bacterium
CCAGTCGAGATGCTGGCCGCAGACGATGTAATACATCTCGTCGCGAAAGTAGCCCCAGCCGAGATGCGTCTCCCAAAGATTAGCCGCAATATGGATCGCCAACTTCGCGATCGCAAAAAACAGTGCGAGGCGAACGGCATCCCGCGCGTTCGCTTGCAGATCGATGTTGACCCGGCTTTTCTCCATCGTGTGCAGAAGCATACGACAGTCACAGGCCGGTGGTTCCGTTAATTACCCTGGGAAGAAAGAAGCTGGAGCAGGCGGCGCTGCCTGTAGGCGAAGGTCGCCTTCATCTGAAAGCGTATTGCGATGGCGTTGGCCAGGTCTCCGAGTGGCCCGAAGGGGAGCGCGTACGTGACATGGTCCTTCACCAGGCTGCCGGCAATGTGGTCGCGCGTCTCAGTAGAAATGTGGTGGCAATGCTTCCAGTAGGCGAGTGGTCCCCGCGTCTGTTCATCGCAGAAGTGATCGTTCCACGCGAATTCGCTGATAAGTGCCAGCCATGTCAGTCGTATCGGCAGGAACGGTAGAGCGCGGAAGGTGATTTTGAGTGTTGAACCTTTGCCGGCAGCTCCAGCATGAGCGCCTGCCGGTTCAGGCGCAACCAGGGTTGCGTGGTCGATGCGCGCACGCTGCCAGTCCGGCATCAACCGCGGCAGGTTCGCCGGATCACAGAAAAACGCAAATACCTGCTCGATTGGAAAAGGCACCCACTGCGAAGTCTCATAAGTGTGCCGCATGCCTTGCAGTCTCTACGCTGGGAGCTCTGCAAAGCAAATGCACCTTGCAATTGTTATAAGTCAAGCTACAAAAAAGTGGGGAGATACATATGTATCTCCCCAGGTTTGGGAATTGCGGTTTGTGTTGTCTTGCTTCCGGGAGAGACTAGTTAGGCATCAGAACAGTGTCGACCACGTGGATGACGCCGTTCGACTGATACACGTTGGCGATGGTTACAGTCGACGTGCCACCCTTTTCGTCGGTCAGCACAATCTTGCCATCTGTCTTCATCGCGGTCAGCGATCCCCCTTCCACTGTCTTCAAGGTTGCCTTACCGCCGCCTGCCTTGATGGCCTTCTCGAGGTCCTTGGCAGACATCTTGCCGGCAACGACGTGGTAGGTGAGGATTTTCTTCAGCTGGTCAACATTTTCCGGCTTCAGCAGCGTGTCAACTGTACCGGCGGGCAGCTTCTCGAAAGCTTCGTTGGTCGGAGCAAAAACGGTGAAAGGTCCGGCGCCCTCGAGCGTGTCTACCAGGCCGGCAGCCTTCACGGCGGCGACGAGGGTGGTGTGGTCCTTCGAATTGATGGCGTTTTCGACAATGTTCTTGGTGGGATACATGGGCGAGCCACCCACCATCGGATCCTTCTGTGCGATAGCAGACAGGCTGGAAACGCCAAGAGCAAGAGCAAGCGACGCGGTGATAATTGATTTCTTCATGATTTCTCTTTCCTTTGAACCCAGCAGGGTTTCGTTACATGATCAGTACGCCCGGTTAAAGCTGTTGGATTTATTGAATGCAAAAACAGCCGACGAATGTATCAGGGTCGAGTCTCTGTGTGCAGTGCTTCGGGTACCTGCTCATAGCTCCATCACGCAGCTTGTAAACACTCGATGAACGCCCGACTACACCAGCGGGTACCATGGAACGAGAGACACAGAGATAGCACCGCCATTTCGAGTATGTGCGGCAATAGCGCGTGTGAGCTCAGGGAGTTCCTGTTCGCAATGACCGTGCAACAAAAAAGGCCTGGAATGACGATGAGCCAAACGCGCTGGCTCGAACTGATCGGCTTTTTTAAAATTGCGAAGGGCGTGCTCTTCGTTGCAGTTGGCTTCGGCGTCCTGCACCTGGTACACCGGGACCTGGCGGACATGCTTTTCCGGCTGGCCTTCTCACTCAGGATTGATCCTGAAAGTCACCTCGTGAATCTGCTGCTCGAACGCGTGGATGCCCTCACCCCCCACCGACTGCGCTGGATCGGCGCCGCCGTCTTTTTCGATGCAGGGCTGGATTTTATCGAAGGCACCGGGCTTGTCCTGCGGAAGACCTGGGCCGAATACTTCACCCTGATCCTTACCGCTTCATTTCTGCCATGGGAGTTGTTCGAGATCAGCCGGCATGTGACTGCCACCAAGATCGGTCTGACTATCCTGAACGTGTTCGTCGTGGTTTACCTGGGGTATGTGCTCAAGCAGCGACAATCCCGCCTGGCCGAAGAGCAACGCGACAGCCAGTAGCCAGGCGTTCAGAGATTGCGGACGCGGCCAGACGTTAAGGCGAAGAAAAGGCGTATAGACTACCTTCCGCGCAATGGCAAGTGCCATCGCCTGCGTAGAACCTCAAGCCTCAACACTCTCCATTGTGGTTGGGTAGAGTTCCCATACAACCTGTGAGGTTTCCCACAGGAATACACCCGCCGTTCACTTTAGTCACCACAATTTCCTTTGACTCCCCGGACAGGCGGGATATTCTGTGGTCGGAAGTGGTCAAAAGTGGTCCAAAGCAATGCAAATTCGAATTCAGTCTTTAAAGTCTCTTAGAACACGGCAGCAGACAACAGAGTTGCCTCGTACCTGGTGCAAAGTGTAGCAGTTAGACTCCCGGTTTTTGCGGTAAATGAACAAGATGAAGCGCATTTTGCACTAGGAAGTGGCAGAGACAAGATGTTTCGGGGCAATCACCAAACCCGCGTTGACGAAAAGGGAAGGCTTAAGCTCCCGGCAGAATTCAAGCGCCTGATTGACGAGAAGTACGGCCCCTTCACAGAAGAAACTCCGGCCAGGTTTTTCATTACCAGCAAGGATGGGTTGGAAGCAGAGATCTACCCCATGAAGGAATGGGAAAAGATCGAAGAGACGCTGGCGAAGATTCCAAGTTTGAACCAGTCCAAGATGAAGTTTATGAAGGTTGTTAACTATTACGGCGGGATGGCGGAGATGGACGGGCAGGGGCGGGTGCTGATTCCCCAGACTCTGCGTGAAGCGGCAAAGACGATCGGGGATGTAGTGGTGTTCGGGATGCAGACGTATTTGCAGGTAGCGAACCACGACGACTTCAAGGCCCGGATGGATGCCGCGCCGATCTCAGAAGCGGACCAGGATTCACTGGCAAGTTTTGGTTTGTAAGTAGTGGAGCAGGTTCGGGCCCCCAAGGGGGAGCACATGGCAGCGCAAAGCAGGATAGACGCTGAGCGGCATGTGCCGGTTCTTTTAGAGGTTGCGATCCGTAATTTGAATGTGCGCCCGGGTGGCACGTATCTCGACGCCACGCTGGGGATGGCGGGGCATTCGCTCGAGATAGCGAAACTGCTGGGAGCCGGGGGAACGCTGATCGCGTTTGATCGTGATCCGCAGGCGATGGAAATTGCAAAGCGACGACTTCAGGCACTCAGCGACGAACTGGGTGACGCGATGCCGAAGCTGGTGCTGTTGGAAGAAGAGTTTTCCGCAGCGACTGATCGCGTAGAAGCGGGTTCAATCGATGGGATACTCGCTGACTTCGGCGTCAGCAGCCTGCAACTTGGAGAGGCACATAGAGGATTTAGTTTTCAGGCGGACGGGCCCTTGGATATGCGCATGAATACGCGCCAGGGCATCACCGCTGAACAAGTGGTAAATCAATTCGACGAAAACGATCTCGCCGATTTGATTTACGAATTCGGAGAGGAAAGGAGGTCGCGGAGAATCGCCAGAGCCATTGT
>CAZZXL010000289.1:0-3672 GCA_964658035.1 uncultured Acetobacteraceae bacterium
TGTCGGCGTTGAACAGCCGTTTCGACCACTTTGAGCAACTCCTGGCCGCGCCTCTACCTGCTCCAGCGGAGACCCACGTCGCAACGCCGCAGCCTGGGAAGAAGCACGGGCAGCACTAAAGGCAGGCTATGGATTTGACGCGCAAGCGCTTGGAACGCGGATACAGCCCGCGTCCCACAAACCCACAGCCTCGACTGCGGTTTTGAATTGCTGAAAGACGATCTTTGCAAGAATGTGGCTTCGTACAATGATTTTGATGCGAACACATCCACTCGACGAGCCAGACAGTGACTTTACCTTCCCGCACACTTACCAGGTTGAGGATCGCTTCGAGCTGCCCGGTTCAGGCGAATCCGAAATCCCTACGATTTACATCCCTGCTCCACATAATCGGACGGAACATGCTGGCGTGTGGGTTACCGTCAAGTCGTCTAGTGGCCGCGCGTGGACGGGAGTTTTCGCATTTGGCATAGCGGGCATTTCGCGCATCATGAGTTCGCCGGACCCTGATAGCGTCATTGTCATCTCCAAAGGTGCGGCCTACCTGGTGAGAGCAGAGAATCCACATGGCGCTGAGCAGCTTCCGATAGTTCCCGTGATGGACGTCCGTGTAATTGCAGAGCATCAGCTTGTCGTTTTCGCGAGCTTCAGCGATTTGTCAGCCTATGGTCCTGAAGGTCTCAGATGGGAGAGTTGCCGCTTATGCGCCGACGATCTAAAAATTCTTAGCGTAGACGGAGACACAATAAGGGCCTCAGGTTATGACCCAGGAGGCTCCACCGGAATAATCAATTTTTGCGTTGACACTCGTACTGGTGAAGACCACTTGCTCTAAGCCATCGTTCTCGCGGGGTTAGAGGCCACTACCCCTGACAACCGGAGTTGTCGTGGGCGAACTAAGCCGCCGAAGTCAGCAATCTGTTGAGCTAAGCCCTCTGCTATCGTGCTGCCATGCTCGCTGGTTTACACGCACTCTGGCACGCTTTCAAGGCAAGTTTGCTGACCATCGGAGGTTTGGCGTTTCTTGTGTTGATCGCGCGAGGAATCTCCAGAGGCGAGACGCCGCTCAGGTATGGCGGAATAGTCTATCGCGCTAAAAGTCCCATATCCTTCTGGTTTTTCGTTGTGCTCAGTCTTCTCTTGGGCTTTGCGGTTCTCGGAGCTGGGATCTCATCCTTCTGACTGACTGCGTGTTCAGCGAGTTCCAGGCCATCGACAGGCCTCGTTGTCCGACCTTGAAATCGGGGCTCCAAGCATGCTGTCAGCTCTGAAACGTCCGTTTCAGATACAAACAGCTCCCTCATCTATTTCCGACCCTGCCATGCAACTGGTAACTTCCATCCATGCGACGGGGAAACCAGATGCCACACGATGATGAGGAGGCTGAGGATGGCTGGATCTCCGAGCTAGAGGCCAAACAGCGCAACATCGTATGGCCCGATACCATGCGGAACAGCCGAGGAGTGGACGTTCTCTTCTTCAAAGGCGATCCCAAAGCTCCGATGGTCCAGAGGGTTGGGTGCTGGGTATTCGGCATATCGATGTTCTTCATCACCGCAACTTCGATAGCTGAACTGCTCGATTCTAAGAGTGCAGCGTGGGCCATCATGGCGCTGGCATCTGGTGGGTTCGGCGGCTGGGTTTTCAGTAGAGGTTTTGTTGGTCTCAAGAATAGACGGAAGTAGTCAGGCTTGTTACCCCTGAAACGGACGTTTCTGAGAGGTTGTCAGCCCTGGACTATCCCTTCCATCTGCTGGCTTCGACCCCATGATTTTGGGTTGATCGCCCAGGCAAGTGCAGACACCGCAAGTAGACAGAAAAGCGATTTCGTCACCGGGCGAGTCGGAAGCTTAATGGCCATAAAACAGAGGAAGCTCCCTGCGACAACCATAGAGAGCCGTAGGCCAATTTCGCAGGCTACCAGTTTTCGAGTGTCCCTCCGGCCTTCTCTATGTAGTGCCATCAGAGCAACATAGCCAGGGACACAGGCGCAACTGGAAACGACGTAGAAGAGCAGGATGACGAACCCCTCACCGGGAGGACCGTCAGAGGGCAGAACCGCCCAACTGACCAAGAGAGTCGGCAAGACCGCCATTACGAATCCAAGAAGACCTCCTACGATGTAGCTCAATCCTGTGATCACGGCCTTCATCAGGACAGCATACGACCTTCCTCAGATCGCGAATCAAGCACACGTTGTACCTGAACGGCGCTCCACTGCCCACCGCGAGACGCATCGATTTCACGGTGATTCAACTCAGCAGCAATGGCGCGGAGCGTAGTGATTCCCTGCCCCTGGATCTCTGCGATGACAGGAAGTACCTGAGCCCTTCCCTTTGCTGCCTGAGCGCTGAAGGTTTGCCGTGCAGCCGCACCGATCTTTGCGAATCGCTCCGCAGACACACGCCGACCACCCAGCACGGTCCCGCGTTCCTTTGCTGCAGCCAGCGCTGCCTTTGTCCGCTTGCTGATGGCCTCGGCTTCCTGCTCTGCGACAGCGGCCAGGATGTGTACGACAAAGCGGTTGGCGCTGGGCATATCCACAGCCAGGAACTCAACACCGGATTCCATGAGCCCGGAGATGAAGTGGACGTTACGGGCAAGGCGGTCCAGCTTTGCGATGACCAACGTCGCCTTCTGCTGACGGCACAGCCGCAGAGCCTCGGCGAGTGCAGGCCGGTCGTTCCGCTTCCCACTTTCGATTTCGACGATCTCCCGCAGTAGCGTCCAATCGCCGCCATTAAGGTGAGCAGCTACGGCTGCGCGTTGCGCTTCCAGGCCCAAACCGCTTGCGCCCTGCCGGGCCGTGGACACCCGCAAATAGCTGACGAACCGGCTTTTGGGTACTCTGACCATCGCTTGTTACATCCTATCAACGCCCGTAGAAAGAATGTAACAGGCGGCCTACAGCATCAATCTCGCGCTTCCACGGCCGGAGTTGGATGAAGTTGCCGACAATGCCGTTTCCCGGAACAGCCGATGATCTAGGATTTGGGCATGAAGGAAGCCAGGGACGTCCCTTTCAATTGGTGGCTTCCGATAAGCGGAGCAATAGCGGCAGTACTCTTGTTATCACCCACCCTGATATGGGGTAACGATGCCGGTGCCTTCTTCGCCTCTATTCCCCTGGCCATTCTGATTGCTGTGGTTTTGCTGGCCGTCGCATTGACTCGACTCCTACGCCAAAGCGTAGCGGTCGCGGCAATGGTCATCATCTTCGTCGTTCTTGCGTTCTCCTTGTTCAGAGCGTCTGACTATCTCCGGACATCTACCCGCTGGCTTGTCCAGTCACAAAGCTACAAGACGCGGGTGCTGAACGAACCCACGCCCGTAAACGGAAGCTTGAAACACGTTGAGTGGGATGGTTGGGGTTTTCCCGGTGCGGGCGACACGACTGTGTACCTTGTGAACGATCCAAGCGATCGACTCCGGGAAGCTACCAAGCAGCACTCGCCCGGAAAATTCAACGGCTTACCCTGCGAGGTAGTGCGAGTACGTCGCCTGGAAAGCCACTGGTATACGGTTTTGTTTTACACCGAAACCGATTGGGATAATTGCGCTTAGCCCTGTTCGAACAACGCGTTTCCGCAAAGTCGATGTTTTCGGCAACGTCGAAGTTCAGATCAGGCTGCAGAGGATTTTTTTGCTCTGCCGCCTTTTGCAATCCCCTTC
>CAZZXL010000290.1:0-3658 GCA_964658035.1 uncultured Acetobacteraceae bacterium
GAGTCTTCATGTTGAAGGGGCGGGACTTCAGTCCCGCCATCCTCCAGCAATTGCAGCGCGGCTTTAGCCGCTGAGGAAAGGACCAGGAGTCGATCGGACCTCCCCGCAAACGAACACCATCCCGGCCTGCCAGCCTGGCCGGGCACAGCATGGGCACTCAGCCCACGCCCATGCTTCGCTCAGGATGACAAATCGACACTGATGATGAGAAAGTTAGACAACTCTAGCTATGACTTTTTTCTTTATGGCCGCCAAACTGGAAGCGCATGGCAGACAAAAGCTTGTTGGCATAGACCGCATTGTTCTGCGAGGTGAAGCGTGAGAATAGCGCTGCACTCAGAACGTCTGCCGGCACGCCCTCGTCGATAGCCGCGCTGATGGTCCAGCGACCTTCGCCAGAGTCGGACACGCGTCCGCTGTAGTCTGCCAGATCGGGTGATTCCACTAACGAGGCAGCGGTCAGGTCAAGCAGCCACGAGGCGACGACGCTGCCGCGGCGCCAGACCTCGGCGATCTCCGGAATCGGCAGGTCGTATTGGTAAAGCTCAGGCTCGCGCATAGGCGCAGTCTCAGCGTCGGCTTCGCTGAGGGTCTTACCGGCGTTGGCATGCTTAAGAATATTCAGGCCCTCGGCATAGGCGGCCATCATGCCATACTCAATGCCGTTGTGGACCATCTTCGTAAAGTGCCCGGCGCCCGGAGGTCCGCAGTGCAGGTAGCCCTCTTCCGCTGTTGTCGCGGGAGCCTTGTCCCGGCCGGGGGTGCGCTCGACATCGCCGCGACCCGGAGCCAGTGTCTTAAAGATCGGGTCGAGATAGTTCACGGCTTCGTCGGAACCGCCTATCATCAGGCAGTAGCCGCGTTCCAGGCCAAATACACCGCCGCTGGTGCCGGCATCGACCCACTTGATGCCTTGTTCCGCTACCGCCTTCGAGTGACGGATATCATCCACATAGTGGGAGTTGCCGCCGTCGATGATGATGTCGTGCGCTTTCAGAAGTGGCTTTAGTGCCTGGACTGTCTTATCGACTACGCCCGCCGGGACCATCAGCCACACGGCCTTCGGCGCTTGAAGCTTCGAGACCATGTCTTCGAGTGAAGATGAGCCAGTCGCCCCCTCTTTTGCCAGCGCCTCGACCGCGGCCTGGCTGTTATCAAATACCACGCACTCGTGTCCACCCTTGATCAGGCGGCGCACCATGTTCGCGCCCATTCTGCCGAGACCAACCATCGCAATCTGCATGAATCAAAAACCTCGTACCTTCTATCGTTGACCACGAATTGGATGCATGTTGAGGAAGGAGTGCAGCCTTCACCGGGTTAGCCCCGACCATGACAAAGCTGTCTGCTTCAAGATCAAGATGCGAATAGAAACATCCACTGCTGTAATGAAAGCACGAGATGCCGACAGAAGCGAGCCCCAGAGGAGGGCGTCGAACCACTGCATGTTGAATGCCGAGTTGACCTACAGAGCCGTCAGCCTGGCGATAAAAGCGACCGGATGACAGTTTCTTCCGCTGAACAACCGTGTAGCCCGGATACGCAAAACAGTTCGCTCACAGTGCTAACCTCTTAGCTGTCCGGTAGTTTGGCAATCGCCGTTCCTTGCCGGAAGAAGGACAATCCTGGGGAACGGCCGCGGAGGTGTTCGGTGGAAGAGGGAATGCACAGCACCACGATCAGCCATGAACTGCGAGCGCGGTCAGGGCTTTCGATGGCGGATCTGCCGGCGTCCCTCACCGGTGCCCAGCGATTTATTCGTGCCTGCCTGCGCAAGCCGGTCGACCTGACGCCCGTCTGGTTCCTTCGCCAGGCAGGCCGCTACATGCCGGAATACCAGGCAGTGCGCAGGCACAATTCATTGATCGATATCTGCAAGAAGCCCGAACTTGCCGCCGACGTGACTATCACGGCAGCAGAAAAGCTTAATGTCGATGCGGCCATCATTTTTGCCGACCTCCTGCTTCCCTTTGAATGCATGGGTCTGCCTTTTGAGTTCCGGGCAGGGGAAGGGCCGGTGGTTGAAAATCCTGTCCGTTCCGCGGCTGACATCGACCGCCTGCGGACAGATCGCGCCTCCGAACTGGGCTATGTGGCCGAAGCTATCAGGAAGGTTTCCGCCCACTTCAAAGACCGTCTCGGCATCATCGGCTTCTGCGGAGCACCCTTCACCCTGGCAAGCTACATGATCGAAGGCGGCGGCTCGCGCAACTGGATTGAAACCAAGACGCTGATGTACCGTGATCCGTCGGCCTGGCTGGCTTTGCTTGAGAAGCTATCTATCGTTCTGATCGAATACTGCCGTCAGCAGGTGGAAGCCGGCGCCGACGTCATCCAGATCTTCGATAGCTGGGTCGGTTCGCTGGGAGTGAGTGACTATCGCGAGTTTGTGCTTCCAGTCACCACCGCCCTGATCCGGCAGGTACAGGCCCTAGGAGTGCCGGTCATCTACTTCGGAGTCGATACTGCCAGCCTGCTGCCGGCTATGCGAACTACGGGCGCAGACGTGATCGGTCTGGACTGGCGCACGCCGCTCGACCAGGGCTGGGTCGACCTTGGCCATAGCTGCGCCGTCCAGGGCAATCTTGATCCCATCACGCTGTTCGCGCCGCCTGACATCCTGCGTCGCCGCGTCCGTGAAGTACTGGCTCAGGCCGCAGGAAGGCCCGGACACATTTTTAACCTGGGCCATGGCATCGTCCCGGGAACGCCGGTCGAAAATGTGCAACGCGTAGTTGAATATGTCCGTGAGTATGGAGCTGAGCACCATGGCTGAAACAAATGAGGCAGGCAAGGTCGCGGTTTTACTGCTGGCGCATGGCACGCCGGATGAACTGCACGAGATCCCGGAATACCTGAGCAATGTGACTGGTGGCAGGCCGATGCCCCAGCACGTCATCGACGAAATTTCGCATCGTTATGGCTTGATTGGCAAAAGCCCGCTGACCTCGCTCACCCTCGAACAGGGACGCCTCCTGGCCGAGGCGGTCAGCCTGCCCGTCTACGTAGGGATGCGCAACTGGAAGCCCTATATACCCGACGTAGTGGCGCAAATGCGTCGCGACGGTATCGAGCAGGTGATCGCCGTTTGCCTGGCGCCGCAGAACTCCCGCACCAGCGTTGGCCTCTATCGGCGCTACCTGATGTCTGCGGCCCAGGGATTGACGGTCGACTTTGTCGAAGGCTGGGCCGACCATCCTCTGCTGGCCGAAGCTTTCGCTGATCGCCTGCGCGCCGTGTGGCGGCCGGAACTGCCAGTACTCTTTACAGCCCACAGCGTCCCCTGCCGCACCATCCAGGGTGCACAGCCGCCGGCCGCAGACGCCGAACAAGTGATTCCTGCCATGCCGACCAACGATCCTGATCCTTACCCCCTTGACGCCAAGCGAACAGCGAGCGATGTGGCAGCGAAGTTCGCCCACCTCGGCTTGACGGAAGACCGCTGGTTTTTCGCCTTCCAGAGCCAGGGTATGTCCGGCGGCCCATGGATCGGTCCCGCGGTCGAAGACACCATGAAAGCGCTTCATGATGCTGGAGCCGAAGAGATCGTGATTCAGCCGATCGGCTTCCTCTGCGATCACGTCGAAATTCTTTACGACATCGACATCGGCTTCCGGGAATACGGTGAATCTATTGGGATGAAAGTCTCCCGGCCAGA
>CAZZXL010000291.1:0-3648 GCA_964658035.1 uncultured Acetobacteraceae bacterium
GCACGGGCGTTGGTGCACCAACTGCAGGTGCTTCAGCGGCAGGGGCTTCGACTGCCGGAACTGGCTCCACAACCGCTTCGTCCGCAGGCGTGGCTCCTTCTTTCGGCGTGGCCGCTTGGGCGGTCTCGGGTGCTGCGGCAAACTTCTCTTTTTCGACGCCCTGGTTAAGGACGATGGCCAGGTCGCGCCCGGTTGCTGCGACGACAGTTGCCAGCCGCTGTGCCGGCGAACTGATCAGGAACAACAACTTCGCGTACAGCTCTTCCTTGCCCGGCATGGTCGCCAGCTGCTGGACTTCTTCTACCGTGATCACCTTGCCGTCAATGATGCCCAGCTTGAAGGTGAACTCAGAGTTGTCTTTTACCCAGGCTGCCAGTGCCTTGGCCAGAGCGACCGGATCGCCACTGGTATAGGCAACCGAGGAAACACCTTTCAACCCCTGCAGTGCCGGCTCAATACTGCTGCCCTTGGAGGCGCGGGCTGCCAGTTTGTTCTTCACCACGCGATAGTTGCCGCCTGCGGCGCGAACGACACTGCGCAGGGCGAAATCCTGCGCTACCGTGAGCTTTGCAAAGGTGCCGATAATGGCGCTGGTGGAACCTGCCAGCTCCTTGGTCAGCTGGGCTACTTTTTCGTGCTTCTTCGCTCTTGAAATTGCCATGATTCAGCCTCTTGCCGGGAACCGTATCGCCGGCCTGCTTCCGCGCGCGTGCGCTCAATTCGTCTAAACCCGGCAGCCCAATCGGCCCGCCGGGGAATGCTTATGCCTTGGCGATGGAGTCGGCGATCGCCGTGTCCAGCGATACACCCGGGCCCATGGTGGAGCTGAGGGTAATGCCGCGCACATACTTGCCCTTGGCTGCCGACGGCTTGGCCCGCATCACGCTCGAAATGACGGTCATCGCATTATCGACCAGCTTGTCAGCAGAGAAGGAAAGCTTCCCCACCGGGACATGCACCAGGGCAGTCTTGTCCGTGCGGAACTCCACTTTGCCGGCCTTGATTTCCCGAATGGCCCCGGCGACATCATTGGTCACTGTACCTGTCTTCGGGTTCGGCATCAGGCCGCGGGGTCCGAGGACCTTGCCCAGACGGCCGACCGACTTCATCATGTCAGGAGTTGCGATCAGCGCGTCGAAGTCTGTCCAGCCTTCTTTCTGGATCCTCTCGACCATATCTTCGCCGCCGACGAAATCAGCGCCGGCTGCTTCCGCTTCCTTCAACCGATCACCGGAAGCGATAACAGCAACCTTCTTCGTTTTGCCGAGGCCGTGCGGCAGGACAACCGTGCCGCGAACCATCTGGTCAGCGTGCTTGGGGTCAACACCAAGGCGCAGGGTCAGATCGACAGTCTCATCAAATTTCGCAAATTTGATCTTCTGGAGGAGGGGCACCGCGTCCTGAAGGTTGTACGGCCGATCTTCGACCTGGGCGCGCGCCTGTGTCACATTCTTGCTTAACTTTTTAGCCATTGTTCCTCTTGTCTCCCACCGTACTGCCGCGAAACGTGGCAGACCGTGGTGTATGTGACGTTAGCCATACCTCAATCGCGTTTCCAGCGAGAGGCACAACTATGAGTATGCCGGAATTTCGCAATCCCGGCAAGCAACTCTGTGGCAAATACTCAATTTAAGCTGTAACTTCGATGCCCATCGAGCGTGCTGTACCCTTGATGCTTTTGACAGCAGCGTCGATCGAGGCAGCATTCAGATCAGGCATTTTCTGGGTTGCGATATCGCGCACCTGGGCTTCGGTCACCTTGCCGACCTTGTCCTTGTTCGGCGCGCCGGCACCCTTGGCCACACCTGCAGCTTTCTTCAGCAGCACGGCGGCGGGTGGCGTCTTGGTGACGAAGGTAAAGCTGCGATCCACGTAGACAGTAATGACTACCGGGATCACCAGACCTTCCATGTCTTTGGTCTGGGTGCGCGCATTGAACTGCTTGCAGAATTCCATGATGTTGACCTGCGCCTGACCGAGCGCGGGGCCGACTGGCGGGGCCGGTGTCGCCTTGCCGGCGATGATCTGCAACTTAACCTGGGCTTGAATCTTCTTTGGCGGTGCCATGATAGTTCCCTTCTCTTCTCAGTTGCTTATGTCACGTGCTCGCGATTGATGGGGCGCGACCACCTCAAATTTTTAAAACTGCTAGACGACCTTCTCAACTTTGCCGAATTCAAGCTCCACCGGGGTCGAACGCCCAAAGATGGTGACCATGACTTTCAGGGTCTCGCGATCTTCGTTGATCTCGTCGACGATCCCGTTGAAGTTTGCAAAAGGTCCTTCGGTGATGCGAACCGATTCATTCTTCTCGAACTTGATCTTCATGCGCGGCTTCTCCTTGGAGACATCCGTGCGGAAGAGGATCGAGCCAACTTCTTCTTCGGTCAACGAGACCGGTTTATCGCCTGTTCCCAGGAAGCCGGTGACCCGCGGTGTGTTCTTGATGATGTGCCAGATATCGTTATCGAGCTCCATCTCCACCAGTACGTAACCGGGTAGAAAGACTTTTTCGGTTGTCTTCTTCTTGCCATTCACGATCTCGGTGACAGGCTCGGTCGGGATCATGATGCGGCCGATTTTGTTCTGCAATCCATAGGCCTGGATGCGGCCTTCCAGGGATTCCTTGACCTTGCGCTCGAAACCCGAATACGCATGGATGATGTACCACTTGTAATTCTCATTGACAGGCGGGGTCAGCACTTCTGCTGCCGCCTCACCTTCCACGTCTGCTACGGCCACCGGCGTGGATTCCTCCGGATGCTCAAACTCTGCTTCTGTCATGGGGATCTCCTCCGGCTCCTACTGTGCGCTTCCCAGCCAATGCAGCAGTACCTGCATGAGCTTGGTAAGAATTTCGTCGACCACCCAGAAAAAAGCGGCGAAGGCAAAAACCGTAAAGATGACCACGATCGTCGTCGTCTGCACTTCAAGGCGAGAAGGAGTGACGACCTTGCGCATTTCGTTGCGCACATCTTTCAGGAAGTTGCTGCTCCTGTCCACAAAACTAGTGAGCTGGTTTGGAGCTTTCTGCTGGTCGGCCTTGTCCCCGGCCATTGCTATCGCCTTCGCCATAATGCTTCCTTCAATCTTAAAGGTGAGGCGTTAACCTCACCCTTGTTCTCACTACTACGATCTCACTACTACTTGAACGACTCTGTAAATCTGTTGGCAGGGGCGCTCGGATTCGAACCGAGAAGTTCGGTTTTGGAGACCGACAGTTTAACCGTTGAGCTTACGCCCCTGTACACGGGATTGCTCCCGTTAACTTTACGCGCAACCCTTTTGAGGGGTGAGGCCCAAATGCCTCGCGCCTACTTGGTTTCCTTGTGCGCCGTGTGCTGGCGGCAGCGATTACAGAACTTCGAGAACTCGAGGCGACCCGTGGTCGTCTTCTTGTTCTTGGTGGTTGAGTAATTCCGCTCCTTGCAAACCGGGCACTGCAATGTCACGATTTCACGCATGTCTCTATCCTATCCGATTTCCCGAGTGGGCCATTATCTCGGCTACTCGTGCGATAGCCCGGCCTGGTGCTGCGGGTCGAGCTTCGCCGCATCTGCCTGACGCTCAAAACTTTGTCTATCGTGAGTGAAGCAAGCGACCTGCGTCTCCGCCTCACTCACGCCCGTTACGGCCAGTGTTTACTTG
>CAZZXL010000292.1:0-3621 GCA_964658035.1 uncultured Acetobacteraceae bacterium
CGAGTCGATCATTGTAGGCGCGAACAAGGCAGGAAAGCCGGTCACAGCAAAGGATCTGCATGCGATTGGCGGCATGATGGCGCTGTTGTCCGAAGCGTTGCTGCCCAATCTTGTGCAGACCAGCGAAGGAACGCCGGCGCTGGTGCACATGGGTCCATTCGCAAACATTGCGCATGGCACCAGCAGCGTTATCTCGCAGCAGATGGCGTTGCGGCTGGCCGATTATGTGGTCAACGAGTGTGGCTTCGCGTCTGACCTGGGGCTGGAAAAGTATATGGACATCGTGATGCCGTCCACCTCTGCAGGGCAGGCCGGCTCAGCCGGGCAGGTTGGCATCAAGCCTTCGGCCGCCGTGCTGGTGACGACAGTCCAGAGCATGCGCCAGCAGGGGCAGGGCGATCTTGCGGCGGGACTGAAAAACCTGGGCGCCCATATCCGAATCCTGCGCGCGTTCAAGCTGCCGATCGTGGTCGCGATCAATCGCTTCCCGAATGACGCAGAGGCGGACCTGGAACAATTGCGAAGTTACTGCGCTGAACAGGGATTGCCATGCGCGTTTTCTGAAGCCTTTACCAAAGGTGCGGACGGCGCTACTGAACTTGCGCAAGCAGTGGTGAAGCTGATCGACGATCATGCTGATGCGCCGGTGGCTGCGGTCTATGCACCCGAAGATTCGTTGAAGACGAAGATCGAGAAGATCGCCACGAAAATATACGGCGCCGACGGAGTTACGTTTTCAGAAGATGCCGAAAATCAGCTGCAGCGTTTCAGCGACTGGGGCTTTGCAGGGCTGCCGGTTTGTATTGCGAAGACCCAGTATTCGTTGTCGGATAATCCCAAGCTGCCGGGTGCGCCATCCGGGTGGACGCTGAATATTACGAATGTCTCGTTGTCGGCCGGTGCCGGGTTCCTGGTAGCGATTGCCGGCAACATGATGCTCATGCCGGGACTGCCGAAGGTCTCGCGGGCGGAACAGATTGATGTGGATGCGGCAGGAGAGATTACCGGGCTGTCGTAGGTCAGGTTCAGTTGAACCCAGGTCTCAGAAGCGAGACCTGGGGCACCCGCACTTTGCCGGGAAGAGACCTGGGGCACCCGCACTTTGCCGGGTGAAGAGAGCTGGCGCATCCGCAATCGACCAGTGAAGAGAAATCAGTTACCCGCAATTGTGCCTAGACTAGTTTTAATCAGTACGGAAGCGAAGGGATGATGACAATTTTCAAGACCTACTGCGCTTCGCTTGGGATGACAACTTTCGATGTCCGGTCATTTGTCGTCTAGACTGTCTTGCCGTCTCCTTCGGCAAGGATGGTGTCCTTGATTTTGCGGCTGCCGAAGACGCGAAAATCTTTTACCTGGTCGAGGGCGAAGGCGGAGGCACTGCCGGGCACCCGGATACGGAAAAAGTCTGCGCCGTCCACGTCCCTGAGCCAGAAGGCCGGGCGCTGGTCGGGTTGCTCGGTTGCTATTTCAACATTCGACATTTCCAGGTTGCGGGCATGACGGATGAAGAAGCCCGTTGCCGGAAGTTTTCCGAACATCCCTGGATCGGGGTAACTCTCCGCCTTCTCAGGAGGCTGACTCGCTGCCATCTCCCTGGTGCCGCCGCCAAGTTGATGGAGGTATACGCCGTTGATCTTCACGTCTTCAATCCAGTGATTGGGTACGCCGCTGATGATCGACGGATAGTCGGTCGATGCTCCATGACACGTGACATTGCTGATAAGGATGCGCTTGAGGGTGCCGACGGGAACACCTTTGGGACCGCGCATGCGCTGGCCGAGGCGCAGGAAGAAAGGCGCTGTCCGAATATCGCGCATAGAGATGTTGGTGATGGTGATGTCTTCGCAGATGGCGCCGTCTTCGGTTTCGAGTGCCAGGCCCTCACAGCCGTCGAAGACGCAGTTGGCGATGGTTATGTTTTTGAAGCCGCCATTGGATTCTGTTCCGCACTTGATCCGGCCGGTGGCATCTTTCATGCCCGGCGGGAATGGCTTCCAGGTACCGTCGAGCATGGTGCCCAGCTGGTATTTTCCGGTAACGTAACAGTCGCTGATTGTTACGTATTCAGTGGAGCGTGCGTACCCCAGCGCGAATGAACTCTTGGGGCAGATGGCATCGTCCCACGGTGAATTGACGCTGCAATTCGAGACGCGGACGTTGCGGCAGCAGTCAATATCCATGCCGTCGCGGTTGGTGTCGATCTTGAGATTATCGATGGTCAGATTGTCGACACCGGTGGCGAGGATGCCGAACCATCCCCCGGCAAGGATCGAGAAGTCGCTGAGGATGACGTTGCGGCAATTCTTCAGTGCGATGGCTTTATTGCCGACGCCGGGCTTGGTGGTGTCGGGGAGGTCCTTGTCTTCATTATGTGCGCGCGTAAGGCCTTTGCCCCAGATGAGGCCCGGGCCGAGGATGGCGAAATCATGAATGTCTTCGCCCCAGATCAGACTATTGTGCCAGTGATTGTGGCCGTAATCCTGGTATGGCTCCCATGCGCCCTGGGGTTCGGCCGCATCGTAACCGCCGGTGGTCGTGCCTTCGAGTGGGACAGAGGCAGCGAGGATGGTCGCCCCCTGGTCGAGATACAGGGCGACATAGCTTTTCAGGTGAATGGAGTAGCTAGCATAGGTGCCGGCAGGGAAGAACACGGTGCCGCCGCCCCGCCTGGCCGCTTCTTCGATAGCTGCATTGATAGCGGCGGTGTCGATGGTCGTTCCGTCGCCCTTTGCACCGAAGGTCCGGACGTTGAAGAAGTCTAGCGGGGTTGTGTTCATCGGCGGGGCGGGTACGGGTTGCGCCCCGACGGTTGTTAATGCCGAGACGGCTGCTCCACTGGCGGCCAGCTTCAAAAAGTCCCTGCGAAATGCCATCGTCATGTATGCCTTTTAGGATGGCAGCCTGCTGTAGCTGCCATCGCGAGTAAGGAAACATCATAGCGAAGTGATGACATTAATTAAATGTTGCCAACGCTGAAGACGATCCGGTTCAGGCGACGCGATCGTGCTTCTGGTCGTCCGGCAGTGCAATCTGTTCGAAGCGCGCGGCCAGGTGGTCGAGTTGTGCGGGTACGTCATGACCGGTAATTGGCTGGCCGTGACCGGGGGCAAGGGTCCTTGGCTGCAGCGATGCAAGGGTATGGACAGAGGCGCGCGCCGCGATCCAGTCCGGCGTGTAGTAGGAAGGTGGTCCGTGAAGCTCGGGCCGTTGCTGCGCAATCGCCATCATGGATTCTGACTGAACGGTGCAGAAAGCATCGCCGACGAGGAGGGTCGCATCCGACTCGCGGAAAAATGAAACATGCCCGATGGTGTGGCCGGGGGTGTGAATCATCCGCCAGCCGGGAAGTAGCTGGGCTACGGTCTCAGAGGATAGTGGTCGCAGCCGAATACCCAGATCCACTGGGCCTGCCGGATAAAGGGGCGAGAGCAATGCCATTACTCCGCCGCCGGCTTTTGGATCCGGCGGCGGGGAGCTGCTGGTGCCGTTCAGGAACTGAAGCTCCAGCGGATGCGCGTAGACGGGAACATTCCAGTCGTCAGCGAGTACTTTCGCTGATCCGGCGTGATCAAAGTGGCCATGGGTCAGCACAATGGCGCGCGGCAGTGTCCCAAAGCT
>CAZZXL010000293.1:0-3516 GCA_964658035.1 uncultured Acetobacteraceae bacterium
AGACATGTGCCCGTCTTAAAGAAACCGGCCCGCCCAAGACACCCGGGCTCGTCCAACACCCGGGCTCCTCCTCTACCGCAAAGCCAACTCTTCCACCCCGGCCCGCAGCGTCTCCGCATAAGGAGCTCGGATCACGCCGCGTTCCGTAATAATGGCAGTCACATACTTGGCAGGCGTCACATCGAAGGCCGGGTTCCAGATGCCGGCATCATGCGGCGTTAGCTGTTTGCCCGCGTGGTGGGTGACTTCAACCGCCGACCGCTGTTCGATCGGAATGTCGTCGCCCGTCTTGGTCTCAAGATCAATCGTCGACCAGGGAGCCGCCACATAGAACGGAATGCCGTGTTCCTTCGCCAGCACGGCGACCCCGTAGGTACCGATTTTGTTGGCCACATCTCCGTTGGCAGCAATGCGGTCCGCACCAACCACTACCGCCTGCAGCTTGCCGGATCGCATCAGGCTGGCAGCCATGTTGTCGCAAATCACGGTTGTCGGAATATGGTCATGCAGCAACTCCCATGCCGTCAGCCGCGCGCCTTGCAGGAAGGGCCGGGTTTCATCAGCATAAACGTGGATCAAGTGGCCATCCTCAACCGCGGCGCGGATCACGCCAAGCGCCGTTCCATAGCCGCAGGTCGCAAGCGCGCCTGCATTGCAATGTGTCAGCACGCCGCCATTCCTCGGCAGCAGCTCCGCCCCATGCTGACCCAGTGCGCGGCAGGCAGCGATGTCTTCGTCGTACATCAGTTTTGCTTCCGTGACCATGGCGGCGCGCAGCGAATCGACCGTCGCTCCCGCTTTGCCGGCAAGGTACAGAAAATGTCTGCGCATCCGTTCGATGGCCCAGAACAGGTTCACCGCCGTCGGCCTGGTGGAAGCCAGAACGCCACTGATCGTCTCAAGCTCCGCGGCAAGGGCCGCAATTGTAGTGGCCGGGCTTTGCTGCAAACCTAGCGCCACTCCCATGGCAGCCGAAACGCCGATGGCCGGCGCGCCACGCACCACCATGGTCACGATGACGTCCGCGACCTGCTGATAGCTGGTCGCCAGAACATAGGTTTCTTCGAGAGGCAGGCGCGTCTGGTCAAGGAACCGGACGCCATCGTTGGTCCATTCAAGGGTCAGAATCATGGCAGTTCCCAGTCTATCGATTTTGCTGGTTTTTCGCTGCCCGCACATCCATTT
This sequence comes from uncultured Acetobacteraceae bacterium, assembly GCA_964658035.1. Lineage (GTDB taxonomy): Bacteria > Acidobacteriota > Terriglobia > Terriglobales > Acidobacteriaceae. The sequence goes on from CAZZXL010000293.1 coordinate 1,186, forward strand.
CTTCCTTTTCGTCCCGCCGGTCCGCCAACCGACATTGCTTCTTTCCAAAATGACCAATAAACTTCTCAGCGGATGGAAATGCCGTGGGATCCGCTGGCTAAAACGGTTTCCTTCGAGCCTCCTGTTGGCCACCGTCAACCGCACCGCCCAACAATGAAATGAGGACATGCTTTGCGCTTTCTGCATAAATACCTTTGTCTGGCCGTCGCTCTTACCGCCGCATTGTTCACCGCGCAGGGCCTTGATGCACAAGCACAAACACCTGCAACTATGACGCCGCCGGTTCCTCATGCGAAGACCATTCACCTGAAGCACGTTCTCGTCATTGGCCAGACTAAGGGGTTCGAGCATGACTCGGTTTCCCCGACCATGGTCGCCGTCTACAACATGGGCAAAGAAAGCGGCCTGTGGGATACGGAACTCCGTACCGATGCCGAACTGCTGACCAAGAAAGACCTGCAGCGCAACGCGAAGACGCTGAACTATTTCGACCTGATCGTCTTTGCCAGCACCACTGGAGAACTGGACATGGACGCGAGCCAGAAAGCGGACATGCTGTCCTTCATCAAGGAGGATGGCAAAGGCTTCGTCGGCATTCATGCTGCGCTCGATACCAATTACACCTGGCCGGAGTACGGCGAGATGATCGGCGGCTGGTTCGATCAGCATCCCTGGGGAACTTTCAATGCACCCATCATCAACGAAAATCCTGATTTTCCCGCCGTGCGCCACTTCCCCAAAGCTTTCGTAAAGTACGACGAGATTTACCAGCCCAAGGAATGGTCGCGCGACAAGGTCAACGTCCTGCTAAGTCTCGACGCATCCAGGCTCGACTTTACGAACAATCCTCGGATCCACCGCGCCGACCATGACTTTCCCGCAGCCTGGAGCAAAATGTACGGCAAAGGACGAGTCTTCTATTCGACACTGGGGCACACGGAAGAGTCGTGGGACGATCCCGACATTCGTAAAATGTATTTTGAAGCCATCAAGTGGACACTCGGCATGACGGACGGCAGCACCCTCTCCCATCCGCGACCGGCAAAGTAGCCGCCTGCAGCCAGAAAAGAGAATGAAGCACAATCAACCTATGAAGAAAATCGGAATGGGCCTGGTAGGCCCCGGCTTTGTAGCAGCGCACCATATTGATGCTGTGCGGCGTCTGGGCGATGTTGATGTGATCGCGATTGCCGGCTCGTCCCGGGAATCAACCGAAAAGAAGGCGCGCGAGTACAAGGTCGACCGTGCCTATGCCGACTATCACGAATTGATCGCTGATCCTGACATACAGGTTATTCATAACACCACGCCTAATTATCTACACCTGCCGGTCACATTAGCTATCCTGGCCGCCGGCAAACACGTAATTTCGGATAAACCACTCGCCCTCAATCCAACCGAGGGACGCACCCTCCGTGACGCCGCCCTGGCGGCGAAAGTAGCGCACGCCGTTACCTTTAATTACCGCGGAAATCCGCTCGTGCAACAGGCGCGCGGCATGATCAGTCGAGCAGAGGCCGGCAAGGTAAGCTTCGTGCACGGCCATTATCTGCAGGACTGGATGAGCAATCCAAATGTCTACTCCTGGCGCTCCGATCCAACCAAAGGCGGCAGTAGTTCTGCCTTGGGAGACATAGGGTCACACTGGTGCGACCTGGCCGAACATGTCAGCGGATTGAAGATCATCTCTGTACTGGCCGACCTCACCACTGTCGTCCCTGTCCGCTACTCAGCAGGCGCGTCCGCTGAAGCCTTCTCAACAAAAAGCGACGGCGAGCGGGTAGCAACGAACGTCCACGCAGAAGACCTGGCCAGCGTGCTGCTGCGTTTCGAAGGTGGCGCCAGGGGAAGCTTTTCTGTCGGGCAGGTCTTACCCGGACATAAGAACGACCTGCAGTTGGAAGTAAATGGGGCGACCGCTTCTTTGAAGTGGAAGCAGGAGCAGCAGAACGAACTCTGGATCGGACGGCAGGACCAGCCAAACCAGTTTCTTGCCAAAGACCCTGCACTGGTTTCTGCCGATGCGGCACGCTACGTTCACTTACCGGGCGGCCACCAGGAATCCTGGGCAGACGCTTTCTGCAACGTGATCCGCGATGCCTACGAATGGGTCCGCGCCGGCGGAGCACCTGAAGCCAGGCCTGGCATGCTGCCTACTTTTGAGGACGGTTACAGATCTACCTGTCTTGTGGATGCGATGCTGCGCAGTCATGCCAACGGAAACGTCTGGCAGCCAGTCGAGCATGCGAGCCGCTAGTGCAAATTACCCTGAAGGTGTCGAGCGAAGGTACGATGAACAGTGATCTTTTCGCCAGGAAAAGTCCAACCTGT
>CAZZXL010000294.1:0-3515 GCA_964658035.1 uncultured Acetobacteraceae bacterium
TTTGAAAAGCTGTAACTTCTCAGGACAAACTGCTTTGGACACCTGGCCGGGCGAGCCTGGTCCGGGCTTAGGCGAGCTTAGCCCATGCGATGTGAGAAGCTGTGCTGCTTGTGAAAATCGCATGAACATGCGATTTACCCAGGCGCACTGACCTACTCTGCCGTAGCCTTGGCCTACGATGAGCGAAGCAAATTTTGATGAATTGTTGACGGAGTACAAGCAAGCGGTGGATGGCTGGATCGATGCGATTCGCGCCGAAGAAGCGTTGGCCACTGAGGACCACACGATGGTCGCGATGGAGCAATGGGATGCTGCCGGCTTTGTCGTCCACGACGCTGAACTGGCTGCTAAAAAAGCACGCGACCGGTATAAGAACGAATTGCGTAAAAAGAATTACGGCTTCTGAAGTAACTTTCGGTTTGCCATGCTTACCGAGGTCGTGGGACCTATGATGGCAGGCCAAGCGTTCGATGCCTTCCCTGACCGGTGAACGAGGACCTGGTAAGTGAAGACAAAATGCCCGGGCGTCTTCCTTGCAAGCAACGAGGTTTACTTGCCGGTTCGCGGGATGACTACCGTACTTTCCGGCAGTGCCCACGCGAACAGGACGCTTCCACTGCTCGTCAGGGTATATTGACGGCCATCGAGTGCGTAAGTGATGGGGGAACTCTGCATGGCGGAGCCTGTACCGGCATGCCATAAAGTCCGGCCGGTGGCTGTATCGAGCGCAAGAACATTGCCAAAGGCGTCCCCGGTAAAGGTCAGCCCCGAGTCGGTAGTGAGTACGCCGGCGCCCGCACCCACCTTGCCCGAACCGAGGTCGTGATGCCAGCGGATTTTGCCGGTCTTGTAGTCGATGGCTTCTATGACGCCATCCTCCCATAAGCCGTAATCGGCACCCGCCCAGCCGTAATTACCGTCGGCTGGTTTGGCGAAATAGAGGCTGTAGCTGGGTTTGGCATCAACGACGAACAAGCCGGTTTTCGGGTCAAAGCTGGGCGAACGGTAGTTGGTCATGCCCCCTTCGTCGGGAGCGATCAGACGGCCGTCCGGAGCCGGTTCTTTCTTGCGATCAGGGATCGGCTGCCCTTTGTTGTCGACACCTTCAGCCCAGTTGGTGGGGCCGAAGGTAGTTGTCAGCAGACTCTTTCCATTGGTGCGATCGAGGATAAAGAAGTAGCCGTTGCGTGAACTCTGCATCAGCATCTTCCGCGGTTGTCCGTGAAAGAGAGCATCGACCAGGACAGGAGTTTCGACGGCATCCCAGTCATGGGTGTCGTGAGGCGAAGGCTGGAAACCCCAGGCCAGTTTGCCTGTATCTGCGTCGAGTGCAACGATGCTGCAGGTCCATGGATCGTCACCGGGCCGGGTGGAGCCGTTGAGCACCGGCGTAGGATTACCAGTCCCCCAATAAATCAAGTTCAGGGATGGATCATAAGTGCCGGTCATCCAGGTCATGCCGCCGGTGGTTTTGTCCGGAGTATTCGGAGGGGAGGTACTGTCCCATTGCCATTGGGTTTCACCCGTTTCAGGATCGATCGCGCGGATGAAGCCGCTGAGGTTGTCGAAGTCTCCTGACACGCCAACGATGATGTGGTCCTTGACCACGAGTGGCGCCATGGACATCCAGTAGCCGAGGCTTACGTCGGCAACCAGCTTGTTCCAGCGGACGGTGCCGTCGCGGGCATTGAGCGAAATCAGGTGATCGTCCGGGGTGGTGTAGTAGAGCCAGTCTTTGTAGATGGAGACACCACGCTGGCCGATGTGCAGGCCCTTGCCGGTGGGTACGTTGTAGCGCCAGATCAGGTGGCCGGAACGAGCGTCAACCGCCCAGATATTATCGGGCACGGTGAAGTAAAGCACGCCATCTACCAGCAGGGGAGAAGACTTGAGGGTTGCTCCCTGACCGGTCTGGAAGGCCCATGCAAGGGTGAGGCCAGGCACATTGCGGGGAGTGATCTGGGTAAGAGAGCTATGCCGTTTACCGGAATAATCGCCGTGGTACATAGGCCAGCTATCCGTGGAAGGATGCAGCAGACGCTCATCCACAACGTTCTGACCGTGCGCCACAGCCGGCGGTGCGGTAAGCACGCAGAACACAACAGCACAGGCGGAAGCAAGTGTAGGCAGCAGCTTGATTGGCAAGTAGTATCCTCTTGCGGCGCAACGGTTGATTGGGTTAGCGCAGCGTCTGTATGTATGCCATTAAGTTGTGAATGTCATCGTCTGTGTACTTACTAAACAGTTCGACGTGGGCTTGTTCCGGAGCGTCAATCTTGTACTGCACGCTGCGCGCAGGCCACGAGTGATAGCTGCCATCATCTTCACGCATGCCTACGGTGAACTCGTCATGATAGGCGACGATGCCGTGGATCACCTTCCCAGAGGGCAGCGTCACCGTGATGTGGTCTTTGACGTCCTTCGGATAAAGCATGCGCTCTTCCAGTTGCAGACCTTCGTAGCGGGTGGCGATCCCGGAAAGGTCGCCCGTGGGGGAGTGGCAGGAGGAGCAGCCGCCGGCGCCGTTGAAGTACTGTTTGCCGGCTTCAACGTTACCTGTCTGCAGGTCAGCAACATCGACACCGCGCCGGCCGCCTTTTGTCTGCGAGGCCATGGCTTCCTGGGCATGGATGTAGGCGACGATCTGTGACATCTCCTGGGTAGAGAAGTTAAAGGCAGGCATTTTCTTTTCCGGTCTGCCCTGGCTCACCACGATAGATATTTTGTCGCCCTTCACGTCGGTTTTTACCAGCTTCGAGCGGGTCAGGTCAGGTCCCGATTCGCCGCCCATGGCGTCGCGTCCGTGACAAAAGGCGCAGTTTTGCTGGAACAATCCTTTGCCTGCTTCGGCCAGGTCAGAGGTATGCACCTCGGCGCCTGCGTCGGTGGCTGCCTGCGCGGCCATGGGTTGGGCAGATGGAGGCGGCGCGGTCTGCGGTGTAGCCGTGGCAGAGGTGCCGAGGTAATGAAGCAGCCCTGCTATCTCTACCGGCTTCAGTGAAGGAAAAGCCGGCATGCTGCCTTTACCGTTGTGCAGCAGTGTGGTGATTTCGGCATCTGACTTGCGCTGCTTGACGCCTATCAACGAAGGAAACATGGGAGGATGGCCCTGCCGGTTCTCTCCATGGCACATGGCACAATGGGAGGCGAAAACCTCAGCACCGACTTTATCGACATTCTCGCTTGCAGCAGGCCCCGGAGGCTGCTGTGCCTGGAACGCGTGAGCGGGCAGGGCCTGAAGCGCGAAAGCTACGCAGGCGGCAAGAACACTTTCAGCGACCCGTCTTCTAGTAGATGTCTTTGTGTGTCGTTGCATACATCCAGCTTTCCAGCTTTCCCTCTCCGGGTTGAAGGTCAAAACGGGTGCCTGCGTCCTGCCGCTTTCGGATTCGATTGGCCTTGCATGACGATCTTAGAGCAAATTACCTGAGGCTATGGTGTTTCCGGCTGGATACAGGGTGGCCTTTTCCTGGCGAAAAGGTCACTGTTCATCGTATCCTCTCTCGACACTCTTC
>CAZZXL010000295.1:0-3467 GCA_964658035.1 uncultured Acetobacteraceae bacterium
AACCATTCCACGCTGAATACGCGACAAAGCATAGGTCGCCTGCGCGCCGTCAAACCCGAAAATAGGCGTGAGATTGAACAGGTTGTACCAGGCCCCGATATTCGCCAGCAGCAAAAAGAGAACACTGTGCCGGGTCCAGGCAATGGCAAGGCAGAACACAGCCGCACCCAGCCCATAGAGCGGTCCGGCCAGCGAGATCATCGCCAGGTCCTCGCGCGAAACCCCCATCGAGTACCAGCGCACATACGCGCCCATGCCGGGGATGAACATGGGCAACTCAGCCTTCAAGCCGCGCCGCTTCACTGCGACGTAGTGGCCCAGTTCATGGATCATGATGGACACCGTGAAGCCCAGGGCGAAACGCCAGCCGCCCAACACCCAATACAGCCCGAAGAACGCAAACAGCCCCAGGAAGAATTTCAGCTTGAACAGAAGAAAAACCGCAGACTTCAGCTTCAACAGGAACAAGAACAAGGGCGCGAAAGGTCCCAGGCGTTTCGTCCACTTGGCCTTGTTGGCTTCTTCGGCCTCCAGCTTCGCGTCCATTTGTTGGATATGCTGCTGGATCGTGGTGAACTGCTCCGTGCCCTCGGGCAGCCAGACCAGCGTTGAGCGCCAGCGGTCCCGCGCCTCCACCAACTTGCCCTGCTGTTCCAGTTGCTGTGCTCCCTGCGCGAGCTCACTGAGGTGCCGGCCATAGGCCAGCGTGTGGCAATCGGGGCAGGCAAGCGTTCCGTCGGGCAGCCAGTGGCTGCAACTCGGACAGCTATGCACCGGCTCGGGCATGGCAGGTTCAGGCGAAAGTACAAGGGCGTCAGGCATGGCAATTCTTTAGATTACGCCCGAGAAACAAAGGGTCCAAGCTGCGGAGAGCCTATTGAATCTGCACCAAATCCGACCGGGAGCTCTGCCCGAGCGGAGCCGCTTCCGGATGCTGCGGCGCACGCCAGTGGTCGATATAGCTCACCTGGTGGACGCACGAGATCGTGCAATGCGGCGCGCAGCCTTTTTCCGTCAGGAACTCGCGCTCAATATCCGCCCTGCTGTACTCGGCGATCGGCACCCCGGGATAGCCGCGTTGCTGGGAACAATAGTGCACCAGACCGTTTTCACAGATGTACAGGTAACGCGATCCGGCACGGCAGCGCCAGTCGTTCGTCTTGCCGTTCGCGATAGCTTCCTGAAAGTGGTTGAAACGGGAGTACGAGCGGCGGGTCAGGCTGCGCACCTCGTCCCAAACCTTGCGCTCGCGGTCACCCAGCGGCTTTAACTGTCCTGAGCCGTCGTGGATGATGCCGATGGTCGACGAAAACCCAAGCTCCAGGGCGCGCTTCGAAATGACGAGCGCATCTTCAGGATTCTGAATTCCACCACCAACCACCGAGTTGATATTGACGTGGAAATCAGCATGGTCAGCCAGCATGAGCAGCTTGGCATCCAGCACCTTGAGGGACTTCTTCGAGACCTCGTCCGGCATGACGTTGTCGATCGAGATCTGCATATGATCCAGCCCGGCCGCATTCAGCCGCGCAATGCGGTCCGGCATCAGCAGGTAGCCGTTGGTAATCATGCCGGCGATCGCGCCGGTGTGCCGGATACGCCGAATGACGTCGTCGAGCTCAGGATGCAGCAGCGGCTCGCCTCCGGAGATCGTAATCACCGCGGTTCCCATCCGGCCAAGCTCATCGACCCTGCGCCGCATCTCGGCGATCGCGACAGGCTTCGACACGTCATCGAATTCGTTGCAGTAGGTGCAGGCGAGATTGCAGCGCCGCATGGGCACAATGTGCGCCATGTACGGATGCGACGTATCCACCAGCGCCGAGCCGATCGACTTCAGCTCGCGCAGCCGACGCTCCACGGCCAAAAGGCGCCGGTGCGCGGTCATGCGCCGATGCGCGGGAGCAATCCCCGCCGGAGGACCCTTCTTCTCTAGCTTCACTGACACATGGTTTATTCTAAACGCCATGCCGCGCGCTTCCTTGACGACAGGAATCGGGCCGAATCTCAGGAAGCCGATCTGACTGTTCAAGCAAAGCGGATCCCGCAACTCGACGGGCTTAGAGCACTCGCGATCATTGCAGTCTTCATCGGCCACACGCTTGGACTCCGCATGATGTGGATTGGCGTGGATCTCTTCTTCGTCCTCTCCGGCTTCCTGATCACCGGCATCCTGCTTGACGCACCGAAGACAAGCTTCCGGGCGTACATTGGCGGCTTCTACGCGCGGCGCGTTCGCCGCATCCTGCCGCCCTACCTCCTGCTCCTCCTCACCATGAGCCTGATCTTTGGCGTTGCATGGTTACGGCACTGGTACCTCTACCTGGGCCTGATGAACTACACGGGCTTCTATTTTCACGAAGTACCCTTCATTTCGCTGGAGCCACTGTGGTCACTCGCCGTGGAAGAGCAGTTCTACCTGGTCTGGCCTGTGGTGGTCTTCTACGCCGGCGTCCGGCGCCTTCCGCGCATCCTGATCGGCGTGCTGATCCTTGTACCGCTTCTGCGCGCCGCCTTCACCCCATGGCTCTCTCACCAGGCCTTTGACCAGTATCACTGGTTCATCTACCGCGGCACGGTCTTCCGCTGCGACTGCCTGGCAGCGGGAGCCTTGCTCACCTTTGTGTGGCGCGCACACAGCGCTTCGATCAAGAAATATGGGCATCTCGGCCTGATACCCGCAGCCCTTACACCTCCCACAGTGATCCTGCTCAGCCGTGTGCTTCCAGGCTTCTCTACGTATGGCACCAGCATCCCGGCCAATGTGCTTCTTTATGAGATCTCTCTTGTTGCTGTGTCCGGGACGCTGCTCTGGGCTCTGAGCGGCCGTTACACATGGGTTCTTACGGTTGCTCCCATGCGCTGGCTTGCGCGCATCAGTTACACCTTCTACCTTGTTCATCAGGGCTTTCATATCTACGCCATCACGCACCTGCAAAGTAAAGGTGCCGCCGCCCTCGCCACAGGGGTTTCGGCTATCGTTTTCGCAGGGCTTTCATGGCATTTCATTGAGCGGCCCATCCTGCACGGGGGCAACCGCAAGGCAGCCCGCATGGAACTCGCAGCAGCCGAACCCGAGCACGGTCAGCCGCAAGCTGCCGGCTCGCTGGACAGCCTTTAAACCCGGAGAAAACTCATGCCCCGTGAAATTACCTGGACCGACGTGCTCGAAATCGGCATTCAACTGCAGGAACGCTTTCCTGATCTTGACCCTTACTCCGTCCGCTTCACGGATCTGCACAAGTGGGTGACCGAACTGCCCGGCTTCACCGGCGATCCGAACAAGTCCACGGAACCGCTTCTGGAAGCAATACAGACCGCTTGGCATGAGGAGTACGAAGACGCCAAGAATGCCTGACTCGCTCTCCTTTCGTCGGGCCACCTACCCTCGCCTTCCCCACATCTCATTCATGCAGTGAGGGTAAGATGAAGATTCGTCGCACAGCAACCGCGTTAAGCCTTGGACT
>CAZZXL010000296.1:0-3454 GCA_964658035.1 uncultured Acetobacteraceae bacterium
AGTGGCGTACGGCGGCAGATGGATTCGCCTTGCCCACCCGCAGCTCCGAAATCACATTCGTATCGAGTAAAAACACTATTCCAGCTCCGCCGCCTTGAAGCCCATGCTGTCCAACTTTGGTGGGTCGAACTCAAACTGGCCACCGGGGAGCGAATCCATGATGTCGAGCAGGCTTCGCGGCTTTTCGCCGGCGAGCTTGTAGTAATCCTCGATCTTCAGCAAGGCAAATGTCGGCTTGCCTCGATCCGTGACGAATACCGGACCGGTTGTCGTTGCCCGCTTAGCCTGCGCCAGATCACGGGCAAAATCCCGCGATGAAACGGTGGTGATGGACATGGTTGCTCTCCCCTCATTTTCAATGTACGTATGTTATGACAACGCGGGCCATAAAGGAAGAAAGCCTTGAGGGGTCGCATGGGGTGCGAGAGCAGGCCATCCATAAAGCAGTTAGAAAGATGCTGCTGGCAGCACAAGAAAGGGACTTCCGGGGGCAGTTCCACCTCACCCGAGAAGTCTCTGAACGCCCAAATTAGGGTAATTACATACTTGACACACAAAGAATGTGGGCCTACCTTGTAATTGCCGTGACAGGGCTTGCGCTACTGAGCTACATCATCAAGAAAAATGAGCTTAACCTCCGGGTGCGTTCCTTGAGCCTGAATATCACCCATGTAGCCGACCACCGAGGGCGTTCCAAGTTGGAATCCATACCCGGTTTGCTGGAGCGAGGATGCGTACGACCACTTGTAGTCAACGCACGCTACAACGTAGAGCCTGACAAATCCTGGATGCTGCATCATCCCAGATTGCGTCTGACTCAATGCTCCCTTAATACCGTCGTGGTTTATCCCGGCAGGGAAATTGAGAGTAGCGGAATCGTCGGGGAAAAGAGTGGGTATCAGGTGCGGCGATCCAGCAAAGGAATCGCCAACCTTGTTGCACTCGTCTTTTATGGCTTGCCGGAGTTCCGCGCTTTGCCAAGTCTTTTCAGGCAATGTAACGATGTCAGCGCGCAATTGGGGGCTAATGGCCGGAGAATGACCGATGTTTTTGAGGGAGAAAGTGATGGTTACCGAGGCGCCAGCATTACTGAATTGGAGGGGAGAGACGGTTCCGGTCTTGGCGGTTATCCACGGCCTATTGGCCGCTTCCAGCGTCTGACGAGCAATATCAGCAGCAGACTTAGCCGCATCAGCGCTCTTAATGGATTGTCTGGTCTGAATGAAATTGAAAACCCCAACAGTGAAGAGAAGCAGCAAGGTTACACATTCGACGATGAATCGCTTATTTTCGCGTTTGTCGTTGTTGCTGTTGGATGCCTTGTATTCGTCTATAAGCTTTGGTGGAACATCAGCTTCAACCCTCCCGCGAATCTCGACATTACCCGTTACGCTGCGATGGTGATCGGGGCTTTGGCCGCCGCCTTTGTTGCCACCTGTGCCGCCGTGTGGAGGATTATGCTTGCTCATGGGAGTTGGTGATGAAAACTGAATACCACGAAGGACCGGATGCGTTGAGGAAGTTTGAGGACGGCATGAAGAAGCTGTTTCAGGCACCCAAGCCTGAGAGCCCGTTCAAGCCGCCTCCAGCCAAACCGAAAGAACAAACCAGCAAGGACTAGCGTTTGCGCTTGCCCCGTCCTTGCCGTTGCTTAGTGTGAGGTCGCGGCTCCCGTAAGCGCGGAATAGGTCAGACGATGGCCGAACACGTTGGACATAGCAGCTTCAAACCGGGCCTGATCGTCCATGTTCTTGCGGTTGTTGTAACGGAAGCTCTGCTCATCCAAGTAGCGGAACAGGTGGAAGGGTTCAACTGAAACGTAAGTGCCGCTGATGCCGCGCTTCAACAGGCTCCAAAAGTTCTCAAGGCCATTGGTATGAATGCGACCGTTGACGTACTCGACAGCATGATCCACGACCGCATGGGCATACTGTCCAGCCAATCCCTCGTAGGAGAGAAGAGCATCGGTATAGAGAGCGGAACCAGCTTCGACATGCTTCTTTACTTCCGACTGGAGAGCGGCTTTCTTGCGGTTTGCGACTACGACAGTCTTGACCTTTCCGCCGCGCTCAAGGATGCCCATCACGGCGACCTTATCCTTGGTTCCGGTGCCAGTAATGCGACGGGCCTTGACGCTCAGGTGCATATTGCGGGCCTTGCCGCCGATAAAGGTTTCGTCCGCCTCAACTTCACCAGAGAGCTTAGTGATCGAATCATCATGCATGGTGGTACGGATACGGTGCAGCATGTGCCATGCCGACTTCTGGGTTACGCCGATGGTGCGGGCGATCTCGCAGGAGCTAACGCCATTCTTGCTATTGCAGAGAATCCAGTAAGCGCACATCCACTTATCGAGTCCGAGAGGGGAATCTTCGAATATGGTTCCAACCTTAAGGCTGAATTGCTTCTTGCAGCCAGCGCAAAACCAGATGCGACGGGTTTTGATGAAGGAGTGCTTCTCAGATCCACAACGCGGGCAGCTAACTACGCCATTCGGGAAGCGCAGGTTGAGCGCATATTGGAAAGCGCGGTCAGCGTCCGAGAAGTAGATAATTGCGGTTTGCAGTGTGTGAGGGGCTTCCATGAATTAAATAGTAAGCCAATTAGCCTTGTGTGTCAAGTATGTAATTACCCAAATTAGGCAGATCGTGACGGCGCGAGGGAAGTGTCGGCAGGTTCGGCCACGTTCTCAAACTGGTCGATCTGAACCTCACCCTCGGGGAAGATGGCTTTTACCTGCAACTGGCCGCCCATCGCCTGGATGAAATTACGCAGCGTCGAGACGTACATATCCGCCCGCTTTTCCATCTTCGACACCGCGCCCTGGTTGATCTGCAGAACCTTAGCCAAGTTGACCTGGGTCAGGCTCCGGGCCTCGCGGAGCTGGTGCAGAGTCATGACCGCTACCGCTTCCTTCACGCTCTGCTGAAGCCGTTCCTCGGCTTCGGGCGAAAGCGGCTTGCGAATGTGTCTTTCCATTTGTGGGCCATCGGGTTCACTCTCCTATCTCGATCAGGTGCTGAGCATAGATCGCTTCCGCTCGGCGGATCGCGTCAACGTACCAGTTGGCATCCCCGGTCTTGTCGCCGCCCAGAATCAGGTAGGCGTTCCGGCGAGGGTCGAAAGCAAACAGGACGCGATACGGTTTGCCTTGATGCTGCACCCGAAGCTCTTTCATGTTCGGGTACTTTGACCCAATCAGCGTATCCACGTAAGGCCGGCCCAGTGTCGGACCGTAGTGCTCCAGTTTCGCGACCGCGCCGTTCACGCTCTCCAACTCAGGCTCATCCAAGGTGATGTTTGATGAACTATGTAGAACCTTATCCAAACGCATTCTGTAATCGCTCGATTACTATTAGAGAGGGGCAGAGCACCAGTCGCTTGCTGAAATGTGCGGAGAACGATCATGAGTAAACGCATCAAGGTGGCCGATCTACCCGAGTTCGACGCAGCC
>CAZZXL010000297.1:0-3403 GCA_964658035.1 uncultured Acetobacteraceae bacterium
ACGAATTCGGAGAGGAAAGGAGGTCGCGGAGAATCGCCAGAGCCATTGTCAGGGCGCGGCCGCTGACGACGACGGCACAATTAGCCCGAGTCGTAGCAGCCAGCGCCCCGTCAATGAAAGGTGAAAAAATTCATCCGGCGACCCGGACTTTCCAGGCAATCCGAATTCGCGTGAATGGTGAGCTGGAAGAGATACAGGCACTGTTACAACAGGCGCCGACAATGCTGAAGGCAGGCGGCAGGCTGGCTGTCATCAGCTTCCACTCATTGGAAGACAGGCTTGTGAAAGACGCTTTCCGCGAGGGTGGGCGACAGGGTATCTGGAAGGTACTCACACGAAAGCCCGAGACGGCCGATGTGGCAGAGACGGATCGCAATCCACGGTCACGCAGCGCTAAATTGCGCGCGGCCGAGCGGACCGGGTTGAGTTTGGAACAGGCAAGTTTAGAAGAAGCGAAGCGGCGGCAGGCAGATGAATACCAGCTAGGCCTGCGACAGCCGAGACGCTAAGTAGCAAAAAAGATCGGGCCAGAATCGTCCTACCGTTTTCCAAGGCGAAAGTAGTGCGATTCAAAATCTGCGTAACACCCTCCTCCTCCAGCGATTCTGGCCCGGTCGCAAGGTGAGGGGGAACAGGCGGAAGATTATGGCGACTCAGACAATCACGGCAGCACTCGGCGGACGGACTGGATGGTTCGATGAGAGCTCATCCTTTGGCGCAAATGTGGAACAGAATGTGCAGGAGCGCAATACTTTGCTCTTTCACGCGCAGCAGCGCGCACGCCGCGGTCCGACGCCCGAAGTGTTGTTCGTCAAGCATCTCGACAACACCCGCATCGTCAAGTCGGAAGACCTTGTACGCAGGAAAGAGATGCGGAGGTTTGCCGTTGCCATGTCGATCCTGTTTGCGATGGTGATGGTGTATGGCTGGCAGCATTTCAGCGCCATCGAGTTCGGCTACAAGGTCGAAGCGAAGAAGCAGCAGGTAGAGCAGCTGCGCGAAGTGAACCGCGAGTTGAGCGTGCGGCAGGCACAGTTGAGTGATTTGAACCGCCTGGATCGAGAGGCCCGCAAGCTTGGCATGACAGCACCGGCCCCGGGACAAGTGGTCCGCCCTGATCTGACGACCGATGGCAACAACGGCCCGGTGATGGCAGAGGCGCACATGCCTCGGGTGTATTGAAAGGTTCGCAATAGCCTAGTTTGCAATAGCCTTGAGAGTACGGCTGGTTTACAGGTTTCCTATGAGTTGAAGAATTTAAGATGGGTTGGCTGTGAGCGAGTTTAGATTTATCCCAAAAGCGCATTCGACGCGGAGTGTAATAGGCGCTCCCCGGCGGTTGCGCTTTGTTATTCTTGCCGGCATTTTCATGCTCTGGGCGGTCATCATCGTCCTTCGGCTCTCCTGGCTGCAGCTGATTGATCACAGCAAGTTTGTGGACATTGCCACCAGGCAGCAGCAGCACGGGTTCGATATCTCTCCAAGGCGCGGTATTCTCTACGACCGCAACATGAACGAGCTTGCGATGACGGTTTCGGTTGATTCTGTCTTCGCTGTGCCGAGTGAGATTGCGGACAAAGCTGCCACGGCCTCGGCGCTCGCAAAAATTGTGCATCTTGATCCAACGGAAAACTTTACGACTGGCAGGCAGATGACAGCGCGCATGCAGGCTTCGCGCAATTTTGCCTGGGTGGCGCGCAAGCTTGATCCTGATGTCATTGCGAAAGTGAAAGCTCTCAACCTGAAAGGCATCTATTTTCAGAAGGAGTTCAAGCGCGTTTATCCGAATGACAATCTGGCAGCACAGGTGCTGGGCTATGTCGGCACAGATGACACCGGGCTAGGCGGGATTGAACGTGAGTATGACGACGACCTGCATGGCACGCCCGGCCACATGCAGGATGCGGTTGATGCCAAGCGCAAGGTACTGGGCAGCGTGGAAACGGAGCCGCTGCCCGGCGAAAATCTGCAGCTGACAGTCGATGAGTATATCCAGCACATGGCCGAGAACGCACTCGATCATGCCATGGAAAAGTACAAAGCGCTGAACGGTACGGTTGTCGTGCAGGACGCACATACGGGGCAGATTCTGGCGCTGGCGATCCGTCCCACATTCAATCCGAATGACTTTCGCCATGCGACGAACGGCCTGCTGCGCAACCATGCCGTGAGCGATATTTATGAGCCCGGCTCGACGTTCAAACTTGTCACGTATTCGGCTGCGCTTGATGCGAAAACGATCACGCCGGACACCATCATTGATTGCCAGGGCAGCGTGATTACGCTTTTTGGCCGCACCATTCATGACGATCATGGGGACCACTTCGGCCGTCTTACTGCCTCTGAAGCACTCTGGCATTCGAGCAACGTCGGCGCTATCAAGGTCGCGCTGGGCATGGGCCGTGAAAAGTTCTACGACTACATGCGGGCGTATGGATTCGGGGCACGCTCGGGTATCGAGTTACCGGCAGAAACCCGCGGCATCCTGCGCCCGACGCAACGCTGGGGAGCTACGAGCATTGCTTCGCTGGCCATCGGTCAGGAAGTCGGCGTTACGCCCATCCAGTTGGTCAGCATGGTTTCAACCATTGCGAATGGCGGTACCTATCTGCCTCCGCACATGCTGATGAATACTGCCGATTCCACCAACAGCAACCTGCACGCGCAGCCGTTCCATCCGGATGGCGAGCTTCCGGCGAAGCTGCCTGAAGGAGCGCATCGCGTGATCTCCCCGCTGGTCTCCGCGGAGATGCGCAAGATGATGGAAGGCATCGTCCTGTATGGCACGGGGCGCAATGCCGCGCTCAATGGCTATTCAGCGGCAGGCAAGACGGGGACCGCGCAAAAGATCGATGCTGCGACGCGCACCTACTCTAAAACGAATATCGTTGCATCGTTTGCAGGGTTTGCGCCTGTTAATAATCCAGCCATCAGCGTCGCCGTCATCATCGATTCGCCACAGGGTGAGCATCACGGTGCATGGGTGTCCGCCCCCGTGTTTGCAGAAGTGGCGCAGGACGTCCTCGAATACCTTGGCGTGCCGCATGATGAGCAGTTGAAGCCCCAGAAAGAAATCGACGATGCAAGAAAATCGATTGGTTCCAACGAAGACGTCAGTGATGACACGGACCTGCCGGCATTGTTCGCAGAGGTAAATAATCTACCGGCGGATGATCCACTGCGCAATCCGCAAACGGCACAGGCGCTTTTGCCCGCAGCCAGGGATGGAAGCGATCATGATGTATCGACGAAGCCGACGTCACTTGCCAAGGTTGGGGTGACTGAAGACGCGGTCGGCAAATCTCTTCCTCCGGTCCGGTCTCTCACCACGAATCTATCCGGGCATAGCGGACCTTCAAAAGCCTCGTCCACTCCCGAGACAACTGAGGCAAAGGTAGGAGTA
>CAZZXL010000298.1:0-3333 GCA_964658035.1 uncultured Acetobacteraceae bacterium
CCAGCTCTTCGAGCATGATCTGACGTAGTTGGGTCACAGAGAACCTCCTTCTCTGCGACACACGCTAACTCAACGCCACCACCCTCAACTCAGCCACACGCGAACGCGTCCGCCGCGCAGCGGCTTCGTTCAAGTCGACATACCGTTATTAATCCGGACCCGTCACGCCCGTTTGCGGAGCGAGATTGCGAAGGAAGCAAGCAGTCAAAGACGAAGCGTGAAATGGAGCACGCTAACTCTCGTTCAGCTAGTGCCCGAGGCGATGGAGGAGCGAGCGCGCCGCGGTTGTGGCTCGGGTGCGGGCATCGTCGCCAACGTTCGAAGCTCCGCCGGGATCCACGGCGGATCGACTTGCTGGCTCTCGAAGCACGGGGTCGTCGGCGGGCCCATTCACTCGGACAAGGAGAGCTCCGGAATTTTGTCCAGGGGCCAAGACCCCCAAGGCCAGAACGTACTCCGTTCCTTTCCGGAAAGCTCCATAGCGAATGTCATCGTTCGATGCGCTGAGATCATCGATGATCATGCCGCCCCACGTGCCCGTGTGAATGGAATCGACGAGTGGCTGGAACAGGATGTTGGCAAGGGAGTAGGCACTTCCGCAAGTTTTGCGTGCGCAACTCCACACTTCGACGAAACCGGATCCGAGGAGCTGCGCAGACAGCGCGCTATACGTTGTCAGAGACGATGCTGACTTTGGTCCGGCATACGCTACGGTATCAACCGGGCCGCTGGCTTTGATGGATTTGCCGAGAGCTGTTCCTCTCTCGACGGGACCCACGGGCACCTCGTACTCGTCGTTGTCGATATGCAGGGCTCCGATCAAAAAACTATTCGCCGGGCGCGTAATCGATCGCATGTCCGAACCACCCGGAAAATCCGAGCTCTGGGCGCTACAGGACACCGACAGAGGAAGGAGGGTTGCTGCGGCAAGCATCAGGTAGGCTTTCATACGGAGTATTCCATAGCATTTCAAGCGTTTCTGCAAGCGTCCGTTTAAGCCCATCTGAATCGTCTACTAGACTCTCGCTTCTTAAATTTCAGGTCCCATACGTGCGCCGAGAAGCCATCAGTCTCAGGCTCTCCAGAACATGCGTTCCCGGAGTAATCAAGGTCTGGTAATCGGAGTGTGTTAACAGACCACCGCGTTACCTCTACTTCTGAGCCATAGAGGCGGTCTCCTTGACCGCCCAGCCGGTCCTCCCTTGAGGTGCGGAGTCTAGCACGCGAACAAACAGTTGTTGTCCAGAAACGCTTCGCATCTGTCGTTTCTCGATTAGTGCGAAATCTCTAGTGCCGTATCCGCACTGCTCCGCTGCGAGAACTTTCGGGCGTCGACGCTGCTGGTGCGGAGCAGTGCGGATACGGCACTAGAGATTTCGCGCTCATTGAGATTCATTTCTTCTCGGGAACGCAATTCTCGACAGCAACAAATCAGGAGAGCCTGTCCCGACCGCATCGGCAAATTCCGCCACGAGGCCATGGCGGCCACTCGCAAGCAACATGGTCGATATCGTCTCCTTCGATGACTCCTCTTACCGTTGAGCTTCCGCGTTGGCGAAGCGTTCGATCAGAAACTCCCCGATAAGCTGAAGTGTCTCGGTGGAAGCTGCCAGGCGTCCTATGCTTCCCAGGTGTCCATGCACCATCCCTTGCCAGACGTCCAGCCGGGCATCGACTCCGGCAGCCACCGCCCGTTCCACCAGGCGGACCGAATCATCGAGCAGAACCTCGTCGGTGCCCACATGGACCCGGATCGGGGCCAGACCCTTGAGATCAGCATAAAGCGGTGAGGCGAATGGGTCTTCCGGACCATGTGCATCCAGATAGGAACGCACCAGTTCGGCGGCTTGTGGCCGGGTGAAGAATGGATCGGCATCAGCCCGTGTCGACCAACTGTCTCCCGAGAGAGCCAGATCCGTCACTGGCGAAAGCGCCACTCCTCCAACAAGCGCCTCACTGCCAGAAATCTTGGTTGCAGCAAGATACACGAGCAACTCAAGCGCCAGGTTTCCGCCAGCGGAGTCACCCGTAATGGCGATCTTCGAGAAGCCTCGCTCGATCAGACTGAAATAGCAGGCTCGGATGTCTTCAGCAGCTGCAGGAAATGGATGTTCCGGGGCCAGCCGGTAGTCGGGCACGAAGGTCGCTACGCCGGCACTGACAGCGATATGTCCTGCCAAATGACGAAACGCTTGTGCGGAGCCCCAGCTGAACCATCCGCTATGGAGGTGCATCACCGCTTGGCCTGGCCGCGCGGTTTCGGGTCTGCACCACCATCCCGAAACACCTCCGACACGGTCAGCCTCGTAGACTACGCTGAGCGGGGCAGAGACGTGCTCCATGATCGCGTCGAAAGGAACCCGAGCTGCAATCCCTTGAAGCTTGCCTTTGTTGGGTTCCACCATGGCGCGCATGGCGGCCATGGCTGCCCGGTCCTCCGCGGTCAAGGTATGTTGCACCAGCCACGAAGCTGTACTGATATCTTCCCGCAGTGTCTGCATTGTTGTTCCTCCCTGAGTCATCTGCACAAAATTACTTTCACTTTACTAGACGTAAAGGAAAAGCTGAGGATTCATTTCTTTTTACGTGTCGTTCAGGTAAGTTGAGGTATGCCAAGGGCGCAGTCCAAAGCGGTCCATCTGGGAAGGCCCCGCAGCGATGCGGCCGTCTCTCATGCTGAGATATTGGACGCCGTCTCGGAGTTGCTGAAAGAAAAACCCGCTCGCGATCTGACCATGGATGCTGTCGCAAAACGAGCAGGTGTTGGAAAGCCGACACTGTACAAGTGGTGGCCCTCCAAGGCCGCCCTCATCATGGCCATGTTCCACGATCGGTTCAATGCCATCCTCGAAGTGCCGGAAGCGACTTCGGCGGAAGAGGCACTGCGGACAAGGGTGAAGCACCTTGTTGCCCAATGCAATGGTTTGTTCGGAAAGGTCGTCGCCGACTTGATCGCGGAGGGTCAGGGAGATCCGTCGATCCTGACGGAACTCTACGAGAGCCACATCCGCCCGAGAAGAGCATCCACCGTGGCCGACATCGAGCGTGGAATCGCGTCGGGCGAATTCCGGGCCGGGACAGACCCGGAACTTCTACTCGATGTGATTGTTGCGCCGATGTATCTCCGGCTTCTGCTCCGTCACCCCGCATTGACGGAGGAGTACGGGAATCAATTGATCGATCAAGCGCTCCTCGGTATCCGAACCCCTAAGTGGAGACCCGGACGACGGGGCAAACGGGACGCTCGTTCAGCGTAGAATCGGCAGTTTAGAGTAGGCTTGCGCTCACTCAGTGCCAGCGCTTACGAAGACTCGATGAGCGAGACCAGGCCAA
>CAZZXL010000299.1:0-3319 GCA_964658035.1 uncultured Acetobacteraceae bacterium
CGTCCCGGGGCATGATCAACGCCGGTACCCGGAATATGCTGGTTCAGACTGCCATTGCGCCATACATTCAGCGATTGCATGCCGTAACAAATACCTAGAATCGGTTTGTGCAGATTGAAGGCGTCCTGCAGCAGCAACTCTTCAACTGCCTCCCGAACGGGATCGGGAGCAGCCGTCATCTCATGACGTGCCTGGCCATACTTCTGAGGATCGACATCTGCACCGCTGCCCGGCAGCAGGATCCCCGCACACCCTGAGACGATCCTGGCCACTGTCGCCTGCGATTCCGTCAGCGGGACAGGAACAGCAATCCCACCTGCCAGTTCCACTCCCCGGGCATATTGAGGCCAGCCCCGCTGGTTATACGCATGATCAAAAGATGTCGGCTCAGGGATAGCAATGTGCGGCTTGGCGGTCATAGCTCTTCAGAATACGCCGGCGTCGGCAGCGTCGCGTGCTCGTAATACATCTGGGCGATAGCGTCACGCAGGCGCTCGGTCAAAGCATCGGCTTCGCGCGTTGCCATACCTTCAGTACGGATAGGCTTGCCCACCACCATCGTCACTGGCCGCGGCCGGAAATAGTGCGTATGCATGGGAAACAATTCATGCGTGCCAACCAGCGCGATCGGCACCAGCGGCACCTGGGCGCGAATCGCCATGAACGCTGGTCCGCTCTTGAAGGGCTGCAAATGGCCATCTACGGCGCGCCCTCCCTCCGGAAACACGAACAGCGGCATCCCTGCCTTCAACGTCTTCACACCCGCCTTCAAACTCGAAACGGATGCACGCGGATCATCCAGGTTTACCGGAATCTGGCCGGATCTTCCCAGGTACCAGCCCACAAACGGCAACTTCCAAAGGTCGTGACGCGCCAGGATGCGGAACTGGAACGGCAGCTTGCCAAACAGCACCGGCGTATCCATATACGACAGGTGGTTCGCGGCATAGACGGCCACGGGATGCTGCTCCAGGACTTCCCCCCCAATCACCGTCACCGAGGTACCGGAGATAACTGTCAGGCAGCGCGCCCATCGCTGGGCCAGCCAGTGCTCGGAGGACCCGGTCTTGTCAAAAAGCGAAGCAACCAGCGCAACGCTGCCAAATGCCCCGGTAAACAAGGCAAACAGCGGCGCCTGGATCAGGTTGGAACGAAGTTTTGCCAGCAGGCCTATGGGTGGCAGGTGAGGAGAAGGCTTGCCATCATCGACGGCCGGCGGCAACCCTGCAGGCACTTTTACGGGGGCGAAGGAGCTGTTCTGGTTCATGAGACGTGTTCGGGCTCCAGGCTGACATTTCTTGTATTTTGCGCCGTTAACATACTGCGGATCGCGCCTACCAGCAACACGGAACCGGTCACGACAATCAAGCCGCTGGGCGGGGTCAGCCAGGTAGCCAGGTCCATTGCATCCACCGGCCCACTACACTCTTCGACCGTGGTGCCTGTTGGCTCCGCGGCTGCGCTCAATTCTTCCAGGCTGGCCGCGCGAGGTGAATCGACTGCCGTGAGGATAACGCGGTCGAACAAGGGGAAGAGTATTTGCGCAAGCTCACCCGCGGGTTTGTCCCGCAGGCAGCTGAAGATCAAGGTCCGCGAAGGAGTCAACTCTGACCATCGCGATAAAGCCGAACGAAGCGCCCAGGCCCCGGCAGGATTGTGGCCAACATCCAGCAGCACTTCGGCGCGCGTCGCCTTGGCCGGGTAGTACTCGAATCGTCCCGGCCACTCCGTCTGCCGGATGCCGCTCGAAATATCCGCATTGGCCAGTTCGTAACCATGGCTCGCACGTAATTCGACAGCGGCCGCAATGGCCAGCGCGATGTTGCGCTGCTGGTGCTGGCCGGCCAGCGGTGAATCGACCGTGACTGCTTCGCCGGCAATGTCAACGCTGTAGCGGTTGCTTCTTGGCTCCTGCACCAGCAGGTGCGATGGCACGTATTCCGCGGCGCTGATGCCTTTAACGCCGAGTGGAACAGCTATTTCACCCAGCGCCTGGTTCGCCTCAGGATGCTGGGGCAGCGTCACCATGGTGCCGCTCGGCCGCAGGATGCCCGCCTTCTCACGAGCGATAGCGCCAACAGTCGGCCCCAGCCACTCGGTATGATCAAGCGAAATGTCAGTAATGATGGAAAGCAGAGGCTCAACGATATTGGTCGCGTCCAGCCGTCCGCCCATGCCCACTTCGAGGATGGCGATGTCGACCTTCTCGGCGGCGAGATAGACAAAAGCCATGGCCGTCATCGCTTCGAAAAAACTGGGCGCCGCGGGCAGTTTGCCGTCGCTTACCAGTTTCTCTGCGGCAGCTTCGACCTGGTCGAAGGCGGCAGCAAATGCCTCGTCCGCGATCTCCCGGCGCTCTACCAGGCCGCTTCCGGAATCACGGTCGCTGCTCAAAATCTGGATGCGCTCATTCACGCGCGCCAGGTGGGGCGACGTATACAAGCCAACCCGATAGCCGGCCGCGGCCAAGATCGCAGCCAGCGTCGCCGCCGTCGATCCCTTGCCGTTGGTGCCGGCGATCAGCACGCTGCGCAGCGTCTTCTGCGGGTCGCCCAGGGCCTCCATCAGCAAACGCATCTGCTCGAGCTCGAACTTGCGTCGCGGCTCGCCAGGAGCCGTAAATAACTCGGCCGCGAGTGCGTAAAGCCGTCGAACTGCAGACACATAAGACATACCGCTATTCTAGAGCAGTTCTCTTCCAGCCATACCAGCCGCATATAGCCGCACAAGGCGACACAAATATCTTGCCTCTCCCATCACTGAACTGCTACGCTCCGTAACATTATGATCAGTAACACTACGACCCGTCATTTAGCCGCTATCCCGGAAGCGCCCGGCCACGACCCAGCGGAACTCGGCGAACTGGAGCGCTCTATCCTGGAGCTCGTCTGGCAGCACAAAGTGCAGAATGCTGACCAGGTACGGGAACACCTGGAGAATGCCGGCAGGCCGCTGAAAGAATCGACCATCCGGACCGTCCTCCGCCGCCTTGAAGAGAAGGGCTATCTCGAGCACGCGACGGAGAACCGCACCTTCCTCTACCGTCCCGCGGCAAGCCGCCAGGCAGTCGCAGGCCGCGCGGTCAAGCGCATTGTCGAATGGTTCTGCGAAGGCTCGGTCGAGGCGCTGCTCGTCGGCATGGTCGATGCCAAGTTGCTTGATCGGGCCGAACTGCAACGCCTCGCCGACCGCATTGCCGGCTACCGCGCGACTACACACGACTTCAAAGCACCGGGCTTCAAAGGGCCAGGTCTAAAAGAGCCAGGCTCGAAAGCACCCCAGTCGAAAG
The DNA here is from genome assembly GCA_964658035.1 of uncultured Acetobacteraceae bacterium. GTDB lineage: Bacteria > Acidobacteriota > Terriglobia > Terriglobales > Acidobacteriaceae. The sequence continues at coordinate 3,290 of CAZZXL010000299.1, forward strand.
CAACGCACTCCACACAGAAGAAGGCAAAGC
>CAZZXL010000300.1:0-3307 GCA_964658035.1 uncultured Acetobacteraceae bacterium
CTAAGTTCGTTTCCTCAAAGCGACCATCCAGATCTGTGATCGCCATACCTGAAGCAGCATATTTGAAGGCTTCCCGGATGCGATCCTCACCAATGGGCGACCAAATCTGCACTGCATCTTGCATCGGTAGTCCCTCCCAGGCAATCCTGCGTGGACTCGCCTGTTTAGAAGCGCAGGGCCACAGCGCGTGCTCCTATGCAGAAGACGACTGTAGTCCTTTGTATCCTTATACAGCGGTGACGGAAGATCAACGATGAGGCCTGTATGTGCTGGGCGCATGCAGTCAGGCATTGAGATAGGAAGAAAAGGATAGCTTCTTTAAAGACGCTTCAGCACTGAAACGACGTTGAGAGTTTGTCCGCCTCGATTAGTAGGAGGGTAGCAGATGACTGCACTTACATGATAGGTAACACCTATTGCGAGCCTTGTCCACTAAAAAAATGAAGGGGTCTGGTAGGGCTGGCTCAGGACTATAGCTCTAGCCCAAGTCCATCATTGACGGCGATGGCAAGATCAAGCTCTGCGCCAGATAGCGTTCTGTCGTAGCGACGGAAGCATGACCGAGCAGCAGTTGAATCTATTCGAGATGCCCACCGGCTTCGTAAGCTAACAAACGGCACCCTGAGTGAATCAGGGTGCCGGGTAGGCGCGCTTGCCTTCGCGACTAAGGTGAGCCTGCGTATTGCTTTGTCCTGGTGGTTTTCTCTGGCGAGTCCTGTCCGCCGGCGCTCTCGTCTTCATGTAAGACATTGGCATGCAGGTTGGCTTCAGAGATATAGTACCGTTCATTGGATGCGCTGGTCATTTTATCGGCGTCTTCCAGTGTCCAGGAATAGGCATGATTCTCACTAATTCCCATAAACGTCCGCATGCCAGGAAAAGTGCTGCCATATACTTCAGCAGGATCGGCCGGGATGTTAGTTGGTCTTTGCGGCGAGTGGGCGTATTCATTCCATTCTTCTATGCTTTTCAGCCCCAGTCCAAATACGAACTGTTGCGCGTCTGTCATCGATCTATACTGCGTATTGGTATTCGTCATCGACGTCCTCCAAAACAGTTATGTTGATCTGACGTTTGAAAGCTTTTCTATTCCTATCGAAATAACAGGACAGATGGACTTTTCAAGATGATAGAACACAATTACTGTTTTACAACACGCCAGTGCTAATTCTTATCGGCTTTCACTTGCTTTATCAGCCATATCGAGAACCTTGCGGAATTCTGTATATTCTCCTTGAAGCTATGGCGGTCTCCACCGGTCGATGCAACACTGGCTTGGAGTTTACTCGCTGGAGTTTCAAAATCCAACGTCTTGCGCGGGCGTTGATTGAGGCGCAGGGCTACCTTTTTTGAGGTCTGCCTGGGAGTAGCCGGATAGGTCGGTTTTCCTGGGGAAGTACTGTCTTAGAAGTCCGTTGGTATTTCGTTGGTGCCGCGCTGCCACGGGCTCTGCGGATCACAGAAGTAGACGTTCACCTTCGTGGCCACGGTGAAGGTCTTGTGTTTCGCCATCTCCAGGCCACGGTCCCAGGTCCATCGTCGAACTCAACGTCCCCAGCTATCGACTGGAACAGGCACGCCACAACGTCCAGGGAGGCGATCACCCCATATCACCGGATACAACTGCAAAAGTACTTTTTCTCAGGCTTCAGGAGTTGACGCCAGATCAGTTCAAGCACGGTCAACTACGTACGCTGCAGCGGCGGGTAAAAGCCTGGCGCAGCGACATGGCCCGACACCTTGTCTTCGGCGCTGGCAGCGAGAGTGCGACAAACACGAGCGCTTCAACGATGGTTTCATTACTAGCTCCACTCGAGCCGGAGGTTGGCGGATGGCTATGGATACAGCCACGGCTGCTACTGCTGTTACGCATGACAACTACGTCTCGGGTAACATTCCTATTTGAGGCAACACGGTAGGGAGAAATAACTATCGTCAAGGGGAAAGAGAAGTTGACCCTGAACAGCTCAGGTAAAATTGTATGATTTCGTACACAATTGCTCTATGCTCATTGCTGAATGCGCCTAGAACCAGTCTCATAAATACCCAAGGGCTGTGATCTGTTGCATTCTGGAAATGCTCTGAGCGGCTCCGTGTTCGGCCATGACTGGACGTTGGGAGTTGACCGAAGAACAGTGGGTGTTGGTTGAGCCGGTGCTTCGTCCGGCTCGTCGCGAGGATAACCGCGGACGTCCGTGGCACGAGACCCGTGCCGTGTTGAATGGCGTTCTTTGGGTGCTCGGTACCGGGGCACAGTGGCGCGAGCTGCCCGAGAAGTATCCTCCGTTCCAGACCTGTCATCGCCGCTTTCAGCAGTGGATCCGCACCGGCAAGCTCGAAGAGGCGCTGCGCCTGCTGGCGCGGCTGCTCTACGAACAGGGCAAGCTCAACCTGGAAGAAGCGTTCGTCGATGCCACCTTCGCGAGCGCGAAAAAGGGGGCTTCGCGGTCGGCCCCACGCGCCGGGGCAAGGGCACGAAGATCGTCGCTGTCGCCGCTGGCAACAGTCTTCCTCTCGCCGTATCTGTCGCGAGCGCTTCGCCTGCCGAGTGCAAGCTTGTTGAGGAAGTTCTTGCCGGAAGCTTTCTCGACGGACCTGCCCGCACGATTGATCGGCGACAAGGCATACGACTCCGACAAGCTCGACCAGAAACTCAAAGACGAATACGGCATCGAGATGATCGCCCCGAACCGCCGTAACCGAGGCAAAACGCAGGATCGGCGCAAGCTTCGGCGTTACAAGAAACGCTGGAAGGTAGAACGCCTCTTCGCCTGGATGCACAACTTCCGCAGGCTCGTCACGCGTTGGGAGTTCCACATCGAAAACTTCCTCGGCTTCGTCCAACTCGCTTGCGTCCTTATGCTGCTCAGACGTTTATGAGACCGCTTCTAGTATTTGTTGGGAAGAGCATTGTGAGGGGTGGGCGACTTCATTTATGACAGAGACGATGGCACTCAGCTCCATCAGTCAGCGAGCAAAATGTGACAGCGAGGTATGCCCTGTGTGAGACACCCTGGAAATATGCATCTCGCCACTTAGGCCCCTGTAAAACTTGTTGCAGAGATGCTGTAGGAAAGTGCGGCCAACTATCGCGGAGACCAATTTATGAGAAACCCGAGCGTTTTGCTGGTTGATGACGACCCAGTTCTGAGAGAACTGCTCGTAGCCCTGCTGGAGCAGGACGGTTTTGACGTTACTGAAGCTGCCAACGTGAACGAAGCATTACGACACATTGGGCAGAGCGGCTTCGATGTACTTGTAAGTGATCTTCATATGCCTGGCGCAGCGGACGGTCTGACAGTCATAA
>CAZZXL010000301.1:0-3269 GCA_964658035.1 uncultured Acetobacteraceae bacterium
CCGCATCGTTCGAAAACGCGACATCGCGGCCTGGCCGCGATGGCTAGAACAGGCAATCGAGGTGGCGGCCTACCATGCGCGGGAGGCGGTCGGACACCTGAAGGAGGAGGCCCGCTTCCAGACCTGGACCGTGTTCGCCCTCATTCTGGCGCTGGGTTTTGCTCTGGGAGACTTCGGGACGTACTTCTTCTTTACCCGGCAGGTGTCGGCGTTGACAGCCGTTTCGACCATCTGGAGAAGAATGATTGCCCTCGTTCAATCGCCAAGCCCTTGCGATCAAGCGATCAAGCAGAGTTGTACGTTCTCAATTCTAATCAGCGTGTCCCTGCCAGAATCGCCGTTGAACCGCTGTGGAGACGTTAGAAGTCCGTTCAAGACTTCCAAACTGACCCACTACCTTCGTCAGGCTCCCAAGTTGAGCAGCCGCTGAACTTGAACAGCTGCCCATTGCCCGCCCTTGGGGCTTCCATCGCCGCCGGCATCCGGGAGGTCGTCGAGGAGGACTTTCGCCAGCCTATTGAAATAAGTTTCAACGGTGACGGGCATCAGAGGAATCTCTCCGAGCAGAAGGGCCTCAACTCGGAAGCCGGCTCTTCTCTCCCTGGATTTTGGTTCCTGCTCTGTTGAGCGAAGGGGCTTTGACGCTGTGGTTGCTCATCGTGGGCGTCCATGACGAGCGGTGGCGTCAGCGGATCGAGCTTCGATGAGGAGCGAGTCTCTCGAAAGTACGCAGGATATGGCTCTCACGAACGAAGGCCAATGAACTCTCCCGCAAAGTCGGATCTTTGGCAAGGACGAGGTTTTCGAAATCGACAGAACATTGACGTACGTGTCTGAAACGGTCGTTTCAGAGAGTACAAACCCCGCAGAAAGTCACACCGTGATCCCTTGTGACCAAAGTTTGCAGCTCGACTTGCTTGGATTCTATCTAGTTGTCGATAAGGGTAGGAGGTCCTTGGGCATGGGACCGATTGCCGTGACTTCACAAAGTAGACCTTTCGCATACCCGCCGGAGTTCACCGTATGACAGAGATGTCCCCCCATTCACTCACTGCAAACGAAGAGCACTTCCGCCTTTTGGTCGAGGCGGTCGAAGACTACTCCATCTATATGCTTGACGCACAAGGTCGCGTCGCTACCTGGAACACCGGTGCTGAACGCAACAAGGGATATACGAGCGCTGAGATCATCGGCAAGCACTACAGCCGCTTCTTCCTTCCAAAGGACGCCGCGGCCGGGATGCCGCAGCACGGCTTGGAGGAGGCAGCCCGCCATGGCCATTATGCGGCTGAAGGCTGGCGTGTCCGCAAGGATGGCACCCTCTTCTGGGCCTCGGTCGCCATCAACCCGATACGCGGCAAAGACGGCACGCTCCTTGGCTTCGCAAAAGTTACTCGCGATCTCACCGAGCGCCGCGAGAGTGAAGAGCGTTTTCGCCATCTGGTCGATGCCGTTGAAGACTACGCAATCTATATGCTCGATCCTAAAGGCTATATCACCACCTGGAACAAGGGAGCGGAACGCAACAAGGGGTACAACGCTACCGAAATAATCGGCAAGCACTTCAGCTGCTTTTTCCTTCCAAAGAACGTAGAGGAGGGAGCGCCGCAACGCGCTCTCGACGAGGCCGAGCGCACCGGTCACTTCGCCGCTGAAGGCTGGAGGGTTCGCAAGGACGGGACTACGTTTTGGGCATCGGTCATCCTCAACCCAATCCGCGACGATGGCAAACTCCTCGGCTTTGCAAAGGTCACGCGCGATCTCACGGGGAAGGCGAGCGAAGAGGCGCTCCGTGTCAGCCAACAAGCACTTCAGGCTGAAAGAGACCGGCTTAAGGTTTTAGTCCAATGCATCGGGGACTGTGTCGTCTCTGTAGGCGACACCGGATGCGTCGACCTAATGAACCCGGCCGCCGAGTCAATGACGAACGTGGCATTGAACCAAGCCCGCGGCCAACCTGTGGAAGCGATCCTCAACCTTGTGGACGCCCAGTCCGGTGAGCCGCTGAAGAATCCGGTCAGGGTTTGCCTCGCCAGCAAGAGCGCGGCGCAGATGCAGCAGGGCGCGGCGATCCTCTTGCCCAGTGGCACAAAGCGGGATGTTCAGATCTCCGCCAACCCTATCCGCAGTCTTGACGGAGACGTGACGGGAGCTGTGCTGACCTTTCACGACGTGACCCAGATGCGCGCCGTGCAACGAGAGTTGGAGTTCAGCGCCACTCACGACGCGTTGACCAAGCTGCCCAACCGCCGCAAATTCGAGGAAGGGCTGACAAATGCTCTCGTTCAGGCACAAGCTACAGGGGTCGGCTCTGCCATCTGCGCGATGGACCTCGACTGGTTCAAAAACGTGAATGATGTAGCTGGGCATCTTGCGGGCGATTCGCTGCTCTGCATCGTAAGCGACCTGATCACCAGAAACGTCTGCCGACAGGATCTAGTGGCCCGCCTGGGCGGGGACGAGTTCGCCATTATTTTCAATAGCTGCACCACCGATGTGGCCTGCGCCAGGCTGGAAAACATCCGTGACGATATCGCCCGTCTCCGTTTCTGCTGGGGAGATCATGTGTTCAGGATCTCCGCCAGCATCGGTGTAACCTCAATCACAGCCGAGAGCGATGTCACCAACGCGGTAAGGGAAGCGGACATCGCCTGCTATGCGGCCAAGAACAGCGGGCGCAATTTGGTTAATCGTTATAGCTCCGCCTCCGACCGCGACCGTAGACAGGCCCATCGCACTTGCAGTCCAATCTCGCCAGCTCAAGAGGTGTGAGCCATGAGCGCAATGCGCGGGCGATAACGTTCTTCATCGTATGTACATTATGGCTCGGCCCGGCCGGGCACCTTGTGTGCCGGTCTAAAACCGATGTTTCAATGAATACTGAATAGAGGCTGTTTACTTGAAGCCGTTATGCAGGCGGGATGCTGAAAGTCCTTCCGGGAAAAGTTCGACCAAGTGGCCCCTTCCACCCCCAACTTTATCCAGTCTGAGGAGAGCGGTTCGTGCTGCCGCACTAGAGTCATGCCCCTGAACGCGATCTGGGAAAGTTTTCTTATCTCAAGCCGATGACTGCTTAGAACCATCAGTTATTCATGAAGATTCCTACGTCACACGAGGCTGACATCGATGACGTCGAGGGCTTTACGGACGAAAGCTTTGAACAGCTTCGTCAACATGCTCTTGAAGAACTCGGGCTTATCGATACACCTGAAAGTTGAGGTGCCCGACCGCCTCCCGCGCATGGTAGGCCGCCACCTCGATCGACCGGA
>CAZZXL010000302.1:0-3204 GCA_964658035.1 uncultured Acetobacteraceae bacterium
CGTCGCCGCCGTCGCAACAAGAGCCAGGGCAAAGCGCAACCTAATGGTCAGGCAGCTCCAATCGAAGGACAAACTGCTCCGGCGCCTTTACCTCAGGCTGCTGCGGCTGCCCAAGCGGCGCCGGCTCCCCGGGAGGCTCCGCGACAAAGGTCGCAGGGACGCCAGCCCGGTAAGGGCAATGGCGGTGGAAACGGCTCAGGCTCCAATGGCCATTACAGCAACGGCAACGGCAATGGCGCTGGCAGCAGCAACGGACAGAAACAGAATGCCGGCGGCCGGCGCAAGGGCAAGCAGCCGCGCCGTCAGCAGGTCTTTGTCGGCCCGATGGACCATAGTTATCGGATCGCAAATGGCAACGTAGCTGATCACGGCCACCAGCAAAACCACAATTATGAATTTCGTGGCATGCCGCACAGCGGCTTTTACGGCGAGCAGGATGTCTTTAGCATGCCTGCAGTGGCGGCCCCGGTGCGCGAAGATGCCCCGGTGCGCATTTACTTTTTCATCGAAGATCTGTTCTTTGTCGCCAAGATTCAGGAAGCCTCCAAAAAACTGGGCGTTAAAGTCGAATTCGCGAAAGCGGATAAAGACACCCTGGCGAAGATCACCGGCGCCAGCGACGAAGAGCGCGCGTCGCTCATCGTTTTTGACTTGAATAACCTGGGCGCCAAGCCGCTCACGGTCATTCCCAAGCTGAAAGCGAAACTCAAGCGCGGCACTTCAATCATCGGCTTTCTCAATCACCTGCAAGGTGATCTGAAGCAGAAGGCGACTGAAGCAGGCTGCGACATGGTGATGCCTCGCTCTGCCTTCTCGCAGAACCTGCCGAACCTGCTGCGCCGGCACGGCCTCGATGAAGAGCTGGAAGCAATTGAAGCGTAGTTTCTAAACTAAAAAGCCCGCTGAAGAGCGGGCTTTTAGTTTATCCCGGAGGCCAACCCATGTGCCTGCCACCAAGCAGGTGAACATGAAGATGATCCACGGTCTGTCCGCCATCAGCGCCGGTGTTGATGACCGTGCGATAACCGTGGTCCAGATGCAAAGTGCGCGCGAGCTCAGCAGCTATTCCGTACATGTGGCCGACAAGGGCATAGTCGGTTTGAGCTGCCTTCGCCAGCGAGGCGATATGCCGTCGCGGAATGATCAGCACATGCGTCGGCGCCTGCGGGTTGATGTCAGCAAAGGCAACCGCCTGGTCATCCTGAAACAGAAACTTCGCAGGAATGATGCCTGAAGCTATTTTGCAGAAGAGACAATCCATGTTCGAAGCTTAGAACATTTGGGCGCTGCTTGGGTCGGATGCAGTCCGTCGCGTCGACTACTTGCCGAGAAAGACAAGAAACACGCCGAGCGTCACAATCAATACGCCCATCCAGCGGGTGGGTGAGACCTTCTCCTTAAGAAACAGGACGCTGCCTACTGCCCCCGCTACATAGCTGAGTGCCGTGACGGGAACAACAAAGCTGACGTTGTACCTGGAAAGCGCACCGAGAAGCGCAAAAAATGCTAGCGCCATCATACCGACGCCAAGCCACATCCAAGGAATGTGCAGGGCCCGAAGAATATGTCGAGCGATGTCTCCCGGGTAAAAGCTGGTAGCTTCGCCCACATGCTTCATGGCCCGGGACAGGCAGAGTTCTCCGCCAGTGCCTGCGACGACGATCAGGGTGAACATGATGATCTGCAGCATGTTTAGAGAAGCTCCGTGGTACGTGGACTGGTGCGTCCGACAACATAAACACCTGTGCAGATAATGCCGATACCCAGCCAGCGTAAGGTGGAAACATGTTCGCCGAGCATGACATAGCCAAGGAATGCTACGACAGCGTAGGCCATCGAAGACGCCGGCTGGACAAAGCTGTAATCCGCCCAGGAAAGCACCAGCATGTTTGCGGTAAAAAATGCCAGCAGAGAAGCTATGCCGAGCCAGATGGACGTGGTGCCGAAAATCCTCAGACTTGTGTGCAGCAGCTTCATCAGCGGCCAGATGACAGGGTGAACATCCTTCATGCCCTTGCCAAGTAAAACATTTCCCAGGGGGCCCGTGATCACCATGATCACGATGAAGACAATGGTTTTCAGCTGCAGCTTCTGCCGCGGCAACGAGTAACGTACATCTTGATTCTTCCTCGACGATTCCACGTTGGTAGAGTAGCGCACTGCTTAAGGACGAGAGGGTGACACGACTTGGCAAAGGACCAACAACAGCTTTAAACGATCTGCGTCTTGCGCCCATGTTGCTGCGTCCTTCGTTTAGTCATTGCTTCTTGAGAAAGCTGCCAGCCGCACCCTGCCTGGCATTCCGTAAGACTGTAAGTCGTACCATTGTCATGAATCGAACAAGAAAGATGAAGTACTTACAGGCAACGGCCTGAAGCGGGTAATTGCAAGCAACTGAAATGCTTGGAGTACCTCCAAGCAGTAATACTGCCTGAAGTTTTCTTGGCTAACCTTCTTGTCCTGCCCGGGATAACGAGAGTGATGAATGGGAGCAGCGGACGATGTGCGGCATCGTAGGTTTTACGACGAAAGACTGGTCTGTCAACCTGCATCGCATTGAGGATGCGACAGCCACACTTTTGCATCGCGGCCCGGACCAGCAAGGGACCTTTCGCTCCAGCTTATGTTCGCTTGGTGCGACACGACTCAAGATTCTCGACCTCTCGTCAGGCAGCCAACCGTTTTACTCCAAGGATCAAGACGCAGTGATCGTCTTTAACGGCGAGATTTATAACCACCTGGAAGTGCGCAAGAAGTTAGAGTTGCACGGGCGGGTTTTCGAAACGAATTGTGACACGGAAACAGTCCTGCAGGCGTTTCTGGAATGGGATGTTGAGGCATTCAAGCGGCTGCGCGGCATGTTCGCCCTTGCCGTCTGGACCAACTCCGAGCAGCGATTAGTGATTGCGCGCGATCGGGTTGGCATCAAGCCGCTTTACCTGGCGCATCGCGGAGACGATCTCTTCTTTGCCTCGGAGCTGAAGGGCATACTCATCCATCCGGAGATTGATCGGCAGATCAGCAGGCAGGGACTGGATTGCTATCTTTCTCTTAACTACGTTCCCGCCCCTTGGACACTTATTGAGGGGGTCGAAAAAATGGCTCCGGGAAGCTGGATGGAGTGGCGCCGTGGGGCGTTGCATACAGAGCCATACTGGCACCCCCCTGGCCAGCAGCCGCAAGCTGTCTCGCTCAGTCAGAATA
>CAZZXL010000303.1:0-3152 GCA_964658035.1 uncultured Acetobacteraceae bacterium
ATTCGCGAAGACAGATCGGTGACAGTCGAGTCCCATGTCTCAAATACGAGACATGGGGCACCCACGCAATTTCAATGTTCGCTTAACGACGCACCCGGTAGGGCATCGAAACAGTGATCACTCCTGGCTTTTACAACCGTTACTGGTTGGAATGCAGGCTGGCGCTGGCACGCTGGACGTCCGTCTGCCTGGCCTTTTCTTCAAGGGCTTGCGCTTGGGGCAGGTAGCCGATAGCGGAGTTGATCATCGGGTCCCACTGCGCCCGCACCTTCAATCCCTCAGCCTGGCCAAACTGCGAGGTAAACAGTTCTGCCTTGATGTTGGCCTTGAGCCAGTCGAGTACCGGCGGAAAATCCTGGTCCGTGTACGGGATCTGTTCACCTGTCAGGAATTGCTTGAAGGTGGTGAGGACGGCGTCATCGATCTGGAAATCCTTGGCGACGGTGTGGTTCGACATGTAATGCGTCGCGAAGTTGAAGAAGGCCTGGTGCTCGAGCAGGACGTCCTGGAAGTGGTCCGAGCGTGGAGTATCAATCTTGTCGTCAGGGGTAATCCCGCCGCCCCCGTAGACAGTCCGGCCGGAATCGGTCATTTTGACTTCGCGGTTGGGCGCGGACTCCTGCAGCTTCTGAATGGCTTCGTGATTGTAGTAGTAGTCGTACAGCGAGACGCCGTCATAATTGCGCTGGATCAGCCGGCCGCTGGGCGTGTAGTAGTGATAGGTCGTCAGCGCCAGGCCGGTATTCTCAGAGAGCGGAAACACTGTCTGCACCAGGCCTTTGCCGAAGGTAGTTTCGCCGGCCACGATCGCCCGGTCATGGTCCTGCAACGCACCGGAAACGATTTCTGCCGCCGAGGCGGTGCCATGGTTGACCAGGTCAACGATGGGGAAGCTGTGATCGCTGGCGCCATGCTGGGCGCGGTAAATCTGCTCGGGGTAGGCGCGGCCACGCTGAGAAACAATGACCTGGCCCTTCTGCAGAAACTTGTCGCACACCGCAACTGCTTCACTCAGAAGTCCGCCTGGATTGCTGCGCAGGTCGAGGATCAGGCCTTTCATATCACCAAAACTATCAACCGCGTCAGACAATTCGCGGCCGGTCGTTTCCTGAAACTGAGTGATGTGGATATAGCCAATGCCGGGCCGGATGAGGAAGGCAAGATCGATGCTGCCGTGCGAAACTTCGTCGCGCACGAGGTCAAAATTCAGCGGTTTCGGCGTCCCGTAACGAGCCATTGAGACCTGCACATGCGTGCCCTTGGGTCCCTTGAGCAGGTTGGCGACGTCTTCAGAGGTCATGTTGTCAGTCGACTTGCCGTCGATAGCGACGATCACATCGCCGGGCTTGATGCCGGCCTTGAAACTAGGCGTGCCTTCGAAAGGATTCACGACCACAATTTTGTTGTTCTGCGGCGAAATCAGCATGCCGACGCCGTAATACTTGCCGTGCTGATCTTCCTTCATCTTGGCGTACGACTTGGGATCGTAGAAGTTCGAATGAGGATCGAGCACGCGCAGCATACCTGGAATGGCGCCGTCGTAGATAGCGCGCCCAGCCTTGTCGCCGTTCAGCGGCTCTGCGTAATTGGCTTCGACAATCTGGTAGACGTTGGTGAAAGACTTGAGATCGTTCCTCAGGGTGGACTCATCAGCATTCGACTGAGCGCCGACCTGTCGCCCGACAAACGTGCCAGCCAACCCGCAGGAGGTCAGGAAGATGGCAGCAGAAAAGAGAGTGCGACGAGTGCGGGACGCCATAGACCGGGGGTTTCCCCTAGCTTGATATGCGAGAGCAACAGAGCCTTCGAACTCCATCGCGGAGTGAATCGAAGGATGAGAATCGTTCCTAAGTATAGCAAAGACGGAGTGGAGCTCCATGCCGTCGCTGCCGCTGGTTTTTAGCTTTGTGGGTATAGACGCACTGCGGAGACATCATGTACGCATCGACTGACCCTCATCCACTGACCGTCGATCAAGAGTGTCTCGGCCAGCCGCCTCCTGCCGAGTCTGTTCATGACTGGAACCGACCTTTGCTTGTTGACTGCTTGTTGACAGCGGGCCTGCCATACAGCGCTGCTATCTAGCAGGGGGCAACCATGAACCAGGGTGCCAAAACCAGGGTCTTTATGAGCGGCAGAAGTCAGCATGTTACGATTCCGGCCGAGTACCGGTTTTCCGTGGAAGAAGTCTATGTCCGGCGGGATCCCGCTACTGGTGACCTGACCCTGTCGCAAGCGCCTGGAAGCTGGGACGAACTTTTTGCGGCTATTGATGGTGCCGGTTTTCCCGAAGACTTTCTCGCCCATCGCGATCAAGGCACGCCGGAACACCGCGAACCGTTATGAGCAAGCTGTATATGCTCGACACCAATATCGTGAGCTATCTGTTGAAAGGTACGTCCCCCGCGGCGCGAAAGCGCATTTCGACGCTGGAAGCAGGGGAGGTTGTCTGCATTTCCGTAGTGACCGAGGCAGAACTCCTCTACGGTATTGCAAAGTCTGGGCTAGGGGAACAGCGCAAACGGCTACTGGAGTGGTTCTTGCTCCGGATAGCGGTCCGTTCATGGGGTAGGGATGAAGCTGCGCGCTACGGGCCGCTTAGAGCTCAACAGGAAGCGGCAGGAAAGACACTGGGCGCACTCGACTTGCAGATTGCTGCCCACGCGATTGCTCTAGGAGCAATCCTTGTCACAAGCGATCAAGCTTTCGCGAGTGTGCCCGACCTTGTCGGCGTACAGAATTGGGCTAACGATCTGTAGAGCGTTTGTAGGGGTACGTGCAGGGCAGGGACTTCCGGCAGAAATTCTCGTGAAATGGCGTACCTGTGCAGCTGAAAGGCGAGTCCTGTGCAGGCGAACAGGGTCTTGCTGGAAGTTGGAGGACGCAGTGTTTAGAATGGTGCAACACGGATTGTATTCACGGCACCCGTTCTGAGTGGGTTGCTCACAATCGTCCGCAGCGTTCGTCCGACAGTTCACAGGTGTTGCGCTTAACGCCTGGCGTATGTGTTGGTGAATCTCTAGAGAAGTTGAGACGTAATGACCCTATCTGTTCCGACGTTCCGTGTTCTGCTTGCTGGCATCGCTGTTTCCGCGCTTTCCTTATCGGCAATCACGCTCAATGGCCAGGCGATGGCTGCGCCAAATGCTCCT
>CAZZXL010000304.1:0-3116 GCA_964658035.1 uncultured Acetobacteraceae bacterium
GGTAGGTGGTGGGCTTTGTGCTGCCGGCTGACTTCGGTTCAGGGTCTCCCCACTCGACCTGGATGCGGCGGTCGGACTCGTAGAGGAGATTCTGGACGTTGGGGCAGACCCGGGCGTGGACCGCGACCCCCTTGCCGCGCGTGACATAACCGATAATCTCTTCACCACGGATGGGGTTACAACAGCGTGCCCGGTAGACCAGCAGGTCATCCTGGCCCTCGACTTCCAATGCGTCAGAACGGGGGTTCAGATGAACGCGGCGCACCGCTTCCGACATGCCGCCAAGCTTGGTGTCGACGCTGGAATCGCCATCGACTTCAGCCAGGCCGGGCGTAAGCGCGCCGGGAGAAAGCTTGTTGAGCACCTGCCGCGCGGAATACTTGCCGAAGCCGATGGCCGCCATCAAATCAGAAGCAGTCACCACGCCATACTCACCCGCGACCCGGACATAATCCGCATCAGAAATGCGCGACAGGGGGACCTTGTACTTGCGGGCTTCGCGGTCGAGCAGCTTCTTGCCGATCTCGATGGCACGCTCCCGCTGATATTCGTTCAGCCAGTGCCTGATCTTGTTGCGGGCTTTCGAACTCTTGGTAAAGGTAAGCCAATCGCGGCTGGGGGTGTGGCCACTCTGCGTGATCACTTCAACAATGTCGCCGTTCTTCAGCTTGGTGCGCAGCTGCACCATCCGGCCATTCACCTTGGCGCCGATGCACGTATGGCCCACTTCGCTGTGGATTGAATATGCAAAATCAATCGGGCTGGCGTCGCTCGGCAACACCACCACTTTGCCCTTCGGGGTAAAGGTGTACACCTCTTCCGGATACAGATCGATCTTCAGCGTCGACAGAAATTCATTGGGATCGCTCATCTCCCGCTGCCATTCGACCAGCTGGCGCACCCAGGCCAGGCGCTGCTCATCCTTCGAATTCACCGGGGTACTGCCGGCCTTGTATTTCCAGTGCGCCGCGATGCCTTCTTCGGCGATCCGGTGCATTTCCTCGGTGCGGATCTGGACTTCGAACTGGTGGCCGCCTTCGCCCATCACCGTGGTGTGCAGTGACTGGTACATATTGGGCCTGGGCATGGCGATAAAATCTTTGATCCGGCCGGGCACAGGTCGCCAGAGGGAGTGAATGAGCCCGAAGACGGCGTAACAATCGCCAACCGTCTGCGTGATGACGCGAATGGCGAAAAGATCAAAAACCTGGTCGACGGTCGTACGCTGCGATTGCAGTTTTTGATGAATGCTGTAGAGGCGCTTGATCCGCCACTGCACCCGGGCCGTGATGTTGTTCTCGGTCAACTTGTCGTTCAGCATCTGCTCGACGCCGGCGAGGAATTGTTCGCCTTCGGTGCGGCGGGCATCGACCGCATCCCGCACCTGCTCGTAGCCGAAGGAATCGACGTAGCGGAAGGCAAGATCTTCGAGCTCCCCGCGCACCTTGCCCATGCCCAGCCGATGAGCCAGGGGCGCGTAGATATCCAGTGTCTCGCGCGCTATCGCCTGCTGGCGCTCCGGCCGCAGATGCTGCAGCGTCCGCATATTGTGCAGGCGGTCCGCCAGCTTGATCAGGACTACCCTGACATCGCTGACCATTGCCAGCAGCATCTTGCGTACGTTTTCTGCCTGCCTGTCCTCACTGTTGGCAAACTGAATTTTATCGATCTTGGTGACGCCTTCGACTATGTGCGCTACCTGGTCGCCGAACTGCTGCGTAATGTCGGCAGTCGTCACCGGCGTATCTTCGACAGCATCGTGCAGCAGACCTGCGGCAATGGCCGTTGAGTCGAGCTTCATCTCCGCCAGCACCAGCGCCACTTCGAGCGGATGGAGCACGTACGGTTCGCCGGATGCCCGCATCTGCCCTTCGTGATGCAGCACGCAGAACTCCCATGCCCGTCGAACGATGTCGGTGTCTTCGGTCGGGCGGTTGGCCTTGAGCGTTTCAAGCAGGCGATGAAATTTTTCATCCGCCACGCCCTGGCTGGCGCCGAGGCTGTTCGTAGCAGAAGAACCCTTCCCCGCTACCGGAGTGGTCACGGGCGGAGCAGGGGGTGGGGTCAGGTTAGCCTTTCTCGCAGTGGAGCGGGCCGTTGCCATAGGTCATTATAGTTGCACGCAGGCTACCAGTTGACTTTGGGGTAGAGAGCAACGGTTTTCTGTAGCTTTTAAAAGAAGCAGATGTTTCGCGACCGGCAGCAGGCATGCGATTCTTGAGCAGGAGTACCTCGACCGATGATTCTGAGTCTGCTGCTTCTTGCAGCCAGCGCTGCGCCGTCTGCCAAGCCACTGCCCGACGCTCATCAACTGCTTGAACTCGCCCTGGAAAATCAGAAAAAGCTCGAAGAGCAGCAGGAGCGCTACTCCTGCAAAGTGCGCAGTGAAGTTATCCGCACAGACAACAAGGGAAAGGTGAAAGACACCACCACCAAGGAAGAAGAGCAGTTCTTCGTGAACGGCCACGAGATCGACCGCACCCTGAGCAAAGACGGTAAGGCCCTCGACGCCCACGCCGAGAAAAAAGAAGACGAGCGCGTGAGCAAGGAAGCGGCCAAGTACAGCGATCCGAAGCAGTTGACGAAAGCCAATAACGAGAATGAAAAACAGGTCGAGTCCGTGCTGAGAATGATCAAGACGAGCGGCGAACGGCGCGCCACGGTCAACGATCGTCCCACCATTTTCTTTCACATCGAGGGTGATCCGAATGCAAAGTCCAAGGACCTGACAGACCGCGCCATGCAGGCCGTCACCGGCACCATGGCGCTGGATGAAGAGACCGGCGAACTCCTCGACCTGGACATCAAGACGGATAAAGATGTGAAGGTAGCGGGCGGCCTGGTCGGCGACCTGCACAAAGGTTTTATGCTCCACATCCGGCAGGCGCCGCAACCTGACGGTATCTGGCTGACTGAACTGGTCGAAGGCTCAGGCGACGTTCGCGCCGCGCTGTTCTTTCATCCCTACTTCCGCTTCAAGCAGCAGAACAGCGGCTGCCAGTTGTACACGGTCGACTCGACGACCAGGACGAAACTGCCGGGGAAGTAATTTCCATCGCAGGACGGCCGGTCATTTCCAGCGTAGGAGCTTGCGAACTCCAGCATAGGAGCTTGCG
>CAZZXL010000305.1:0-3092 GCA_964658035.1 uncultured Acetobacteraceae bacterium
ACCATGTTCGCGAATCCGGCTGCGGAAAGCATGACAGGCTGGAAGCCGGGGGAACTGATTGGCAAGCCGCAGCATGTCACCATTCATCATTCGCACGCGAATGGCGCTCACTATCCGGCCAGCTCCTGCCCTATTTACCGCACTCTGCAGGATGGGGCGGTTCATCATTCCGAGTCGGAAGTGTTCTGGCGCAAGGATGGGACGAGCTTTCCCGTGTCCTACACCAGCACGCCTATTGTTCGTCAGGGCAGGTCTGCCGGCGCGGTCGTCATTTTTCAGGATATTACGGCTCGAAAAGCGAGAGAAGCCTGGGAAGCGGAGAAGAGCCGCATCTTCGCAGCGATCACGAGTCACCAGGAGCTCGACCTGACCCTGTTGATGATTGCTGCCGCCGGGGAGTACCTGCTTCCGGATACGTCGATCGCTGTCTTACTGCATGCAGGGGACCGTCTTCGGCTGGCGGCGCAGTCGGGTTTGCCGGACAGCCTGCGCAAACGGTTCTCGAGTGTGTCTATCCATGACACGGACCTTGCGTGCGGCCGGGCAGCCGACACCGGGGCGCCTGTTGCCTTTGCGCAAAACGAGGCCCTAACAGAAACCGAAGAGAGCTCTTGCGGGTGCCGGGAGCTGGTTTCGTCGGAGTTCAAGCACTGTCTCGCTGTACCCCTGCTTTCGTCTGCGGGCAAGGTACTGGGCGTGGTCGAGGTCTTGAATAAGGACAACGCGTCGGATGCGTATCCTGCTCCTCTAGCCGTGACCGCCATCTGTGACCTGGCGCGCCTTGCCATTGAACATCAGTTCCTGCACTCGGAGCTGCTCCGCCAGTCGCAGCATGATCACCTTACGGGTCTACCCAACCGCATGCTGCTCGAAGACCGCCTGGCGCGCGCCCTGGTCAATGCCCGTCGTCACGGCACCCAGGTTGCTGTCTGCCACCTTGACCTCGATCATTTTAAACAGATTAATGAAACTCTCGGCCACAGGGTCGGCGACAGTGTGCTGCGCAATGTCGCCGAGTTACTGCGTGGCTCGTTGAAAGAGATCGATACGGTAGCACGTCAGGGCGGCGATGACTTCATCCTCATCCTGTCTGATCTGAAATCTGAAGCCGAGGCGGACACAGCATGCGGCCGTATTCTTGCCACTTTGCGTGCGCCCATGCAGCAAGGAAAGCACACCATTACGCTCGCGGCCAGTATCGGTCGCAGCATGTATCCGGGCAACGGCGACAACGGCGAAACCCTGCTGCACCGGGCAGATCTGGCGCTCTATGCTGCAAGACATGGCGGCGGCAATCGGCTGCAGGCATTCAGTGAAACCCTGGGTGCACGGACCCAGCACAACATAGAGTTGCAGTGGGAGCTGCGCTCCGCAGTGGAACGCAACCAGTTTCACGTGGTCTATCAGCCAATGTTCAATATTCTTAGGCGGCTGGTTGGTTTCGAAGCGCTGTTGCGCTGGGTGCATCCGGTCCTTGGCGCCGTCAATCCGGAGGTCTTTATTCCCATCGCCGAGAAGACAGGCCTGATCCTGCCGATTGGCGAGTGGGTGCTTGAAACCGCCTGCCGCCAGGCAAAAATCTGGAATGACTCTTCCTCGAACCCCATCCGGATTTCGATCAACGTGTCGGCAGTCCAGCTGGAGCAGGCTGAATTTACCAGCATCATTGAAAGGGCGCTGGTCCGTACCGGTCTCCGGGCAGAGTTGCTTGATCTTGAGATTACCGAGACCTCGCTGGTGGCGGACACCGGCGCCGCTTCCATCCGCCTGCGCGAACTGCGCAGCCGGGGCGTTCACATTTCCATGGATGACTTCGGCTGCGGCCACTCGAGCTTCAGTTACCTGCAAAGTCTGCCCATTGACACCATCAAGATTGATCGCTCGTTTATCTCGCCCCTCGATGGCACCGAAAAGAAGTCTGCCATCATCCGCGCCATCTTCTCCCTTGCCCAGCAACTCGGTCTGCAGACCGTTGCCGAGGGCGTTGAGACCGTAGAGCAGATGCAGGAGCTCCAGACCACCGATTGCTCGCTCGTGCAAGGCTACTTTCTGTCCAGGCCGCTTTCTACTGAAGCCGCTGATCAGCTTGTTCTGGAAGGCATGGTGCCGGCAGAACCTGCGCCCACGCCGCTCCTCCTCCCCCGCATGGCCGCCGTTCTCGATCCAGCGAAGCAACTGGACTGACTTCCGACTAAGCCCGAATACGGTCGAGCTGCTCCCTTGCTGCGCCTTGTAAATTGTTGCGTGCCTGTTCCCACCATGAGCCTTGGCTAAACTTGCCGATTGATTATGCGCAATCCTCTACACTGGTAATAGGGCAGAGTGCAGCACAACCAGGCGGGCGGCCGAGACGAAGCTCATCCGAAAAGAAAGCTGGAAGGCCCTGGCGCCTCAGCGCTGCGGATGGCGGTAAGTCGTTTGGAGAGTAGTATTTAGCCGAAAGGAATGCTGCAACTCCTTTCACTGCAATAATTTAGGTTTCTTGACAGACAAGTTGGGGAGGGGGTAGCCCGTCCCGGGGGACAGCCAAAACCTGATGTTCGACGCCATCATCGTAGGAGGGGGATTAGCCGGTCTCAGTTGCGCCCTGCGCATGGAAGCGGCTGGATCGAAGGTCTGCCTGCTTGAAAAGGAAGACGCTCCCGGCGGCCGCATCCGTACGGACATTGTTGAAGGGTTCCGGCTCGATCGAGGCTTCCAGATTCTGCTTACCGGGTACCCAGCCCTTGACGGACTCATTGACCTGAAAGCCCTGCGCCTGAAAAAGTTTTCGAGTGGCGCGCTGGTCCGCCACCAGGACAAATTCCACCATTTCGCCGACCCTTTTCGCGATTCAATGGCTGCTGCCATCCGCCTCGCCTTCGACGGCATCGTCTCGTTCAAAGACAAATTGCTCATTGCCAGGTTGCGCGGCCATGTCAAAAAGGGAACTGTCGCCGACCTCTTTACTCGCGACGAAAGCACCACCCGCGAACATCTCACGGCTTTCGGCTTCAGCCCGGCCATGATCGAGCGCTTTTTTGAGCCGTTTTTTGCTGGCGTCTTCCTGGAACGTGAACTGGTCACCTCCAGCCGCTTCTTTGAATTCCTCT
>CAZZXL010000306.1:0-3025 GCA_964658035.1 uncultured Acetobacteraceae bacterium
ACCCGCGTACGAACGATCTGCCACAAAATCAAAATACAAGCGTACGATTTTTGACGTTTGGTGTAGCGACCCCTCTAAGCCTGGCTTCGCGGAGTTTGGCCTCGATCTGCGAGGTATAGGGATAGTCGAGCGTCGGCCCTCCTGTCCTGAGCAGCTAGATCCGGGCAAGCACCTTGCCTCGGACATCCTGCGGCACGGTGTCGAGCCAAGCGCGCACCGGTAATGAGCCGTCGTCGCCGGTGTAGAAGTCGATCTTCCGAACTATCGGCACAGGCGAACTCATCTCCTCAACTTATCATATTTGATAAAGTGATCCGGTCCGACACCGCTTGCTTGCGGATTTCTGGTTCTAGACTCCCTGGCCTCGTGGCGGTGCTTGTGTCGTGTTGTTGGTACGGATGCCTCACTCGCCGCGTTGCGGCTTGTTCTGGATGCCTCTCCGTTCGATTGCCAAGGCAATTTGATCGTTAGCCACAACCGCTAGACCGACCCCACTCTCATTAGGAAGGTTTTGCTTTTGCTGTTGCTTCTGCCGGGTTTGGGGCGCAGATCCAAGAAATGGGCCGTTAGGTCATCAGCCCGCGTCCGAAGGACGTGCTCCGTTTGCTGTCATTTGGATTGTCCACAGATCTGCAAGGACTACTACCGGTTATATATATAAAGTTTTTAAAGAGCTATGGGCTTGTGTGACAAAGTGATCGTGGTTTCCTGGGCGATGTTTTCGATGTTGCGTGGAAAACGAATCGGCGCAACTACGCGCTCATCACGCGGCACCTGGCCGAGCCGCGTCGCCACACATGGCGTGACTGGTTGTTTCTACTGGTAATTGGTTTCACGCTTTTCATCGTTCTCGCGCTACCACTCATCGCACTGGTCGTCTTCGTTGACTGGTACCTGCTTCATAAGTGATCGGATTACCTCTGTCGATCTGGAAATGTCTATCATGTAGCGGCCATCTGGCGGCCAGAGACGCAGCGACGTGCTGGTTTTAGAGACAAGCCTGGCCGTCTTCACGGCTGATGGGAACTGCTACAATTTCGAAGAGTCGGGGCGTAGCGCAGCCTGGTAGCGCATCTGCTTTGGGAGCAGAGGGCCGGGGGTTCGAATCCCTCCGCCCCGACCATTGAATATAAGTCCGCTTCGCAATCCATGGGCCGCTCAGAACGATTGATGAACCGTTCGCTGAGATATTCAATGCCTCCACGCGACGCGGACACGTACAGGAAGCAGCCGATGGATACCATCCAGGCAGCCCATCCATAAGTAAGTTGATCAAGAAGGCGTGCGGCGCAGGTCGGGAGAATCCTTTTGTTTCTCTGACAGCTTGACGATATAAAGACTTCATCTGCAACAGGTGAAAGTTTTTGGATGATATTTCTACTTGATCTTCGTCAAGCCCTGCGGCAGTTGAAGCGGGCTCCCATGTTTTCAGCCACGGTTGTGCTGACGCTGGCGCTTGGCATTGGTGGCTGCACCGCCATTTTCTCGCTGATTGATGCAGTCATGCTGAGGTCGTTGCCAGTGACCGATCCATCACGCCTTTACCAGATCGGCATTGGCAGCACGTGCTGCCTGACCAACGGGATGCAGGAGGACTGGGACCTCTACTCGTTCAAGCTTTACAAACGTCTGGCACCGCTGGCGCAACCGGAATTCGATCAGGTTGCCGCCTTCCAGGCGCTGCCGGGCGTACTGAGTGTCCGCTACGGTGCCGATCGTGCACAGGCACGCGCACTGATGGGCGAATATGTAAGCGGCAACTACTTTCAGACGCTCGGGGTGAATGCAGTCGCCGGTCGAATGTTTACTGCCGAAGACGACCGGCGGGGAGCTCCGGCAGTGGCAGTGATGAGCTATCGTACCTGGCGGCAGAATTATGGCGCTGACCCGAAGATCATCGGTGCGACCTTCCAGATCGAGACCTTTCCCTTCACCATTGTTGGTATTGCGCCGCCGGGTTTTTTCGGCGACACGCTTACCAGCAACCCCATGGACCTGTGGGTACCGCTATCCACCGAGTACCTGACCGATGCCGAGGCTCCCTATAGCGACGTTCCGTCCATGGCCTGGCTTCGGATGATCGGCAGGTTGAAACCCGGCGCGACCACGGCAGGTGTGGCTGATCGCCTGACTGCTGACCTGCAGCACTGGCTGACGAGCGAGGGCGCACTGCCGCCGCAATTCCAATCGCAGCTTAAGGACCAACTTCCGCGGCAGGTCATTCGTCTTGGCCCGGGTGCGCAGGGTGTCGGCGAGATGCGCGATTCGTATCGCAGCAGCCTGCACATCCTGCTGGGCATCTGTGCGGCCGTGCTTCTCGTTGGCTGTGCAAATGTGGCGAACTTGTTTCTCGCCCGGGGCATGGCCAGACGCCCTCAGACAGCGTTGCAACGTGCACTGGGCGCATCCCGGGGACGGATTCTGCAACAATCTTTTATCGAAAGCCTGCTGTTGGCGTTACTGGGAGGCGTGCTTGGTGTCATGATCGCCTGGACAGGCGCGGGGCTTATCGTGCGCATGGCGTTTCGCCATGCCGTCGTCGTTCCGGTGCATGTTTCGCCGTCGCTGCCGGTGCTGGGCTTCTGCCTGGTGTTGTCCATACTCACCGGCCTTGTTGCAGGGATGGTACCGGCCATTCTCGCTTCGCGCACTGACCCGATGGTTTCGATGAGGGGAGCGAGTCGCACCATGAGCGGCGGCAGTGCAGGTTTGCCACAGAAGACCCTGATCGTCGTGCAGACGGCGCTTTCGCTCACACTGGTGACCATGGCAGGCATGCTTACGCACAGTGTCAATAACCTGCGTGATCAGGATTTTGGTTTTCAAACACAAAATCGCGAGATTGTGACTATTGAACCACCGCTGGCGAAGTACACGGTTGCTGATCTCGACACGCTCTACCGGGAATTAAAGATAAGACTGGAAGCGCTGCCGGGCGTTCGCAGTGCGAGCGTAGCTCTTGACACTCCTATGGTCGGAGGTTGGTTTGAATACGTGGTGAAACCAGGCGAAGGTGTGCCGCCAG
>CAZZXL010000307.1:0-2938 GCA_964658035.1 uncultured Acetobacteraceae bacterium
ATGAAGTTGAAACTGCCGCCCTGCAGGAAATTGGCCGGCCATTGTGACCAGCCGTTGCCGTCGGTGCAGGTGTTCTTGCTTACCTGCGTGCAGGTAATGACGGAACGCCACTGCTGGCCTTCGAAACCAGGATTGTTGAAGGTGATATCGCGCAGCATCTGCGCGGAATCGTAGTAGAGTTGTCCACCCAGGTTAATGCCAAGGCGTTTGACCGTCGGCTGTTTAACTGTCGTGCCGATGGCAATGTTGGTTGCCCCGGTCTGCGCCCAGACAGCACTCACATTGCCGCTGATCAC
Organism: uncultured Acetobacteraceae bacterium; assembly: GCA_964658035.1. Lineage (GTDB taxonomy): Bacteria > Acidobacteriota > Terriglobia > Terriglobales > Acidobacteriaceae. The sequence continues at coordinate 297 of CAZZXL010000307.1, forward strand.
TAGCGACAACACACCCATAACTCCCAAATACAACATGGACCCTAAACGCTTCCGGCCCTTAAGTGAATCCTGGAATCTCATTGATAACTCCCGCGAAGTAAAATAAGTGAACGGCCCGAGAAAGCACCAATGCCGCAGCATTCACTCCCGCTACGATCACTTCATCCACACTTCGAGAGCACCCGGCAGTAATTCGTCATGCATCTTAAAGACGCTAGACCATTAAGTGAAACAAAGAGTGATACAGTACAGGGCGTTCGTGACTTATAAGGACAGCCTTGACGCTGGTCTGACTGTGAGTATTGCCTGCTTGCGCAGCCTGGTACTCAGCACTTCTTAAGTGACTCTAAAAATAAAAGCCGCAAATTGATATCAGACCTAAGTGGTATGTTGCGACTTATACCAAAGTGAACAAAACAATGGCTTTGATTAGGATTCTCTAAGGAACGAGGCGGGCGCGTAAACCTTGCCCGGTAACCGGGAAATATCTACACGAATCTTGCTGAGATTGACTTAGATTTGTTCTTACTTACCCAGGGCGACCGGGCATGTTACTGATTCACCCCGCTCTGGCGAAGGCGGCAGGGCGCCGTCCTGCGGAAAACGGTAGCGTACAACTTCTGGGTCAAGGGAATGAAATTGCGCCATTTGTGTACGGACTACAACCGCAGATTGTAAGTCGGGCACATAGAAACTCTGGACATGGTTGAGGAAAACTGTGTTATGTGGGAAACACCAGCTTTCTACCAGGATCCACTTAGCCGGAATCATCGACTGCATGCCGGGGAAGTCTGTATGCAGGATGGCGAGTTGTGCGTGCCGGTCAGCTGCCCACTGCGCAACATACTGAGGTGATATAAGACGATGCTGTCGGACGAGCACGACTGGTTCAAGACTCCCGAGGCCCAAAGGGTCCAGTATCTTCACCTGGTCGGCGTAATAGGCCAGGAATCCAATGTCATTTGCAATGACCACGGCGTGCGGCATCTGCTGCGCGACAAACAGGGCCTGAGGCAGATGCTCGACGTAGCGATCATGAATGGAGGCGGCGATATCTGCCCAGCCATGATGAGCGCGATGCAGAAGCTCCACGCCCGCAGGCAACAGGGCGACCAGCATGGCGAGCGACACCAGGCGGCGGGTTGGGGTCAGCCCGCGAAGTAAAGAATGACTGCCTTCGCCGACGGTCAGCGCCAGGGCCGTGAGGTCCAATGCATAGAGATACCCTTCATAGCGTACATAGCGCATCAGCCAGCCGGCGGGACCGAGTTCCGCATGCATGACCGTGGTCGCGAGAGCGATGACCAGAAAGCTGAAACTGAAGCTCCAGAGGGATGGCCGCCGTTCTTTGGGCTGCTCTTGCAACTCCGCAGCCGATCCCGCCGAATGATGAGCAAGCCTCAGCAGGAGTGCCACGGTAAGCAGCAGCAGCAGCGGCGACACGTCAGAAGATACCAGGACCGCAAACGGCTGGCGCGACACGGCTCCCGCTGACTTCATCACGACAGAAAATGGAAGCAGGATACCGGACTGCCTGTAGGAGTAGAGTCCGTAGACGATGGGGCCGATGGCGGACGCGGCACATACGCCGATCGCCAACAGAAGGCGGCGGTGCGCCAACAGCAAACCTGTGACTGCGAGGATAACGAAGCACGAGTCATAGCGCAGGGCTCCACAGGCAAGTGCTGCGAGCATCAGGCTGACCTTCGGAGCTATTGTCCGGGAAAGCGAAGGGGAGAGCGTCCGGTCGAGTTGCTGCCCGCGTAACGCATTTCGAGCTTCGCTGCTGAGGATCAACGCGGCAAGCGCAACCAGGCTGATGACCGCAACACTATGCAGGACATGTTCCATCCCGATGAGGGCGAGGCCGGGCAAAGGAACGACCAGCACGACCAGGCAGAGGGCGATGGTGCGATCGGCAGTCGTGGCCGCAGGCAACATGGACGCCAGCAGCAGGCTGATGAGCAGTAACAGGCAAAGAGCTGCCGCGACGTTCAGCACGAGCGGCGCCAGGAGATGGACCCCGGCTATTTTGGTGACGGCCGCCAGCAGGAGCGTCCATGCGGGCGAAGACGAAGCTCCGGAAAAAGCGTAGGGTGTAATGCCCCAGACACCGTGCAGTGCGAAGTTACGCGCAACAGCGAGGTGAATGTAAGCGTCGTCGAGGGGGTAGACAAAGATGCCGGCATCCTGGTGGAGGCCATGCCGGATGAGCAGCAGCAGCAGCGCCGCGAAGAGAGCGGCAGCCAGGCCAAAGGGCATGGCTGCACGAGCCAGCGCTGGTTTCATCCACATGATGCGAGGATGATGAGCCGGTGCGAACTACTTTCAAAACTGGACGTCGACGTTGAATGGGAGAGAGCAGGCATAAATGAGACCAGTTCCGGTTGCATGTTCCTGGTCGTCGAGAACGATCGCGTTAAGCGGTGCATCCTGATGATTCGTGACTCCAACGGTGGTTCGCTTATCAGGATAGTAGCCCACCGATGAGAGGAGCCGGCAGTACTTATCTACATTCCTCCAAGGGAGGGTCTGATGAACTCCGGAACACTCCCTCAGCGGCTAAAGCCGCGCTGCAATGATTGAACTGATGGCGGGACTGAAGTCCCGCCCCTTCAAGTCCGCCTCTTCAGATCCCGCAT
>CAZZXL010000308.1:0-2934 GCA_964658035.1 uncultured Acetobacteraceae bacterium
CTACACCTTCGCTCTACACCTTCAGATAATTGACTCTAGTGTATGGCGGGCTTGCCGGCTACTTTGTCACCAAGGTTTTCAGTCGCGTGAGCCGTCGCCTTCGAAGCCTTAACGGTCACGTTTTTGGTCTTGTGGGCTACCTTGACCGTGTCTTTCTTGGTAGCGTCAAAGGCCTTGGTTGTGCCGCTCTTGGTTTTGTCCGCACCCTTGTCGGTTTCGGCAGCCGTCTTGTGATAGGCCTTCTTGGTTCCGCTTTTGGTCTTGTGGTATGCCTTCTTGGTCGTGTGCTTGACCGCATGGCCGGTATCGTCGGCTGCGTTTTTCGTATCTGTGCCGGCAGCATGCATATCCTGGCTGGCTGTCTGTGCCTGTAGAGCAGTTGAAGATGACAAGGACATTGCTCCGGCAAAGAGCAGCGATACTGCGAGTTTTCCTATTTTTTGCACCAGATGTTCCTCCGTGTAGCCAAACGTGATGATTCCTGGAATGTTGTGTGGAGATTCTAATCCCTGCGGTTAAGTTGCGTCCCGTATGCTCTTGTTTGAATGATAAGAGATTTCGCAGTTTGTGAGGGGACTTCTCGTTCCCAAACCTGCACTGAACAGGAAAATAATGCGGGATTCGCAACAACGGCAATCAGAGCAGCTCCCCTCTACCCCGAAGACCTGTCGGTCTCACGTCTGCTCTCGAGGCGACGGCGGGGTTCTCCAACCATTGCGAGGGCCTGGCGGCAAGAGAAGAAGTGTGATCAGTTCTTTGATCCTCCTCTTCTCTGGCTGTGTGTTCTTTTTGATGGTTCATCAACCGACGGTTGCGGAAAGAGTCGGCGCGTCCCGAAAAGGAACGCCTGGCGCCCCTGCCGTGGACCTGAATCCGGAACATATAGCAGAGACCGGCCCGACACACCTGCAGGCGGAGGATGTTGCCATTCAGGTGATCGACAACGTGCGTATTTCAGTGAAATCCATGGACGGGCTGCTTCTGCCTACGCATCCTCAGCAGCCCATTTCACTGGATGTACCGGATTCGCTGCGGGTACAGATCCTGAGCGCACGGACTTCACTTACTGCCGAAGCACTCACCAACCTTCTGAATGACTACACTCTGCCGCATGCACAATCTTCCGTCCACGACCTGAAGCTTAATTTTATTGACGGCCGCGTGCATGTCGAAGGCAAACTAAAGAAGCTTATCGACATTCCCTTTTCAGCAGAAGGGAGTGTCGACATTACGCCTTCAGGCGATGTCCGTGCACACTTCAGCAACTTCACAGCTGTGGGATTTGTACACAAAGGACTGCTCGACTGGCTGGGGATCCATGTAGATTCGGTAGCCAAGCCGGGCAGAAGTCATTCGTTCCAGGTGGTGGATAACGACGTTATTTTCCCCATGCATACGCTCTTCCCCGCACCCCATTTTGTGGGTCGCTTACGAGCGGCGAAGATAGAAGGCGATGAGTTTGTACAGGTCTTCGGAGAACCAAAACCATTTGCCCCTGCGCCTGTACCAGCCGCCCGCTATATCTACTTTCGAGGGGGTGTCATGCGATGCGGCCGTATGACGATGCAGGGAGTTGACCTGGAATTGCTCAACAAAGATGAAGGCAAACCGTTGACCTTTTCAATCGAGCACAACTTTGCGCAGACGCTACCCGGCTACCTTAAAAACACGCCTACCCATGGCCTGGTCGCGTACATCGCGAGCTATACGGACATAGCTCGCAGCGAACAGACGACCAGCGCGGTGCCGGAAGACTAGGCTCTAATCGCCGCTGGCTGTAACAGCAACAGGTACACGCTGAGGAGCTTCGACGGGCGGCGCTTTGAGTCTGAGCAAGGTATCAAGCCGGTCGAGCACTTCATCGACGTGCCTGGTTTCAAGTAGAAACGGCGGCAGGAAGCGGATGATGTTGCCCTGGATGACATTCAGCAGCAGCCCGTCTCCGGGAGCAGGTGCGAGGGCCGCTTCGGCAACAGGACGGGCGGGCTCGCGCAGTACCAGGCCCTGGATCAGACCGCGTCCCCGTGCTTCATCAACAAGAGTGTGCTCGGCTGCCAGTTGCAGCAGGCCCTTACGCAGGTGTGCCCCGGTATGGCGGATGCGGTCAAGCAGTCCCTCTTCTTCCATAACATCGAGGAATTCGAGACCGAGACGCGTAGCCAGTATGCCGCCTCCGAGTGTGCTGCCATGTTTGCCGATGGTAAAGACGTCTCGCAAATGCGGGCCGACGAGAATGGCCGACAACGGCAGACCGCCGCCAAGAGGTTTGCCTACTACCAGGATGTCCGGCTGGATCTTGTGATCGAGATAAGTAAACCAGCTGCCGGTCCGGCCGAGGCCGCACTGAATTTCATCGAAGATCAACGCGGCGTGGTGCAGATTCGCCAGGCGGCGCGCTTCCTGAAGAAATTCCGTGGAGCATTCATGAATGCCACCTTCGCCCATCACCGGCTCAATCAGAATTGCGCAGACATCGTCATCAACGGCAGCGCGCAGTTCAGTGATGTTGTTACGGCCTACAAAGCGGGCCGGCGGCAGTGCCGGGCCGAACCCCTCTCGGTACTTGTCCTGGCCGGTGACAGAGACGGCGCCGAAGGTACGGCCGTGGTAGGAATTCTTAAGCGACACGAACACATGTTTGTGCGGACCATAGCCCTGATAGGCTGCGGAGCGGGCCAGCTTCAGCGCACTCTCCATGGCCTCGGTTCCGCCGGTAGCGTAAAAAGCAGCGCTCATGCCGGTAAGTTCGCATAACCTTTCGGCTAATTCGCCGGGATAGACGCTGCCATAATGCCCGGAAAGGTGGATGAGCTTGCCGGCCTGGTCACGCATAGCCTCGACCATCCGCGGGTGGGCGTAGCCAAGTGCATTGACACCAAGTCCGGAGACTGTGTCCAGGTAGCGTCTGCCACTCTCATCAACCAGGTAAACGAG
>CAZZXL010000309.1:0-2880 GCA_964658035.1 uncultured Acetobacteraceae bacterium
AAGTCCCTGCGCTTGTCGATAACGGGCACAGGCCCAGGTCGTCATAGAACCTGCTATTCTTGCAAGTTTGCTATGGCCGATCAAGAAACTACCCTAAATACGACGATCCAGTCCTCCCTAGACGCGACGGCTCCACGTTCCCGGAACAACGCTTTGGGTGCGAAGCTCCTGCTTGAAAGCATCCGCGCGCAGGAAAAAAGCATCGCTGAAGGCGGTGGCGCGAAGGCTATCGAGAGCCAGCATGCCAAGAAGCGCCTGACGGCCCGCGAGCGAATTGCCCTGCTGCTCGATCCGGCAACAGAGTTTATAGAATTGGCGATTTTTGCCGCTTCGGGCATGTATGAAGAATGGGGCGGCGCGGCTTCTGCCGGCGTCGTTACGGGCATCGGACACGTCGCCGGGCGCTTGGTGATGATCATCGCCAACGATGCCACGGTCAAGGCTGGAGCCTTCTTCCCGATGACGGCGAAGAAGGTCATCCGCGCACAGACCATTGCCATGGAGAATCACATCCCTACGCTCTACCTGGTCGATTCTGCGGGCGTCTTTCTACCGCTCCAGGAAGATGTTTTTCCTGACCAGGACGACTTCGGCCGCATTTTCCGCAACAACGCCGTCATGTCCGCGCAGGGCATTCCGCAGATGACCGCCATCATGGGCATGTGCGTTGCGGGCGGTGCTTACCTGCCGGTAATGACTGACCACATTCTGATGACCGAAGGCAGCGGCCTCTTCCTAGCCGGCCCTGCCCTGGTGCAGGCGGCGATCGGACAGAAGTACACGGCGGAAGAACTTGGCGGGGCAACCATGCATGCCGAGATTTCCGGGACTGTTGACTACAATGAACCGAACGATCATCTCTGCATCGCGCGGCTGCGATCGCTGGTCGGCAAGATTGGCAACTTTGAGAAAGCACCGTTCAGCCACTTGCCGTTTGACGCAAAGCGGGATGCGCCCAAATACTCTGCCGACGATCTCTACACGCTCATCGATCCCGATCCCGGCCGAGCGGCGAGCAACAGTTATGACATGCATGAAGTGATCGCGCGCATTGTGGATCGGTCAGAGTTCGATGAGTACAAACCCGGCTTCGGCCGCACCGTCATCTGCGGCTACGCGCGGATCGGTGGCTTTGCCGTCGGCATTGTCGCCAACCAGAAGACACACCAGTCTGCCAAGGGTTCCACCGGCGAAAAGCGAACGGAGTTTGGCGGAGTCATCTATGCAGAAAGCGCAGACAAAGCCGCGCGATTCATCATGGATTGCAATCAGAACCTGGTTCCGCTGATCTTTCTCCATGACGTCAACGGCTTCATGGTCGGCCGCGACGCCGAGTGGACCGGCATCATCCGCTCGGGCGCGAAAATGGTGATGGCAGTAGCGAACTCGGTTGTGCCGAAGATTACCGTGCTGCTCGGCGGTTCGTTTGGCGCCGGCCACTACGCCATGTGCGGCAAGGCGTACGATCCGCGCTTCATCTTTGCCTGGCCGACAGCGCGCTACGCCGTGATGAGCGGGGCTTCAGCTGCGTCGACGCTGGTCGAGATCAAGATCCGCCAGCTGGAGCGGGGTGGAAAGCAGTTGACCGACCAGGAAAAACAAAAGGTCGTCGAGAGTATCAAGGCCTCGTATGACGAGCAGGCAGACATTCGCTATGCCGCGGCGCGGTTGTGGGTTGATGCGATCATCGATCCGGCAAAAACACGCGACGTGCTGATCACAGCGCTCGAATGCGCGGCGCTGAATCCGAAAGTCCCGAAGTATCACCCCGGCGTTTTGCAGACGTAGCTTGGTCTGTTCGACCGGTCAACCTCACCGAAGCCCAAACCTGGCAGCCTGAGCGAAGAGCAGCGAAGTCGAAGGAACTGGCCTTGCCAGCTGCGCCCAACTTTGTACAGCCGCCGCAAGGGTGCCCCATGTCTCGCGCTTGAGACATGGGCTTCGCAACACAATAACGTGGCAAACGGGATGCACCCCTCACGCAAGCGTGACCGCGGCCACCCGCCCCGGTATTCTAGACACATGGCCACCCGGGCACTTCCGCGGCGTCGTGCAAGCCGCAAGAAAAAGCGTAGTCTCCGCTGGCATGCCTGGTGGCCGCTGCTGCTTGCCGTTGTAGCAACGCCGTTCGCATTGAAGGCGGCAGAGATCCTGCCCCTAATGGGGCCCGGCGGTCTGATTCGCCTACGCTTCCTCTATCCACTGGCACTGCTCGCGCAACAACACCTTGGCCTGCGTGAAGCTGCAGGTGAGACCGCATCCCAGGCGCTGATGTATCTCCAGTTCCCACTTTATGCGTTATTGCTGATCCTGATCCATCGCATGCATTCCTTCCGTATAGCGCTGCTCACGGTGCTTATGCTGCACCTGCTGGCGGCGGCCGCCGTTTGGCTGCTACCCTCGCTTAGGAAAATGAGCAGCAAACCAGTCACGATCGTCGAATGCCCGCGGGACGCCTGGCAGGCGCTGCCGAAGCAGATCCCGCCGGAGGTCAAGGCAGATTACCTGCGGCTGCTCATCGGCGCCGGCTTCCGCCACATCGACGCTGTGTCGTTCGTCTCTCCCAAGGTTGTTCCACAAATGGCCGACTCCGAAAAGGTGCTCGCTTTTCTGCAGGAAGCAGAACCATTGCGCATGGCCGAAGTGGAATTGCTGGGCATCGTCGTCAATGCGAAAGGTGCGGAGCGCGCGGTGAATGCCGGCGGGATCAAGGCACTCGGATTTCCCTATTCCATTTCGCCGGAATTCCTCAACCGCAACCAGAACCAGACACCGGAAGAATCACTGGACGCCCTCGACAGCATCGGCGGGATCGCCTATGCAGCCGGCTTCCGCATCGTAGCGTATGTTTCGATGGCCTTTGGGAATCCATATGGGGAT
>CAZZXL010000310.1:0-2864 GCA_964658035.1 uncultured Acetobacteraceae bacterium
GAGGGTTAGGCCACCGGTGCCCGGCTTCACCCGCGCCTCACGGTAGACCGCCTGAGCCTGGCTGAGCGCTACCTTGAATGCGCGGCGGAACATGCGGATCTCGTCGTACCCCATGCCGAACTGCTGCGAAACAGATACCCATGGCACGAAAGCCGCTTTGTTCTGATCGATACGGTGCAACCGTTGCGCCAGCCATGACTACACGTCAAGCGCCATAGCCGAGTTGACTACAAAGAACGATGGAGGATCACTGGCAATGCGCAGTAGGTCGGCCAGCTTGGAAACGGTCTCAAGGCCGAACAGATGAGGCTCCACTGGGCTTACCACTACATCGGCGCGACGTGCTGCCTCGGCTGCATCGGTGGACGAGTGTGGGGGAGTATCGATGACGATGAAATCAACCCCTTGAGCCTTGGCCTGCTCGATGGCTGCGCCCAACCTGATCGCATGTGTAGGCACGACCCACGGAAGTTCCTCGGTGCGCCGGTCGGTCCACTTGGACGCGGTAGCCTGCGGGTCCACGTCAAGAATTGCGGCGTTGTGCCCCTTCTGCACCGCTGTAACGGCTAGATCGAGAGACAGCGTGGTTTTGCCCGCTCCGCCTTTTCAGCTATGACCGCGATAGTAGCCATACGTGTATACACCTATACTGGGCAACGATTTGATGAGTACACCGCTACGTCATTTCCTCGCAATGGCTTTTCTAGCAGTCGTACCGTGCCAGATACCCCATCAGTCCCCGTAAACTGGAGTTGTCATGGGTGATAAAGGCCTTCGTGAAACACTTTGAGTAACCCGCCAAATGGTCGGCACCTGACAGCGTCAGGGACGCGGAGAGGCTGAAAATACTTCTTGCACTTCGAGGAACAACAATGCGGCTGCCGGTTCTGTTCAAGCTCTTTCTGATCTCAGTCGTATTAATCCCGTCGTTCGCGCAGGGTCAGCAAACCACTTCTGGATCGGTGAACGGTAAGGTGCGTCTCGAAGACACGGCCGGTCCTGCAGTTGGAGCTTTTGTGTCGCTCTTTTCCGCGACTCCAGAGCCAACGGTGCCAGAAGTAGGGGAATACGTGATGAGGGATAGCACCGCTCCCCAAGGCCTACATGCAAGAGTAGCAAGCGACGGATCTTTTGAGATCGGCAGTGTCCCGCCCGGCAACTACACCGTGATGCTCTACGATCCCGGCTATATTGCACAGGACCCCCGAATTCATGTTGCTTTGCCCTCTCCCCGCTCCCCCCAGAAGATCACTATTCTTTCAGGTCAACGGAAGAGCCTCGAACTCGAAATGGAGCGTGGTGGATCCATTGAGGGGCGTGTAACGTTTGTTGATGGACGGCCCGCCCACACGGGGCTGCAGGTAGGGGCAGAAATTGCCGTCAACGTCGAAGTAGAGACGGAACCAGGAAAGTTCAGTCAATTCGGTGGAGCCGCTCATACGGATTCGAATGGCCACTACAGCATAGATAGCCTCCCCACTGGCCGATACATCGTGTTTACAGCGTTTCCCGGGAATATGGTTTCCACAACCCGGGGAAGGATAGGCACATCCGGGCGGGTGATCTTTGCGCCAAGTTCAGTTCGCGCAAGCAAAGCCAGGGTCGTCGAACTCCAGCAACCACGCTCTTATGCTGGAGTCGATATTCAGGTGCCCATGCAGGGTCTTCATTCTGTTACCGGCACGATAGTCGATGGCTATGGCAATGCGATTAGTAATGGCCTGATCCGGCTGTACCCCAAAGGAGAACCGGACTTATCCATGTCGGCACCGCCCGGAACTCACGGTGAATTTTCGTTCACTGATCTACCGGACGATGAGTACACCGTACGCGTCGAATCCTACGGAGAATCAAGCTTTTTGGGGATGACAGAGGATAAAACCGGAGTGCGGATGCTGAGACACAAGGCTCCTTTTGCGCCTGTGAGCACTGAGGTCACTGTTTCGGGTAGCGATCCCGCAGCTCTGGTTCTCAAAGTTGTCCCGACCCAATAGCACCTAATAAGGCCTCTGTTACATTCTTTTAGAAACGTAACAATGGGCGGAAACGATGGCGAAGAGCAGGTTTGTGAGCTACCTGAGAGTCTCAACCGCACGGCAGGTGCCCGCCATGTCAAGTGTCAGCGAATACCCGTGTGCGAGTATTACCCACTCATAAATCTTCCCACGCATGATGCCAGCGCAGTTGAGATCAGGATGCGATTCTCTATACAGCCAAAAGCCAGTCAGCACCCATAAGCCTGTGACCTCGGACCGGGAGGGAGGATAGCCTGCAGAAAACGAGTTGGACAACCTGCTGAAAGTCTTCGTCTGGCCTGGACAGGGCAGGTACTGTGGGATCGAATGTATTGGAATGTCTTCGCTGCTTTGTTCAGAACTTGGATTGGGGTTCTGAACACTCCCGTCCGAGATAAACTTCTGCGCCGCCACTGGAGCTGCGCGAGCGAGCAGTACGAGCATAAAGATGCAGTAAAGCAGCGCATTAAAAAGCCTGTTGCCCATGCGGACGATTATAAGAGTGAGAATGCCGTCCAGAAAGCCTGACCCTAGCTGTGCCCCAACTTCTTGGAGAATCGGCGTTTTCAGCAATCTCGGCGAGGCCGACCGTCCGAATAGGCGTCACCTCAAGAAACCGAATTTTATGTACGTTAGCGATCTCCCGACGCTGGTCCTAAACAGCTCACCGGCTTAATCCACGCTGCACGTGTAGCGAAAACGAACGTTTCTCGGACATTGTTTTCGAGACGGGTAATGGGACAGGTTTTGGCGTCCCAGAGGCCTTCTGCAAGCCCCTTTGCGGTCGTCCGAGAAACGGTGACGTTTTGAGACGCCACACAGGGCGACTCCACGTGCTTAGAGTACGTA
>CAZZXL010000311.1:0-2834 GCA_964658035.1 uncultured Acetobacteraceae bacterium
CTGCACCTTGGGACGCGTACGTTTTGAAACGAACGGCAGATGCCGTTGTTCCGGGCCGGGTTGCGAGATAAACTGAAGCGGTCACGTCCGGTGGACGTGCGGCCCCGTAGCTCAGGTGGATAGAGCGACGGTTTCCTAAACCGCAGGTCGACCGTTCGAGTCGGTCCGGGGCCACCAGTTCAGATGTACTCAGGTCGGGTCGGGCTTGATACCAGTTCTCATCTCTCCTCATGGATGCGGCGCAACTGTCGTCCGCCTGTTGGCAAACGCCACGAGAGCGGGGTGTGGTGCCTAACTGAGGCCTTCCCGCCGCCGGCGTCAGTGTACGTGTCATTAGGGTTGTAGATGGTGTGCAGCGTGCCGTCTGTATTCAGGTCACCTGAGAGGTCGCCGTTGCGCTCGGCATTAGTCGGCACCACAAACGTCTCGGTATAGGGCGAGGTCTGAATGTAAACTTCGGAGCCGATCCAGAAGAGCGTCTTGGGCGGTTGTTCGTGTCCATAATCGGGACGCCGTCGATGGTGTAGAGATTGGCGGCGACAGGACCACTGGCTACGGAGGTGGCGCCGGTTCCGTTCTGATCGGCGAAGCGGATGAAGTGTGGGTTACCGGTATTGACGAAGACTCAGGAGAGTCCGGCGGTGATGTAGGGATTGCGGCCGAGGACGGGAATGTCTTAATTCGAACAAGTCAATGTAGATCAGCTGGTAAGTGCCGTGCATCAGGACGTTGACTTAGGGAGTCCGCCATCTTCGGATGGGGAGTTAAAGACTGCATGCATCAACCTGAAAGCACAACTGCTGCGGTTTGTTCATGCTGCTCGGTTGAGGCGAGAAGGGCTTTCCCGCCGCGGCGGTTGCAGGAATGCTTGCGACCATCTGTTTGATGGTGTAATGACACCTCCTTCGCCATTCAGCAATGGGACCCATTGCATGGATACTGGTAGCAGAGGTATTTCCGCTGCGTCTAAGAAGCCGGGGTGTGGCTGCTGCTACGCTGGGTTCAGGCACTGCAAACTTTATTGTCTCCGTCACCTTCCTTTCTTTGATCAAGGTTGCGGGCAATTTGCTTGTATTTAGGATTTATGGCTTTCTGTGTTGTTACTTCGTAATTGTAGATTTGTTGTTCCGGAAACAAGAGGCCGTGATCTTGAAGCATCAGTAATCCGTCGAATGCCCTCGCAAATAAGCGGATAACTGCGGAGCTACCGGGCGATGATGCAGTTAGCAGGAACTGAGGCGATCCTGAAGATGGTGAACGAGCAAGCGCACAGGTCTCCAGTCAGCGGCGAGTATCCGCTGGCCGACGGCAACGGCCGTTACGTGGTGGGAGTGGATATCGGGGGTACGCATCTGCGGCTGGCACTTGCGGACGCTGCCGGCAACATATTGTCTCGATGGTCGGCATCGACCACGGGCATCAGGGATGCGCTCATCGTGGTCGATATGATCGCGACAGGGGTGAGCGTCCTCCTTCGCGAACGCACGATCCCGAACAGTTTGCTGCGAGCCATCGCAGCGGGCGCTCCGGGCGTCACCAATGTCGACACCGGCGTGGTGATCGCCACGTCCTATCTTATGGGCTGGAGCAATGTTCCTTTGCGCAGCCTGCTGGAAGCGGCCATTGGTGTGCCGGCAGCGGTTGATAATGACGTGAATCTTGCGGCCGTGGGCGAAAGCTGGACAGGTACGGCCAGACACATTCCGGACTTTGTTTTCCTGGCCATTGGAACAGGTCTGGGTGCGGGCATCATGCTTGACGGTAGACTGTTCCGCGGTCGTGCATGGACGGCGGGAGAGGTGGGCTACATGCTTGTACCGGGTGCGTCAGAGCTACCCTCTGAGAGTGGAATGCCCGGCGCGCTGGAGGCCATTGTCGGAGGCGAAGGCATCAAGGCGCAATGGCAGACCGCGTGGAGCGCGACAGCGACAAAACTTCCTTATGACCTTGTGGCAACGCGCATTTTTGACTATGCACTGGATGGTGAGCCGCTGGCACTTGCAACCCTGGAGCGTTCGTCGCGCGCGCTGGCGTACGGCATCCTCAACATGGCGCTCGTGCTGAACTGCCCATTGTTCGTGCTGGGTGGCAGCGTTGGGGTTCATCCGGCTCTTGGCGATGCCACTAGAGCGATCCTGAGGGAAAGAAGCGCCCAGGTGGCCCCGACGGTAACGCTGAGCGCGTTGGGCGCTGACGCCCAGTTGATTGGCGCCGTACGCTTTGCACTTGATACAGCGAACACGCGGACCGGCATCCTATAAAGCAAATTACCTGATGCTATGGAGTTTCCGGCTTGATACAGGTTGGCCTTTTCTTGGCGAAAAGGGACGTGTTCATCAATGGGTACCGGCTTGCCTACAGCTACGATTCAATATGAAACTGTAGCTGCAAATCTGCAAGTTCGTAGTTCTTGTTTCAGACACCCGCACATGTGCCGCTCCCTGCGTCTTGTCTTCCGCAATGCTTAGGCAACCAACGTTCTGTCTATCCGCTTAGCCAAGGGCGAAAATGCCTGACTGCGCAGGAACACCGTGCTCAAGTGGTCGAAAGTCAGTTTGCATGAAACTTACAAAGCCCTGAGCAGGCTGGACTATGAGCAGATAGATATGTCTAAGACCGGCGATAGAGATGTTGGTTCGCTCGAGGAACGCAACACTACTTAAGACAATACCTAGAAGCCCGGAAAAAAGATGACACTCCTATCGCGTTCCAGATACGTCCATTCCTCCGCGACGTGGGTGAGGTTTAATGCTGTGCGTCGCTGTTCTCAGAGTATGCGGTAAACATTCGTCTTAGCCGCATCCAGACGTACGACAGCCTACCTGATAGAAGCT
>CAZZXL010000312.1:0-2773 GCA_964658035.1 uncultured Acetobacteraceae bacterium
CGTCCTCTGTCATCAACCTCATTGCCCTGCGATTTAACGAGTGCCGCCCGCCATCGGCCTCGGCGTATGCGACTCTGTTGGTTTGCGTAGCAGGTCTTGATGCTGTTTGTGGCGCTCGATGTAGACGGCGATGAAGCGACATTGCGGATCGACCCGCAGATTCCATTCACGGGCATAACCGAGCGCGGCCTCTGCAAGTTTATTGGCAAGGCCCTTGTGCTGCAGTGTTTCCGGCACTTCCGTGTGGTTGAAGATGATGACGTCGCCACTGCGCTGGTAGGTCAGCTCGGCCTCCTGGCCATCAACCTCAAGGACAAACCGGTTCTTCTTTTCCTGGTGTTCAATTTCGATAGCTTCTGCCATGGCGGCACCCTCCCTGGTCTGTGGTAAGTGTGATGCCTGACCAGGCAGGTTGCGGCAGGTAGGCGGACCGGTAATGCGGATCAAAGATGATTCTCTGAAATGAGCGCCTGGTGGGAGAGTTCTTGTGCATCCAACTGCATGCCGGATCGCGTAAGGCTTACAGGAGATTCCATGTCAATGTTTCAGAAGCATTTGCCTACCGTCATTCTTGGATTTACGTGCGCTGCCAGTGCATGGATGGTCGCGCCGCCTGCCCATGCAGCCCCGGCGACAGACACGGACAAGACGTTTGCCGGGAAGGTCTCCCAGGGTGGTATGTACGAAGTGGAGGCAAGCAAGCTGGCTATTCATGCCGCTGTGAGCCAGAAGGTGAAAAACCTGGCGCTTACCGAGGTGCAGGACCACGACCGCGTGAACATGAAGCTGAAGAAGCTTTGTGCAACGCACCAGATTGATGTAGCGCCGAAGCTGAATGGGGAGTTCCAGCAGCGGCTCGACAAGTTGAAGAGCATCTCAGGTGCGGCATTCGACATTGCTTACATCAGCGATATGCAGCAGATTCATGACAAGGATGAGAAGCTGTTCGCGCAGGAAAATATCGATGGGTCGGCTGACTTCAAACCATTTGCTTACGAGACGGATGGCATTGTGAAGCGACACATTACGGCCCTGCATGCGCCTAATTTGCCGTAGCGCGTCTGCCCTGTCGTAGTTCATTCCGCGCAGCAGAAGCAGGTCTGCGACGACGACCAGGCCGTGCGTCGTCGCAGTGAAAAGTCCGGTATGCCATTACTGCGACGGGCTGCATTTACCGGGGGGACTGTACCGCGCCCGCACGTGGCCTTACATTGGAATGGATGGTCGCTGCTTCGAAGTCTCCTGATCTGTTGATGATTGAACCGAACCGGGCAGAGTTTCTCGGCCTGGCGCGTGTGCATACCCTTGTCCCCGTGGTCCGCCGGCTGACTGCTGATCTTGAAACCCCTGTATCCGCCTTTCTTCGACTCGCTTCAGATGAGCCGGAATGCTTCCTGCTGGAATCTGTGGAGGGTGGGGAAAAAGTCGGCCGCTATACCTTTATCGGTGTCCGGCCCTACCAGCGAGTGGTTGCTCGCGGACGCACCCTCGATGTCTACCGTGGCAAGCGGCGTGCCACAGTGGATGCCGATATCTTTGAATTTCTTAAGCAGGCGCTCTCCGGTCATACCCCTGCGCGCATCTCCGGACTACCGCCGTTCACAGCGGGCGCGGTCGGCTTTTTCGCCTACGATGTTGTCCGGCAGATTGAACAGCTGCCGGCGACGGCCGAAGACGATCTGCAATTGCCTGACGCCTGCCTGCTGTTCTTCCACGATGTGCTGGCCTTTGACCACGTGAAGAAGGAGATCCTGCTGATTGCGACAGCCGACCTGACGGCCGCGAAAGCGGAGCCCGCGTATGCAGATGCGTTGAAGAGGCTGGCCTCTCTCGAACGGAGGCTGGCCCGGGTGCTGCCCCTGCAGAAGAAGCTGAAGACCGCGGGAAAGTTAAGTATTACCTATCGCACTTCAAAGAAAAACTTCCTGGCTGCCGTGCGGAAAACCAAGGAATATATCGCGGCGGGCGATGTCTTCCAGGCGGTGCTTTCGCAGCGAATTGAGGTGAAGCCGGAGGCTGATCCTTTCTCGATCTATCGTGCGCTGCGGATTGTGAATCCTTCGCCGTACATGTATTTTCTGCGCTGCGGCGCTATGCAGGCCGGGAAAACGCGTGCGGGAAAAGTAAAACCGGGCAAACAAGTGCCATCTTCATTCGACATTCTTGGGTCGTCGCCTGAATTGCTGGTGCGGGTAAGCGGCGTCGCAAATGGCGGCAAGGTGGAGTACCGGCCAATTGCCGGAACGCGGCCGCGATCGATGAATGAAGAAGAAGACCTTCGCATTGGCGAGGACCTGCTTGCCGATGAAAAAGAACGGGCCGAGCACGTGATGCTGGTCGACCTTGGCCGCAATGACGTGGGACGCGTGTCGGAGTTCGGCTCGGTGCGGGTGAAAGATTTCATGTACATCGAGCGCTACTCGCACGTGATGCACCTGGTGAGTGCGATCGAAGGCAAACTGCGGACGGGACTGTCCGCGGTGGATGCGTTTCGCAGCTGCTTTCCGGCGGGTACGCTGTCGGGTGCGCCGAAGATCCGGGCGATGGAGATTATCGAAGAACTGGAGCCGACGCGGCGGGGGCTGTATGGCGGCAGTGTGCTCTATGCCGACTTCAGCGGGAACCTGGATTCCTGTATCGCGATTCGCAGCATGCTGGTGCAGAACGGGACAGGCTATATCCAGGCGGGTGCCGGGATTGTTGCCGACTCCGTACCGGAGAAGGAGTACGAAGAATCACTGAACAAGGCACAGGCGGTGATCCGGGCGATTGA
>CAZZXL010000313.1:0-2769 GCA_964658035.1 uncultured Acetobacteraceae bacterium
GACATTATCATGTGTCGTAAAGATATAGAAATAAACCCTGTATCCAACTCTTTCCAAGGCCATCTTGCCGCGCTTGCGCAGGTGCGGAACATTTGCACTACACTCTCCGTACTCCTTGCACATGAGGTAGATGTGGTTATCTTTCGCAATCAGGGCAGAATCGCCGGACTCATCTATCTGCTTCTTGTATTGATCGCGCCTTTGCGACTTGTCTTCATTCCCGGCAAGCTGTTCGTCTCCGGTAATGCGGAAGCGACCGTCGTCAACATCGCTGCACATGAAACGTTGTTCCGTCTCGGCATCTTCACCGACCTATTGACGGGCACCATCATGGTGATTCTCATGCTGGCACTTTACCAGCTTTTCGCTCATGCGAATAAGCGACAAGCCGTGCTCATGGTCATCCTCGGTGGACCGGTTGCGGCCAGCATCTATTTTTTTAATGTTCTGAACGACGCGGCGGCCATGGCGCTCATTCGCAGCGATCATTTCCTCACTGTCTTCACTACGCCCCAGCTCCACGCAGCCGCCTATTTCTTTCTTCGCCTTCATAGCTACGAGGAAACGGCAGCCGAACTAATTTGGGGCCTTTGGCTTCTTCCATTAGCAATTCTCATCTATCAATCTCGGCTTGTGCCTCGCTTCTTTGCCATCTGGCTTACAGCCAACGGCTTAGCTTACATCGTCAGTTGCTTCATAGGCTTCGTCGCAGCTCAATACGATGACAAGATGATCTCAACCATCTCTTCCCCGCTGATGCTCGGAGAAATCGCGTTTATGCTCTGGCTTCTCGTTCGAGGGGTGCGGCTGCCGTCCACTGCCTCTTTGGATTCATAACCCGAAGGGCGGGAGGCAGCGTACTCGTCTGAAACGGTCGTTTCAGAGAGTACAGGCCCCTCAGGGGTTTTGTGGACTGTGGGTAAGTGTACGAATTCCTCTTTGTGCCGATAGAAAGCTTATGGAGAGGCTGTCGATCCTTTTCTAGACGTTAGTCGCTGGAAGGGATACCCCATCAAATACTCAAAGCTCCTCTACACCGCAGCTCTCGCGCTTGCGCCCCAATTCTGCTTGGCGCAACAGTTGGCTCTCAGTACTCCCGTTGACGCAATGGATAGTGCCACAGCAACTTCGAGCGCCGCGAGCGTAGTTGCCACGACAACGGTCCTGACGCCTCCGGTCGAAAAGCCCCTAACCGAGCGGTGGCTCGACCTGAAGACGCTTTCGCACTCCGAACGCTATCGCAACGCGTTTGCGGTGGGCGGTACGCATGTTTTCGACAATGCGCAGCAACGTTCTCTCATCGAGGGTAAGGTCAAGCTTGATCCCGAAGGGCGCTACGCGATCGGCTTCCGCGCCTCCTCTGGCCGTTATTTTAATTGGTCATATTCGGGCTACGCTCGTGCGAACTTCGCCAGTCGCGCCGGGTCTTCGGCATTCGGGGCCACCTATTTCACACCGGCCGAATTAGCAGCGGCCTATCCGTCGTTTCTCAGCGATCCGGTGGGGTACGGTCTCATAAAAAACATTGGTTCGAACGGCTGGCAGTTTTACCTGCGCGAGTTGTACTTCAGCGCAACGCCCGTAAAGCCGTTGACGGTCGAATTCGGCTCGTTCGGCATCGAGCGTGGACTTTCGAGCGAGGTTACAACCTTCGACGAGGACGGTTATCTTTCCGGTGAGCGGATCCGTTTGCATGATTCTAAACACCTCTTCTTCGATGAGATCGGGTTTACGAACGCCTTCTTTGGAAATATCGAAACTCCTAACCTGTTCGATCGCGGTTCGAGTCTTAAAGAGACCAACTACCGGCAGATATTCGCGAAGAAGCAACTGAACCAGCGCGTTGGCTTTTCGGGGGAATACACCTGGCAGACAGGCACCGACACGCTCCGCGAAGCGATCGTGGTTGGAACGAAGGAGTCGAAGATCGTCGATACTCTCCGGTTTGAAGCGTACGAGCGGGTCAACACGAAGACGTTTGCGGGACTTGCTCAGTCGCCGATCGGTCCCATTGCACCGCTTTCCGTCCCGGGTGCTTCGGGATTCGCGATCGTTGCCCAGAAGAAGGTCGGCAGGCTTGGTGGAGATGTCGGTTATGCGTCGGTCGACAAAAACTATTCGGTGTATGCCAACTATCGGGTTTTTGCAGCCCTTGGTTTCCCGCTCAATGGCGATTCGTATGGTCAGGGCAACCGGATCTTCTCGCATGCCTCATACGTCATCACTCCGGGAGTCACTGCCTTTGGCTTCTATACCCACGAGGTTGGCAGCGAACGCGTGCTTACTCTGAATCAACAGGGGTTGAGCGCCGGTATGACCTTCGATCTGAAGGCAATGATCAACAAAGAGAAGCGCGTTTTCTAAGCTTTGAACGAGCCTCTCCAAGACGTTGAAGCCATTCACGCTCGGAGAGGCGAGTTTATCCAAGGAATTGAAATTCGTCGATGAGGGATTGATGGCCCAACTCGACGACAGGATCTGGAATTCGTCCCTGTGCTTGAGTAACACAGGGAACTTCCGCCAGAATCCGAGACGGAGCAGCCCGCTTAGCGGTGCTGCTCCGTTGCCTTTTGCATGGATCCTGCCGCGTCTTTACGCTGTCTCTTGGGTCAGGTTCCAAGCGCTTGCGCGTCTAATCCATAGCCCGCCTTTAGTGCTGCCCATGCTTCTTCCCGGCCTGCGGCGTCGGGGCGTGGGCGTCCGCTGGAGCAGGGAGAGGCGCGGCCAGGAGTTGCTCAAAGTGGTCGAAACGGCTGTTCAACGCCGACA
>CAZZXL010000314.1:0-2743 GCA_964658035.1 uncultured Acetobacteraceae bacterium
TGCTGCTGCGGCGTCTGGCTGCTGAATGGTGTCCGACTGCCCTGTGGGTGAGGTGCAGCATCTGCCGAACCAGCCGGGTCGGCGGTCTTTTCGATTGGCGTGTCGGGGGTCTCAGGTGGCGCGTCGGCGGCCTCGTCAGCAGGAGCGTCAGGACGCACCTCGATCATTGCCCGGAGCAACTGGTTGTCCATCGTCACTCCTTCCAGCCGAGTGCATCCGACACCTGTTTCGACAACAGCAGGGGATCGAATGGTTTGAACAGGATGCCGGACACGCCCAGGCCGGCAAAGCGCCTCTGGTCGGAGCCCTGGACCTTGGCCGTAAGCAGCAGTACCGGAATGTTCGCCGTCTGCGGCGTCGACTGCAGCTTGAGGAAGGTTGTCGGGCCATCCATCTCCGGCATCATCACATCGAGCAGGATGGCGTCCGGCTGCTCCCTGCTCGCCACCTCAACACCCATTGTGCCGGAGTTCGCCAGTACTACATCCCAGCCGGCAATGGTTTCCAGGCTCAATGCGGCTACCTGCCGGATATCGTCTTCGTCGTCAATGATAAGAATGCGTCGGCCCATAGCTTTAATTTACGCGCACCGCGGCAGTTTGGATGACCGGCGTCTCGGGTATTACTGCTGTTGTCGTATATCGCCGCAGCATGGTGCGCACCAGGGCCTCTACTTCCTGGGGCTGCACACGTGCCTTGGTTACAAATTCGGTCGGTCCTAAAAGTAACTGTTTTCGTTCGTGTTCGCTGACGTCTCTTGCAGAATAGACGACCAGGGGCAAACGGTGCAGGTCATGGGTCTGGCGCAGCCAGTCGACTACGCCAAAGCCGTCCCCGTCCGGCAGCGAGATATCGAGAATCATGATGCCGGGATTGATGTTCTGGCACAGCTCAATTGCCCTCATCCGGGTGGAAGCATGAAAAATTTCAACCCCTGCCTGCTCAAAAGTCGCCATGATGATGCGGGCGAGGTCCTCGTCATCCTCCACCAGCAGCACACAGGCACGCTCATCATCCTTGCGGATGACCCGCGCCAGTTCGCGCATCAGATTTTGTTCGAGATGCGGCTTGGTAACCCAGCCCTCAGGGTGGTTCGCGAGTGAAATGCGATCAGGAGCGTCAAACACACTCAGTACCACTACCGGGATCATGGACGTGTTGGGATTGTCTTTCAGCGATCGAAGCGTCTGCCAGCCGCTCATACCGGGCAGGGTCAGGTCAAGCAGGATGGCGTCGACCCCGACGCCTTCGGCATAGGCAACTGCTTCTGCGCCAGTTTCTGCTTCAACCACTTCGTAGCCATGCTGCTCCAGGCTGCTCTTCAAGGCGGTCCTGGTTTGTTCGTCGTCGTCGCAAAGCAGGACCACGC
The DNA here is from genome assembly GCA_964658035.1 of uncultured Acetobacteraceae bacterium. GTDB lineage: Bacteria > Acidobacteriota > Terriglobia > Terriglobales > Acidobacteriaceae. The sequence continues at coordinate 1,370 of CAZZXL010000314.1, forward strand.
CTTCCTCGGGCAGGGAGCGCACCAGTTGCGCCGGTTCCTCCTGGGTGGTCGATGGCATGTCTGCCAGGCAGAAAAAGAAGCTGGAGCCGCGGTCAGAATTACGTTCCGCCCAGATCCGGCCGCCATGCTGTTCGAGGATGGTGCGGCAGATGGCGAGACCCAGGCCGGTGCCGCCCTTCTGGCGTGAATCGGAAGCGTCTACCTGCTGGAAGCGGTCAAAAATCAGTTCAAGTTTGTCGTAAGGAACGCCCCGCCCTTCATCCACCACGGCGACCAGTGCGCCGTCAGCCGACTTCATGGTCTTGACCGTAACTTCCGAAAAGGGTGGTGAGAATTTGATCGCATTGCTTAGCAGGTTCATCATCACCTGCAGCAGGCGGTCAGAATCCGCGTGCACCTTGCAGGGCTCCGTCTTCAGGCGCAGTGTGACATTGGCCGCTTCGGCCACCGGCAGCATGGCGTCAACCGCCTGCTGCACAATCTCTTCCATGGCACATTGCCGGAAGCTGAGGGGAGCGCGGCCGGACTGCATACGCTCCAGATCCAGGATGTCATTAATCAGTCGCACCAACCGATCTGAATTGCTCACAGCGATGCGCAGCAGGTTGGCAGTCTTGTCATTCAGTTCATGCAGCAGCCCTGCGGAGAGCAGACCAAGGGCGCCGCGGATGGAGGTAAGCGGCGTCCTGAGTTCATGGCTGACGGTTGAAATGAACTCGTCCTTCATCCGGTCAAGGGCATCGCGCTGGCTGATGTCGCGGAAGTTGAGCACACTGCCGGTCGCCATGCCGTTGGCCGCCATGGGCGTCATGGTGAATTCTACCGGGAAGCTGCTGCCGTCGGGACGGTGAAAAACATCCTGCCCGCTGACGGTTTCACGGATCAGGAAGGCACGCCACGCGCGACTGTGCTCTTCCGCGGTGGCGGCAGGCACCTGTGCCTCCTGAGCAGGCCTGGGATGCAGAACGGTGTAGGCCGAAAGTCCGACCAGGTCTGTTGGATGGGCGTGCAGCATGGCTGCAGCGGCAGGATTCGCAAAGGTGATGCGGCCGAGGGTGTCGGTGCCGATAATCCCGTCGGCTACCGAGGCGAGGATAAATTCCTTCTGCTTGTCGAGCTCGGTCGCTCGCTTCTCCTGCACCCGCAAGGCCTGTTCGGCCCGCTTGGTGGCACTCAGGTCGGTGGCGATGGCCAGCAGGCCGGTCACCTTCGATTCCGGATCGCGAATGGCAGACAGGTTCAGCATGGCCGGGAACGAGGTGTCGTCCTTGCGGCGACATTGAATTTCAAAACCACGCACCCGGCTCGCCGTAAAGCTGGTGACATACCGCAGATAGAGCTTGAGCACGTTTTCACTGGCGCCCACTTCGATCA
>CAZZXL010000315.1:0-2739 GCA_964658035.1 uncultured Acetobacteraceae bacterium
CCGCTCAACGAGATGGGCTGCCGTGATCTTGGCCATGAGCTCCTCGGACAGCTTGAAGTGTTTTCGGCCGTCGAACTGCAGGGCGAAGTGCGTGTGGAATGTCGTTCAAGACCTGCGTGACACCGTTACTGTCCCATGGTGTTTGTCTCGCGTCTTCGCATCTGACGCAACTTTCAGCCTGTCTAACTAGATAATGTGCCATGGCCTGCTATCGCTCAGCGGCGGGAGACAAATGAGCAGCAGGCAAGGTTGACATTTTCTTTAGTGATGTTCGAGGCTCGGAGTTACGGTCCCGGTTCACTGGCATTGTGATCAGGGAAGTAGCGTCAGGTGGCATCGCCAATTAGACGTCTTATCCTGACAAGATAATCTAGATCGGCAACGAGGTTATTGCCTTGCTCACGATGGGACGGCTTCGTGGCGGGCGCTAGTCTGACCATATCTGAGGACAAAGGCGGGCCTCTCGCGCGGAGCGCGCTGTTCGGACCGAGATTGGGCAGGTAAAGCGCTATTCGAACTCTGACGCTGGCAACACGCTTGCGTCTGCGTGGCGCTAGCAGTCTGTCCGGGTGTTCTTTCGGCCGGCGTTGCGAAAAGCATCGATCACGGTCACATTAAGGTTGATGAGCCTGGACCGAGCGACATGAAACAAGACGATGAGCTTTCAAATGCCAGTCACATTGGTCGGTCAATCGAGACCCAAGAGATCGTCTTCAAGCTCGAGAAAGCCGGCGCCTATGTGCTGGAGATCAGCTGGTTGTTTGCCCCGCCGAGCCGCCCCTACCAGACCTTGCATCTCGTTCTGGACGGCTGCCCAATCGGTGAGGTGCGCGTCGATAGGCTGTGTGCCGTTCATTTCTTCGCTCCTGACCCGGGAACGTTGACTATACGACTGCCAGACGCTCGCCGGCCAGTTGACGTGGAAATGGGACCAGACACGCGAACCCTCAGCATCGGCATTTCAGCTTTCGAGAGGAGCCCACTATTCGAACCCTTTGTCGGCGTTCGCCTAAGTGCTCGACGCAGCGATTTGCTCCTTGAGGACTTGGGACTTCAGCGCTCAAAGGTTGCGATGAACGTTGAAAGCTTGGGTGACAACTGCGAGCTTGGAATGGTGCAAAGGGAACTCGGCTCGGAACCGCTGGGACTGTTCAGATTCACAAGCACAACTCCCGAGACGCTCGTTTCGGCTCTAGAGGGAGGTTTGGAGGGGCTTGGGAAGAAAGACAGCCTACGTTTATCTTTGCTTGGCGACCAAAACGAGTACATGGTTCACGACGATAACTACGGGCTCCTCTACCACACTTGGTTGTTTGCGCGGGATGTGAGCCCAGAGCAGGTTCTGCAACGTGAGTACGTTCGCCTTCCTTTTTTGGCACGAAAGTTCCTCGACGAAGCGATTGCCGGCGACAAAGCCTTCGTTTACAGAGATCACTCAGGAATGTCATCTGCCGCAGAGGCGCGCCTCTTTGCCGCATTACGTAAGCTCGGCCAGAACAACAACCTACTCGTAGTCAGATCAGCAGATGGGGGGCATCCTCCGAACACCTTCGAAGCTCGTGTGAATCGGCCTTGTCGAGCTTGGATCGACTACAAGGGGCCGGATTGGTGGATGATAGCCGACACTTGGATTGCGACGCTGGCATCAGTCGCGCGCCTCCAGGCAGGCGTTCTACCGATGTCCGTCGGATAGCCACGTTTTTGTGATAGGCTTAAGGCATGCGCTTTGGAGTCTGGCGAAGCTTTAGATGATTGAAAACGAGTACAATCTCTTGTCCGGCGTCATTATTGACATACGTTTTGGCGCTGGCGGTAACGCAGTCGGCCATCAAGTCCAGGGATGGTCGTTTCCTGAAAGTGGATTTACCTGGTCACTGGGTTCACGTTCCGAAATCAGAATTCCGGCTGCTAAAAAGGGGCGGGACTTACTCGTAGTATTTGAGGGCACGCCTTTCATACGCAAGCCGACTTTAGTCAGGCAGCGAGTACAAGTAGCGTATCGCGGCTCCGAGTTTTTCAGGTTCCAGGCCGACGGCGCGTTCGTTCGAGCAATCCGTTTAAAGCGGCACTATGACATTGACGAACCCATAACCCTCGAGCTGCATTACCCTGATCGTGCTACTCCAGCAGCGTTTGGCTCAACAGATCAACGAACTCTTGCAATCGCGTGGAAGCGAATCAGGATTTTCGAAGTACGCCCTATCTCTCGCGGCCCGAAGATGGAACATGAACCGATGGGGCTCGCTGTAAACGGGAAATCGCGATTAGCAACGAAGCGCACCATACAACCTAGCGCCTCGACAGCAACAAGGCTGCTCCTATCGGCTCAGACTGATAATGGAAAGTCTACATCCAGTGATCAAGCTTGGTTGCAGCAGCTGCTTGTCGCAGGCTTGCAGGCGAACGACTTGGAAGCGGCTTCGGCTGTGCTCGCCCAGACCTACGGAATGCCGGACCTGACGCTCGAGCTCGACGCGGCGCTTGCCCCCGACATCTCCGTTGCTCGGTGCACCGTTGGTTGTAGAGGGCATTGGAACTTTAGATTTTCGACGGCTTGGCAAAGCTACGATCGCAGAAGTCCAGCGCTTACTATGGTGGTTTGGCACTGGCTCGCTACTCTGCCCTTGTTTAAGGCCTACGCCCAGCAAGCGATGCTCCCGGGCTTTTTCTTTCTCAGCCTAGGTGACGAGGCTCATGGGCGCGGCGCAGACTGCGGACGCGAGCCGGACGAGATCGTCA
>CAZZXL010000316.1:0-2718 GCA_964658035.1 uncultured Acetobacteraceae bacterium
TGATATTGTGAGGCTGTATCGGGTACCGTGAAGCGGCTTGTGTTTCCTAATGCGACCTCAACTGGCGAGAACAGGCCGAGTCACTCACCGAGGACTGGTTCGTCCAGAGTAAGCGGCAAGTCGCGCTCAGCATCTCTGACTTGGAGAGTCGACCAAATTTGACGTCGCGCTCAGATTCCACATAATCCAACGAGCGGGCCACTGCGCAACCGTCTTTGTTGGAGAGCACAATGACGGGCACGCCTTTGAGGTCTGGCCGAAACACACGCTCGCAGGAGACGTAGAAAGGAAAGCCCGCAGGCACAGTTCCATCGAAAGTACGGCAGCACCAACGGCCAATCTGCAGCCCAATCTACCACGACTGGTGCAGCGTCTCGATATCAGCAACTAGTGCTGTTAATCGTTCAGCCGCTTAGCATCATCTGACGATGTTGTAATCTGGCCCGTTTACAAAACGAGCGGTGTATCCGGTAATGCACACAAAAATTTAGAATGGCACCTGGTGCTGTTATTGATTCGCTACCGCACAGACTAAAACATTAGCCGGTGCCGTTCTTACCAATCAAACTAATAACATCATCTGGCGCTGTTGTATTCTTGCCCGTTTACAAAGCGTGCAGTGGGTCCCGTTAAGCCGTTCGAATGCAAATAAACTTCAGAATGGCACCTGGTGCTGTTATTCGACCGCTGCCGCTCGGATTAAGACGTCAACCCGTGCTGTTCTTACGAATCAAACTAATAAGATCATCTGGCGCTGATCTTCTAAACTCACAAGTTTCTTGCAACTGACCAGTCGACTAGGTCTTATTGACCCTTTTCGACACGCAGGCCTGCCTCTACTGGCAGGCCTTTTCGTTTCACAACCCAGACCGTGGAGATCTCAATGTTGCTCACAATGGAATCGAAGACCGCTGCCCAGCACAAACTGGAAGCCATGATCGAAAAAGGCCGCTCCACCGCCGGAAGTGTAATTGAACACGTCATGAGAAATCAGCCGAAAGACCGGTTGGTGCGCAGCCGTGACATTGCCTTCATTGCGAGTCCGGAATCGACTGAGATCACTATGTCGTTCCCGGACGGACCTCGCGTTGATGGAACTGTGAGTCAACGGCTGCACCGTAATGCTCTGAACCAGATGGCACAGGCTACCGATCTTCCGCTGAAGTTTGTGGATGCCCTCCAGACCACCGGGGCGCCCTGGGGGCGGGAACTCCTGGCGCACAATCTGAACACGGTCTTTCATAACCGTATGTCGAAAGGCCAGTATCTGCTCCGCTCTCTCGGGCACAGGTGCGCGGCTTCCTCTCCGATCGCTACCGCCGACTGGATTCAAGGCCGATCGTTGAAGCGTTCGCGACGGCCGTACAGCAGAAGGGTGCGTTGCCGTATAACGGATATGTAACCGACACGAAGATCGCAATTCAGGCAATCATGCCGGAGGTCTACGAGCCTGTTCCGGGCGAGCTCGTCGCCTATGGTTTGAGCCTCGAGAACTCAGATTTCGGGAATGGTGCTTTATCCATTCGCGCCTATCTTCTCCGGATCTGGTGCTCGAACCTGGCCATCACACAGGAGGAGATGCGTCAGGTTCACTTGGGTAAGCGGTTGGATGATGCCATGATGTACTCCAATCGCACCTATGAACTGGATGCCCGGACTACAGTGAGCGCGCTCAAGGACGTCATCAACGGTCAACTTGACGCTGCTTCGCTTCGTCGTCGCATGGAGGCCGTGCGACGTGCCAACGAGCAGGAGGTGAACCCACAGAAAGCGAAGGATACTTTCCGTCGACTTCTTCAGAAGGGCGAGTCGGAAGCCGCCCAGCAGGCGTTTGACTCACGCGACACCTACAACCTGCCGGCAGGAAATACGAACTGGCGGCTGTCGAATGCAATCTCCTGGATCGCGGGGCAGACCAAGGACACGGAACGTAAACTCGATCTGATGAAAATCGCAGGCGAGGTGCTTCCGAAAGCGGCATGACCGGTGATGGAAGGTTCGAAGAACAACGTGCGCAGGCGGCGTGGACGGCGACTGACGACAGAGGACGCAAGTTCGCCGAGCCGAAAAGATGCTTCGTGGTGCTGAAACCCGAGCACGGCGTACCGCGATGACCCTGGCATACTGGCACGCCAGGGTCCAACAATTGCGCACGGGCAATACAGAACGCATCCAGCCTTCCCTGTTCGCCAATGCAACTTCGGACTTGGCGGATGAGCTTTTGGCCGACCAAGACAGCCGTAAGATTATATCCCCAGGAAGCAGACGCTATTCGAAACAGAGCCTATCGGCCGGCTCACCTACCCACCCTCACCAACATGGCAAGTGGCCCGATAGCGAGTGATTGTATGTACTCTCTCCAAAAAGGAAGACGGGTCTTCTTGGCCGCCTGTTCGCTACCGTTCCTAGTTTCCGTTCCTCAAGCTCACTCGTAAGGCATCGGTCCCCAGTGATCAGCAGATACGAACTCAGATCAACACCTTTATTCATGCTGAGCAGCCTGTCCAGCGCTCTTTTGTGGGAGGTTCAATCTGTAACTCGCGAAGCCTCTCAAAGGCAGCCTCCCGGATCCTTTCCGGGTTTCTTTCCCGCGTGAGTACATGGTCGCGAATCCACACCATCACTGCGTCGCTATCGTCAGCGCTCGTTTTACGAAAACCCAATAACGACCGTAGCTCGGCGCGATGATATTTAATCGTGCGGCCTTGCCAGTCATAG
>CAZZXL010000317.1:0-2717 GCA_964658035.1 uncultured Acetobacteraceae bacterium
ACAGCACACAGCACACAGGGTTTTAATCGTTGATGACGAACGCGTGATCGCAGATACCCTGCTCAGGATTTTCGTGAATGCCGGAGATCAGGTGCGCGCCGTTTACTCGGCTGAGCAGGCGATTGAAATGGTTAAGAGCCGCTCATTGGATTCCTCAATTCACGCTGGTAGACGTCCACTTCCGGGAATGAACGGGATCGATCTCGCGATTGTCTTGAATGGCGAATGTCCTGACTGCCAGGTTTCTCTTTTCTCCGGCCAGACGAGTACCTCCGATCTACTTGAAGCGGCTTCAAAGATCGGGCACTTCTTTGAGGTGACGACCAAACCGGTCCGCCCATCCGACCTTCTAGATTTAGTCTCGGCACGACTCACCACTTACAACCGAACTGATACACCGGGAAAGGTCAATAGATCACGTTCTATTGCAAATTAGATCGCCATGCCTATGCTTGGAACCAATCTGCTTCTTGACTCGCTTTCGCCCAACTCAAGAGACTTGATCTTGTCGAGTGCGACGAATGTCGACTTACCCGTCCGAACTCTACTTCAAGAGGAAGAAGAGCATCCGCGTTTTGCTTACTTCCTTACGTCCGGGTTAGGCAGTGTTGTGCTCGGTCTTAAAGAAGGTGGATCAGCGGAAGTTGCACTCATCGGTCACGAGGGATTGTCCGGAAGCTACTCGCTATTGGGCTTTTCTGCGCCTTCGACACACTGTTTTATGCAAATCGCCGGCTCGGGGTACCGGGTACCGTTCCAGAAACTTCAAGAACTCTTTCTATCTTCTGAAGAGATTCGGGAACGCGTCCTTCATTTTGTTCAGATGCAACTTCTGACAACCAGCCAATTATCCGCCTGCAATGGATTGCACCAAATTGAGAAAAGGCTCGCAAGATGGCTTTTGATGGTGCAGGACAGGTTAGGAGAAGATGTGATTCATCTGACTCATGAATTTCTGGGCCAGATGTTAGGTGTTCACAGGCCAACCTTGACGATGGCTGTCGCCGTTTTGGAGAAAACCGGAATGATCGAGAATGGGCGTGCTCGCATTAAGATTCAGTCGCGGGAAAGCCTGAAACGAGTTGCCTGCGATTGCTACCCGTATACAGAGCGCATTCTTCGTGATCTTTATCAACAGCCTACGCGCCCTCTCAACAGGCACACACCCTAGCTTCAGGGAGATACGGATAAGAGCTTCTCCAGGATGCAGACCGAGACCCGCTACTGCAATCACGATTGCCGCTCGAAGTCGCTGCGGCATCCTTAAAGGGGATTTAGGATCAGGTCGCAGAGTTGATTACAAATCGAGGATCTTTGGCTTCAGGGGATCTGTCTATCCACGAATGTTGTTCGACTTCACCTGCGTCCCGCTCGGGACGACAACTCAACGCGTGGAGAGAATCAGCCCTCGCCTTGTGCCGAGTCGAGCGCACAATCCGAATGTCCCTCGGTCTGGCTATTTCTCCCTCCGGTTGAGCCTGGTGGCCAGCTGTCGCGCTTGCGCTTGGTTTCCAAAGTGACGGCCCTGGACAGGCGGCCCTGACAGGGGACCGCTACAATCAGCAGAACGGGCATGTCCGCACCTCTCTCCAGCGTCGAATTGTCCCCGGCCTCCGGCCTGAAGCGGGTCTTCGCTGCGCTGAAGCCCTCTCACAGCCATACGGCCTTTACTGCCACGCTGCTGCTGATGGTTTCGGCCCTTGCCTCGCGCGTGATCGGTCTGGTCCGGACCAAGTACATCGCCTACCTGTTTGGCGCACATGCCGCCGCGGATGCCTTCAACGCCGCCTTCCAACTGCCGGACATGATCTCGTACTTCCTGGTTGGTGGCGCTGCCTCGATCACCTTTGTAACCATGCTGACGCGCTATCGCGATGCCGGCAGGGAGGCAGAAGGCCAACGCTCCATGTCCATCATCCTGACGGCACTGGTGGGTGTCCTGTCGGTTGCGATCGTCGCTGGAGAGTTCCTCGCACCCGCCTTCGTCCACTTCTTTCTGAAGGGCTTCAATGACGATCCGGCCAAGGCTGCGCTATGCGTAAAACTATCGCGTATCCTGCTGGTCGCTCCGATTTTCTTTGTCGCCGGCGGTGTCTTCGGCTCCATATTGCTGGTGCGAAAGCAGTTCAATATACAGGCGGTTACGCCGCTGATCTACAACTGCGGCACTATTTTCGGCGGGGTCCTGCTCTACCACTACCTTGGCGTCTCTTCGCTCGCCATTGGTACGGTCGCCGGCGCTTTCTGCGGACCCTTCCTGCTGAACGCCATCGGCGCCCATCGCGCCGGCATGCGCTACAAACCCATGCTCGATTGGTCAGACCCCGGGCTGCATGAGTGGGTCCGCATGTCGATCCCGCTCATGCTGGGCGTCTCACTGGTAAGCGCCGACAACTGGATCATCAACTATTTCGCCTCGCACAACAGCGGTGACGTCTCCCTGCTGACGTACGCGAAGAGCCTGTTCGCCGCGCCGGTTTCGCTGGGACAGGCTGCAGGTGCTGCGTCCCTGCCATTCCTGGCTTCTCTTTTCACGAAATCCAGCGCGACTGGCGACGACTCGGCAGCCTTTTCAGCCGCCGTCAACTCCTCTGCATCCAGGATTGCCGCTTTTTCAATCCTGCTCTCGTCGCTGATGATCGCCATGGCTGCGCCCTCGGTCGACCTGGTCTTCCGCGGCGGCCGTTTTGGCCAGGCAGAGGCGACCAGCATGGCCG
>CAZZXL010000318.1:0-2653 GCA_964658035.1 uncultured Acetobacteraceae bacterium
GTCTCCTTCTGCTCAGATGATCCCGGAGCGCTGCTCATCCCCGATCCATATTTTATGCGAAGCGCTGGTTATAATGAGGTGAAAAAGTTGTTCGCGCCTGGCGTGCCCGCCTTCCGGCAGAGGAAACCCGCAGCCTTGTGGCGCGGAAGCACAACTGGGTATAGGCAGCAGGACGGATTGCTCGGCTTGCCCCGTGTACGCCTCTGCCTACTTGCCAGAGAGGGTTACGCCAGGGAACTTATCGATGCCGGGTTCACAGGCTTCGTACAAGTGCTTCCAGGTGACGAGGAACGGCTTCGAGAGTTGGATTTGGTCCGCCCATTCGTTGAGCTTGCAAAATTCCCCGAATGGATGTGCCACATCGACATCGACGGCAATACCAGCTCGTGGCCAGGTCTCTACAACAAGCTCCTGAGCGGAAGCTCCGTGGTGAAAATTCAGTCCGAGAGGGGGTGGCGCCAATGGTATTATGACCGTTTGGAGCACAACGTGAATATCAGTTTTGCATGTTCAGATATGTCAGACCTTACAGAGCACATCAGCTGGCTAATTCATCATGTCGACGAGGCCGAAGCGCTAGCGCAGGCGGCAAGAACATTGGCAATGTCGATGACGTATGAGCAGGAGATCCAGCTGGCTCTCACGACTATCGAAGAAGCGATCGTACAGGAGATTGTGCTACATCAGGTCGACTATTAGTGCAGTTTTCAATCAGTTTCTAAGCCGTTTTGGAAAACGGCGGTCAAGCGGCCATGACAATCACCGAGCTTGCCGCACCTACACCAGAATAACCCTGGTTACACGCCTTTCAACGGATGCACATTCCCTGAAGAATAGCCGATTTGGCGTTGCTCCCCACCGTGTCGAACAAGGCACATATAAACCGCAGTTGAACTATCTAACGGATGGAAACTTCATAGTTGAAGAATATAGGTTGCGACACGCCTCAAGGACAAACATCTGCGTTGCGTTAATCATATTAATCGGCTTCAGCTTCATCGCGAAAGTCATTTTTAACTGTGCTACGACTGCCGCCAGTGGTAAGCTTCTTCTCACGTCTGAGTCAAGAAACAGAAGGGTCGAGGATGCACGATGGATCGTCTATGGATGCTTCTAATTTCATGTGCGCTAGTGTTGCCGACGCTCGCCATAGCCCAGGTCCATACGCGTCGAGTTGTTCCCGAGAACCGTGTTGTCGCGCCTTTTGGATATGGAAATGTGTCACAGGTACTTGCGTCGTCATCCTTAAGCGATGGGCGTAAATGGTGTCGTTCGCTGGACGTCAAGTTGCACTGCATTTCGGTTTCGGGCGGCAACAAATGCAATCTGCCCGTTCCCGCCGGAGAACTCGTCTCTTGTAACTTGGCGGGAACCGCCCGAGGGGACTTCAAAGGTTTCGGCACCGTGAACTGCCGTGGACATGCGTTGGGTCCGATCGGCCCTCTTGGACCCGAGGATTGGTGCTTGGTCGCGGACCTTCAGCCGTCGCGCGAAACAGATACACTGTATGCGTTTTCTGATTATGTTCGGATTGGCATAAACAAGAGATTCGGTGGTGCGATCTTCGAGCTATATGGTACAGATAGGAAGAACAGGATTATGGAAAACGGTGGCAGCGGGATGCAGCTCTCGCTTTGGGGCGATGACGTCTCATATGCCCCGGTAGGATCCGCCATCGGATTTTTTCAAAAAACCGGTTCTGTAGAAGTCTGTAACCCCACTCCCTATAAGACAATCGAAAGATGCGAGGCGTTGAACGGGGGTATATGTCAGGCTGGATTGGTAGGGTCTAATGACGTTGATTGCTTGACGCAACTGGCTTGCGGCAACAACGGTGCAACCGCGGGATCGCCATTTAACCCCATCCAGGCGATATCAAAGAACTGCAGTTATGGATCAACGTCCGTCTCAGACAACGAGGCAACAGTCTCAAAGGTGTATTCACCTGCGCAAAACGTCGTTGCGATTGCAAAGTTTTCGCCTCAGCAGTTCACAAAGTCCACCAACGAGGCTACCAAGGGGCTCGCATGGTCGCAAAGCGTGAGCTTACAGGGGCCATTTGCAAACGTCCTTTACGGGATTAAATACGACGGTCTAGTCGATTGGACTCCCGACTTCCAAGAACTCCCGGCACTCTTCTCCGCGCACGGAATGCGGGGAGCTTATCTGTACTATTACGCCGGTCAGCATCCTTATGTCGACGCTCTTTCTGACGTCACCAGAGCGCACGCAGACCGCACTGACACCGCGGTCCAAGTGTATCAATTCCCGGGGAGACAAGGACCTTTTGGGACCGGCATACCTTCCGGCCACGGCGCGCTGTTGACGGAGGACTGGGTGAGCCTCTGTGACACTCAAGGTTCATCTTGTATCACGATCTGTTCGTGGTCGCCCGACGCGCAAGACGTCATCTACGGACCCGGGAACTACGCGTATTTTGGGGTTCATGGCTTCTTCCCTGTGATTAATGGTCTGAGAAAGTCCATCTCGATTTGGATTGCACCCTACCGGTTTGATGATGTGGTCGATGGACTGACCGTTCGCGAGTGGATATACAAGCTTCGGCCTCACCCACCTCGCTAAACTGTCCAGACTTCCCAAGTCGCCCAATTATGAAGTAAGCTCAATCTTGATGCAGCCCTACCGCTAGCGT
>CAZZXL010000319.1:0-2627 GCA_964658035.1 uncultured Acetobacteraceae bacterium
CCGTCTTCTCTGGGACCCCGGTCTTCCGTTGATGGTTGACGGTAGCCCTTCTCAGCCAGGTGCCTGCCCATCGACTGGTACATCTCCGGCTCGCGCGGCTGCCAGGTAGCGAGGCCATCGACATAGCGGTTGTACATGCAGAAGGCCGCTGCGATCAGCACCGTATCGTGAATTTCAAGGTCAGTCGCGCCCTGCTGGCGGGCGCGCTCAATCATCGCCGGGCTCACCGTCTGCGCATTTGCCTGGACAGCGCCTGCGATCGCCAGCAGCGCCTTCAACTTATCTGCAATCTCCGCCGTTTCCGGATTGTTCCAGACAGCTTCCACCACTTCTGCACTGCCGCCCGTGTGGTGCTGCGCAGCGGCGCCGTGACTGGTCGCACAAAAGTAACAGTGATTGCGCGATGAAACGTAAGTCGCAATCAATTCACGATCCCGTGAGGGCAGGCTGGCCTGGTCGCCTGGTTCGTAAAGCAGGATGTGCGCCAGGTCACGCATGGGTTTTGCAATCTCGGGGCGGAAAGCGAAACCACCACCGATGCCGGGAATATCTGCGGGAAGGTCTATGTGGGGCATACTACCTCGTTGTGAGTTGCGGGGTGAATTCGGTGGTGTTCGCCACGTTGGTCAGGTTCGCAGCCACGTAGCCATCACGAGCGACCATCCTGCCACGGGTGCGGTAAAGCTCTTCGTCCTGCGGTTGCCAGGTAGCCAGCCCGTCCACGTAGCGGTTGTACATGCAGAAGGCTGCGGCGATCAGCACGGTATCGTGGATCTCAAGATCGGTAGCGCCCTGCTCGCGTGCAGCGGCTACATCGGCCGCAGTCACGTTCTTGCCATCCTGCTGCACTTTGCCGGCGATGGTCAGCAGCGTCTTCAGCTTGGGTGAAACGGCAGCCGCTTGGTAATCCTGCTTGACACTCTGCGTGAGCGCTTCGCTGCCGCCTTCATGCGCAGCAGCAATCGCCCCGTGAATCGACTGGCAGTAGTGGCAGTTGTTCTGCGCCGAAACATAGGTCGCAATCAACTCTCGCTCCCCGGGCGTGAGTGAACCCGGACCGCGCAATAACACTTCGACCAGTTCGTTGAGCGGCTTTGAAGTTTCCGGCCGGAAGGCCATCGGTCCGCGAATGCCGGGAAGGTTGGGCAGGGCAATGTGGGGCATAGTGTCCTCGCTGTTAAATAGACGTTTGTTGGATAGACGGTTTAGACAGATTCAAAAACGGTTTCCATTGCCGGATCAAACACCGGACTGAACGTCGCTGCGTCTGTACCTGCACCGCGGGTAGCGATCGGGTAAGCAGGTAGCAGCAACTGCATCAGGGCGCCGACAAAGCAGGGAAGAGCGATCAGCAGCAGCGTGGTGGACTGGTAGCTGCCGGCCTTGTCGAAGGCGTGACCGAGGACCACAGGACCGATCGCACCGCCGATGGCATAGGCCGTCCAGCTGAGTCCGTAAAGGGTTGAAAAACGGGCTTTGCCGAAATACTTGGCAATAAGGTAAGGGATCACGTCGGACTCGCTGCCTGAGCCCGCCCCCATGAGAAAGGCGCCAAGGATGGCGATCGGCGCGGTAGCCGCGTAGGCCACGATGACGACGCCCGCTCCTGCTACCAGCATCACGGCAAACGAGACGAACGGCGCAAACAGCTTGTCAACCAGGTGGCCGGTGAGCAGCCTGCCAAAGATGCCTGAAATGCCCAGCATGGAAAGGGCCAGGGCGGCGCTCCCTGCCGTAACCCCGCGGCCGGTAAGCAAAGCGGCCAGGTGCGCGATGGTCGCGTTCATGGTGAATGCCGACAGCGTAATCGGGATGGCGATTATCCAGAACACGCGGGTACGCAGAACACTACTGATACGGAGAGGAGGTTGCGATACAGACGAAGAGGGTGCAGTCTGCGGCACCGGCCGGTTGCGCACCAGCATGGCCGTCAGTGGCAGGCCGAGCAGCGCCAGTGCGCCCAGTACCAGGTAGCCGGTGCGCCAGCCGTGCGCGGTAATTACGTGCTGGGTAAGAATCGGCAGAACAATTGAACCGGTGCCGCTGCCCGCCAGCATCACGGCAATGGCAAGTCCTCTGCGCCGGTCAAACCAGGTAAGCAGGGCGCGTGAGTAGGCCAGCTGCGCGGTGCCGTTGCCGACCAGGCCAAGAACAAAATACGTTGCATAGAACTGGGCGATATGGCCGCGCAGTAGTGAGAGCGAGGCCATTGCCGCTGCGAAGACAACGATGCTCGGCAGGATGATGCGGCGCGGCGGCAGCCGGTCAAGCAGCGTCCCGATCATCGGCGAACAGGCCGCCACCGTCAGCGCCGTAATGGCAAACGCCTGCGAAACCGCTTCGCGCTTCCAGCCAAAGGCGCCCCCAAGCGGCATCAGGAACAGGCTGAAAGTATAGGGCACCATCGCCGCAAAGCTGAACATCACGCCGACAAAGGCGGCAAGGCAGACTCGCCAGCCCGCATAGGCAACGGAGTATTCCCGGGAAACGTTTTTGCTTCCATACAGATCAGGGTGGCTTTGCATGTCAGCGTCGAGAGTAGGCGCGCGGCGCGTAGCTGTCATCGGCGCGATGGATGGTCTCCAGCTAGCCTAATAGGTGGAGATGGTTCCTATCTGGGGAGTGCG
>CAZZXL010000320.1:0-2586 GCA_964658035.1 uncultured Acetobacteraceae bacterium
GAGCCAGCCAGCGGCTATCGTTGGGATCGGTCTTGTGACCGCGCCTGTTCTGCACGTCCGCGGCGTTCGCCAGGATTACTCGGACATGCGCCTCAAGCAGGTTGAAGACCGGCTTCCAGTAACTGCCGGTGCTCTCCATCACCGCATGGGTGCAACCCTCGTCTACCAACCACGCGGCGAGTCGCTCGAGCTCGCTGACGATAGTGCCGAACTTCTCGATCTGGGTGCGGGGTTCATCTTGTGCACCGCCGGTCATGACGCAGACCAGGACGAACTTTTTCCCGACATCGATGCCAGCACACCTCTCTACAACCGCTTCTATCATCTGCTCCTCCATGCGGATAAGCAGCCAGCGGCGATAGTGGCATATTGTTCTACGGGCTCAGAAGAGGCACCAATCAGGTGTACGTGAGCCGCCGGCGGGTCAGATTATCATTCGGGGTTTAAACCACCAATAAGTCCGCGACCCTTGTCCCTGTGCGCCACTGAAGTCTCCACCACCCCGAGCTTCAGGTCAACGAAAACCCTTCTCATCCTCAGGTGCGGCCGCATCGCGGCCATCGATGATTATCATGCGCGAAAATGGCCACACTTTAAGCCATGCCGTGGGATACAAATAGTTGCTCCCTTGTTCCTGTGCTCCCGGCTACTCGATGAGTGACTCGGCGGAGATAACCGGCCAATGCGTTTTGACTTCTAGGAAGGTGAATCGCTCGATGCAGCACGGCTCAGACACCTGGTTTATTATTCTTCAGCCGGCTTTTCTTACCGTGAAGCCCGCAAGCTAGACCGTGTTCCGGTTCAGCGCGGGGGCATCGGCGGGAGCACGCGATCTGGTGCAGTTTGTGGGCATCAGGGTCCAGGAATTCGGCCCTGAGAACGTACCTTCAGAATGGGCAGAGATTAGCCGGTTATGGCAATTTGCCATCAATCCAGGTATTGCTGGCGGCAAGGGCGTTTCCACGGAACTAACATCGTTATTAGAGAATTCTGAACTTTACGGTTTCGCGAGCATTTAAGCTGTTTGCCGAAAGTTCGCATGTTTTCTGAGGAACCGTTTGCTGCGGGCGAGCGTACCCTTTGATATTCCGAGGTTCCGATGATCGCAGGTACGGCACAGCAGTACGCGCGATGGATTGGGGCTCTATTTCTCGTTTCGATCATTGCAGGCGGGTGGGGCGAGTCCTACGTGCCTGATAAGTTGATCCTCGCCAACGACCTGGCCGGTACGGCCCACCAGATGGCCAATTCGGTGGGACTCTTTCGGTCCAGTTTTGCCGCTTACCTGATTGAAGTCGCCTGCGACATTACGCTGAATGTGCTGCTTTATGCGCTGCTTCGCCCTGTGAGTCGGACTCTTTCATTGCTCGCGATGTGTTTCGGGCTGATGGGAACCGCGATCTTTGCCACTGGAGAATTGCTTTACTTCGCCGCCGCGCTACCGTCCATCGATGTCGATGTCGCCCGCGTGATTTCGTCGGAGGCCAAGGCAAACCTCACGTATCTCTGCATCACCATCTATGGATACGGCTTCGGCATCTTCGCGATGTTTTATGGCATTGCAGCCGCAGTGCGAGGATATCTGATCTGGCGTTCCGGCTACCTGCCGCGTGCGCTTGGCGCTATTAGCATCCTGGGCGGAGCCAGCTTCGTCGTGAAGAACTTTTTGATTGTCCTCGCTCCGCGGTTTGACCTGCCTTATGTGATTGCACCCATGATGCTGGCGATGCTCTCAATGGGGCTCTGGCTCCTGATCAAAGGAGTGGATCGCGATCAATGGGACGCAAAGCAATTGGCGCGGACAGTTTCGGAAAGATGATCGGCCATAACCGACTATGTAACTGCGCAGACTCAACGGCGAGGGTCAGGGAGGCAACATGAATGTGATTGCGGTGACGAGAGGAACAAAGCTGTCATCACCGGCAACGAAAGCTCGAATCGCCGGACTCCTATACCTGCTGATCTTCTTGTCAGCGCCGAGCGGTGCAGCAACCGCAACGCCACTGAAGATGACCATCAACCTGATCTGCGATATTGGCGTCGCGCTGCTTTTTTATGAACTGCTCAGGCCGATCAGCGTGAGACTCTCTCTTCTGGCAGCGGCGTTGAGGCTCATCTTCGTCGTACTCATGGCTGTCAACGCTCTCAACTACTTCGGGGTAACGGCACTGTTCCAGCCAGTACACTCCCCGTTAGCCTTCGATTCTTGCTATGGTGTTGCTCTAATACCCTTCGGCTTGCATTGTCTTCTTACCGGGTACCTCATCTTCAACTCGGCGTTTCTGCCCCGAGTCCTCGGCGTTCTCATGATGGTGGCTGGAGCCGCTTACCTGGTTTTCCTGTCACCTCAACTTGGAAGCCGTCTGTTCTTCCCGTGGATAGTGACTCCTGCGGTCATAGGCGAGGCCTCGCTTACATTATGGCTGCTGTTTATGGGCGTCAATGCCGAGCGATGGAAGCAGCGTGACTGGAAGAGGCGGAGTTCTCCTGTCGGCTAAGCCCGCCTATGACGCTTTCAACATTAAATCGCTTTTGCCCGATCCACGAGGCTGATGGAAAGATAGAAAACAGACATTATCATGTGTC
>CAZZXL010000321.1:0-2427 GCA_964658035.1 uncultured Acetobacteraceae bacterium
CCCAAAGTGAGAGGTCGGCTTCGTCACCGATACAAAGGGCGTCGCTTGGTCGGTCGCATCTTCCATCGGTAACAGCGCCAACCCTGGAACTCGAAGGATGCGCTCAGCGTCTTCTACCGTGTCGAATCGAGCATCGATCAGGTCAATCACCGCCGAGACAATGGTGCCAAGCACCGTCAATCCTAGGAAGGCGAGGAGGAACCAGACGATCGGCCCAGGCGGACGAGCGCGAAATGGCAGCACCGCAAGATCGACTACATCGATGGACGCCGACTGCAGGCCGGAACTGATGCCGGCTTCCCGCAAGCGCTGCACAAGACCCTCATACAGCGTCCGGTGTGATTCATATTCCCGCTGCAGAATCTGGAACCGGACCATGTCCGCGCGAGAGCTAAAAACGTGTTTCTGCTGAGTCGCCAACTCAGAGGTCGTCATCTGCTCATTGGCCGTGGCAGCGTTATAAGCAACCTTCGCTTGGTTGACGATACGATCCTGCTCCGTCTTAACTTGACGGCTGATGGCATCAACGCGAGCTTTTGCATCTTTTAGCGGAGGATAGTTGCTGCCGAATTGGCTTGCCAAACTGGCGTAGTCCGCCATGGCTTTTGCCTGGTCGCCGCGCAGATTCTGCAGCAGTGAACTCGTAAGTGGCGTGTTGCCGCCAAGAACCTGCTGCTCGCTCTCGAGCAAGTTAGGGTCGGACTCGGCCAGGTACCGGTAACGAGCTTCAGCCAGAATGCGCGAAATCGTGGCTTCACTCGTGGCCTTGCTCAGACTTCCCAACGCATCCGCGTCCAGATAATCACTGTTTTTGGCATCGAGAGAGATGACTCCAAGCCGGCTTTCAAGGTCGACCAATTCTTCCTGGTCCCGCTGAACCTGCGACTTCAAATCGTCAAGCTGGGTGATCAACCATGTGGAAACCCGCTGAGTCGAGCCGAAGCGAACCTCCAGCACCGCCACAATGTAATCATTGATCAGAGTATTGGCTATGTTTGTCGATAGCTTCGCTGATCTTGTGGTGCAGATGATCCTGACAACTTCCGTCTTCGGCACATGCTCGACAACGACAGCCTTCGTAAGCAAACCCACAATGTCGTTTTGAGTTTCGATGCTATCGAGCGACTGATGACCATGCGTGGCCCCATCGTAAAATTCCGGCTTATTCGCCAGATCAAGATCCTTGGCGACACGCATCAGAAGTCCGCGACTCGTCAAGATCAGAACCTCTGTATTGAGGTCACTGTCCAGTGACGTATCGCCTCCCAGCACTTGCGAAGGGGAGATTTCAAACATGCTGCTGCGATTCGGCTGAATACGCAGCATGCCTTCTGCTGTGTACTTCCGTGGCCGAGTCGCCAGAAAAAAGCCTAACAGGATGCCGAGTACAGCAAACCCCAATATAAGCCAGCGACGCCTTATAAGAGCGACCCAAATCCGACCAAGTGATATGCCCGGGGTTTCCTCGATTTCATCTGTGATCGCACGAGACGATTTATAGGGGTCCATTTGACGATCTGTTGATTGCAAAAGTGATACCCTTCGTAGCTGTTATACTGGCGTCTAGAGGTGGAGTTAAGCTCGACTCCTTCAGACTACCACGTTGTCCTGTTGACGCAGTTTCACAATTGACTCCCGCACTGCCGAAGGCGCCGCACCACGAATCCCATCTGGCTGGCATCCTCACTTGGCGAGCCCTGGACCAGACCACGAAGTTCGGAAGTTTAGTCTACTTTCAATTCGCGCTTGGTCTTTGTTATCGTAAGTTGAAGGTTTTACGTCGCTCCGCCTTCCATGTGGAAGGGGTAATTACGGCGCAGTGTTTAGGTCGACCTGCCGGGGGAATCGCCTGAAGCCCCGATAATTCCAGCCCAGGACCGGCAAACTTGAGACAGGAATATCAAACGGGAACGTAGTCCGGAAGTCCAACTATGTTTCTTATCAAGTGCCTTCTGCGGCTCCGGTCGATCGCATTTCACCAGAAAAAAGACGCGGCAAGCGGTTTCTGAACTGGCGGAGAGACAGGGATTCGAACCCTGGATACCTTGCGGTATACACGCTTTCCAAGCGTGCGCCTTCAGCCACTCGGCCATCTCTCCGCGGTGCCAATCGACTCTCTGAATCTATCATAAGGCGTCTCCCGAACTGGTGCTGGCCCGCTCCAGACCTCTCTCCTCGGATCATTTCGAAATTCCCCAGCATTCCCCTTCGGGACCCGGCTACGCGAACGGGGTATCATCATCCGAGAACCGGCTGCCAGCCGCTCCATCCAAGCTGCCGGTCAATCCGTCTGCGTTAGGGGAATCGGCTTGAGGTCTCGCTTCGTTATCGCCATCTTCGCTTTGCTCGCGTGTGCCGGCGCATCTCTTCATCAAGCTCAAGCGCAGGCTGCTCCAACCGCCACTCGCAGCTTTGAGCTGTCTTCCT
>CAZZXL010000322.1:0-2341 GCA_964658035.1 uncultured Acetobacteraceae bacterium
CCGCCTTCGCATACACGGTGATAAGGAAGATGGGAAAGTCTTCACCGCCGTAGAGATATACGACTCTTGCGCCGCCGCGCTTCCCTATTCCGGCCCGTCCGAACCGCCGTTTGCGATACCCCCCAGTTCCCGGTATGAGGTCGCCTGCTTCGGGGTCTGAGCCAATGGCCGAAACAATGTCAGCCCGCTCCGCTTCCGTGAAAAGAGCCGAGGCCGCTTTGAGGTACGTCAGCGTCTCGACGACCGTTTGCATAACGTGAGTGTATGCCAATGGCACGGTGTTTTCAAAGAAAAAAATAGTCGTTACTGTTAAGTGACAGCGAAGCGATATCACTTGTATACCTAACCGCCTCTAGTCCATTATCGAAACGAAGGCGGAACGCTATGATCCTGGCAATTGGAAATGTGAAGGGTGGAGTCGGAAAAACTACGTTGGCGGTAAATCTCGCCATTGCTCTCTCCCGCCAAAAAAGAGATGTGCTGCTGATCGATGGAGACGAGCAGGGTACCGCTATGGCCTTCACGGATCTACGCAGCGCTCAGAAGGACGGAAAGCCCGGATATACCGCTGTGGCACTTCACGGCAAAGGAATCCGTGACCAGACCAGGCAGCTCGCCCCGAAGTACAGTGACATCGTGATCGACGTAGGTGGGCGAGACACCGGAAGTCTCCGCGCCGCGCTCACTGTGGCTGAAACGGTCATCATTCCGGTTCAGCCTCGCAGCTTTGATGTGTGGGGCGTAGATCAGACCGCCGAGCTGGTGCGGGATGCCAGACATATCAATGAGCAGCTCCGAGCGTTGGTCGTTCTCAACAATGCTGATAGCCAAGGCAAAGACAACGACGCGGCTGCAGAGGCTCTGCGCGGCGTCGAGGGCATTGAGCTTGCTCCTTTCAAGATCGTTCGCCGGAAGGCTTTTCCGAACGCGGCGGCATCGGGGTTGTCCGTTCTGGAGTATGACGACCCTAAAGCAATCAGCGAGTTAAATTCCCTACTCGAATCCCTTGCTGTATTCGTATAGATATCACTTCGACATCGGAGAGACTCCATTGGCTATCGCACTGCATCCTAATCGCAATCAGAACAGCATCAAAGAAACTAAGGCGGATGACTTCATTTCTGGGGCCGGGAAAGCCGGCAGCGGAGAGTCACAAGCGAACGATTATGGGCGTAAGCCGATCGTGGTCCGCATCCCAGCGGATCTGCTGAAGCGTATCGACCAGGCTGCCAAGCGCAAATCGATCAGCCGGAGTTCCTTTATCGTTTCCAGCATGGCCGACCTGGTGAACGGTGAACGATGAGCCGATCCAGCGATCTAACCAAGGTTAGCGATCTTCTGCCAGGGCTGGAGATGCCGATCCGCGCTTCCAAGACCCCACCTGCTAGGCGCAAGCCGCCAGGCACTATTACGCCCATTCAGAGCCGTCTGATTGAAGCGGCTGCGGCTGGCGTCACCGAGCTGCAGAGCATCCTCTACCAGCACACCATTTTCTGTCAGACCGGAATGCCATATCGCGATCCCGGAGACGACGTGCGCACCTGGGAGCAGAGCAACGGATTTGCCGCGCTGGAAATTACGGCAGGGAAAGCGATGCATCCCAAACTTGGCAAGTTCGTCGAGCTGGGCCTTCCGTTCGGGCCTAAACCAAGGTTGATCCTTGCTCACATCAATACGGCCGCTCTCAAAAAGGGTGACCCTGAGATCGACACTGCGCGGAGCCTTACCTCCTTCATTTCGGGAACGCTTGACCTTGCTTCCCATGGGCGCAACGTCCGAGTCATCAAGGAACAACTCACGCGGCTCTCTGCCTGCTCTATTCGGCTCGGGATGGTCCGAGACGGCGAAGCGATCACAGTACAGTCTCAGATCGTAACCGCGTTCAGCTTATGGCTCGAAAAGGACGACCGGCAGCGTGTTCTCTGGCCGTCCACTATTCGGCTTTCGGCAGACTACTTCGAGAGCCTTCAGCGCCATGCTGTACCGCTTGACGAGCATCACCTTGCAGCCCTGTCGCACTCGGCAATGGCTCTTGATGTCTACGCGTGGCTGGCTCAGCGGCTGCACCGCATAGGGAAGGGAAGGGGAGCGCCGCTCCCCTGGACAGCGGTTGCCGCTCAGTTCGGCGGGAGCGGATATGAGCGCATTCGCAAGTTCCGAGACAATTTCAAGGTGGCTCTGGGCCAGGTCCAGACTGTTTATCGCGCTGCACGCATTGACGTCAGCGACCAGGGCCTAACGCTTTGGAACAGCCCCCCTCCAGTCGCTCCCAAGCTATTTCCCGTCAGGCTTGGGAATGCACAAAAGACTGTGGATTGAGGAACTTTTCCACGATCACTTT
>CAZZXL010000323.1:0-2248 GCA_964658035.1 uncultured Acetobacteraceae bacterium
GCCGCCTAATAGAAAAAACAGTCAGTTCGCTGCCGCCCAGCAAGTTAATGCAACAGAGCCCGTCTGCACTTCGGCGTACGAATACCGGAAGGAGATTGCGGACTGCGCGTAGCTACCATAAATCGCAAATGGCAATAAGGTGAGGCTCTCGTCTTCAATGACTTTCATGAGCATGACGTGTGGAACCGAACAAGCGAAGAGAGATTGATCCTCCTCGCTGATATTTGGCATCCCCGATCTGAGTTTAAAAGAGCGGACAATGCTTGAAGCAATACACAGGATGGCCACTGAGAATGCAAAGGGACTCCACGGCTACTGGACGCAGAATGAAATCGCGAAAAGCCGTAGGGCCGACACTCTCTGCGAAGCCGAAGTCAGTGTAGATGATCTGGTCCTTTGAAGCAGACGGGAAAGTGCCATAGGGTCTACCCATTGGCACACGAGCAGAGGGATCAGGTATGGCTTGTGCTCATGATAAGAACCACGCTGCACACCACAAGAGTGGCGCCGAGCAGAGTGCGGAGCGTGATTGGTTCGCCGGCGAAGAAGTACCCGAGCGCGATCGCCACTACGGGATTCACGTATGCGTGGCTGGCGACCCGGCTCGCCGGCATTCGACCGAGAAGATAAACGAACGAGCTGAACCCGACTAAAGATCCTGCGGTGATGAGATACAGCAGCGCTAAGCCGGCCTTCGCGGCGAAATGTGGAAACGGGTGCATCTCTCCCGTGAAGAATGATATGGCGAGCAGGACAGCGCCCCCAAGCATCATTTCTGCGCCTGCGGTAAGGGGCCGTGACTCTGGAAGCTTCATGGAACGCGTGAGGACTGCTCCCAAGGACCAGGCCGTTGACCCGCAAAGAATGACGAGGCACGGCACAATGCCAAATGTGCTGTTACTTCCTCGAAACATCATGACTGCAACGCCGAGAAATCCGGTGAGCAGCGCGGTCACGTTTGACCAGCGAAACCGTTGCTGGCGGAGGACGAAGACCTCGAACACCACCGTGATCAAAGGGATCGTTGACTCGAGAATTGAGGTGATTCCGGAGGGCACGAACTGTTCGGCCCAGAAGAGTGCTCCGTAGGTAAAGGCGAACATGAGGCAGCCAATGATTGCGAGGGATCGCCATTCATACCAGTTTGGAGCCTTGACGCCCTTCAGCCGCGTGTATCCGTAGAGAAGAACGCCTGCGGTGAAGAACCGGATCCCTGCACACAGCCAGGGTGGAGCAAGGAGAACTGCAGTACGGATTGCGAGGAACGTGGATCCCCAGATCACGTAGATGGCAAAGAACGCTCCAATCAATGGCAGGGCGAAACGCTGCTTCCCGGCTTGCATCGGGGCAGAAACGGGCTTCTTGGTCTTACTAACCGCTGATGTCTTCATTAATGGTTAGCCTACAAGTTCTTCAAGAACCTGTAAAATGCATTTTGGAGGTTATAAAGTTTGTTGGAAAAAGGTGGATCGCTGAGGCCGTTCCAGATGATCGCGGGCCAGCCTGCACTCGATTTTGTAAATACAATCGACAATCCATTTGCAGCTACGCCTACTGAACTGCTGACGGGCTATGACAATCTGTTGAGGTTTGTGCTGCAGGCAGAGCTAATCACGGAACGGCAATGTCGCAAACTAAAGAAGCTTGCGGTTGGCCCTGAAGAACGGAGTGACGTGCTTGCGGAGGCGCTACATTTGCGCGAATCGCTGGCAACGTTGCTCTATGCACTCCTTGAGAATGAGGAGCCCGGAGAGAGCACGCTCCTGGATCTTGAAGCGATCTTCAAGACTACAGCCGCTCATCGGCAGTTGGTGTTTAGGAGCAAGACAAGCACCAAATCGTCACTTGAACTGGGTTGGGAATACAAGGAGGTTGCCAGAGACATTCATTCCCCAGTCTGGCTCATAGCTCAAGCGGCTAATGACTTGTTGACATCCCCGCAGCCCGTACAAATCGGTAGGTGCTTGAACCCAATCTGCCAGTGGCTCTTTCTGGACACCAGCAAGAATCACACGCGCCGATGGTGCGACATGAAGGTATGCGGCAATCGGCAGAAGGCTCGTCGATTCAATCTTCGTCGGGCTGCACGCTAGTTTGCGGTCTTCTTCTTCAGATATGCCACTCTAATTGTGGCCTCAGTGCGTTCGATTTGCTATTGTCTGCAAGTCGAAGCCTCGACTGGGGTGAACTGATGGCTCTGATTAGATAAGGTCGAAGGCTTCGCGGCATCCCGTACACTTTGGTTGGT
>CAZZXL010000324.1:0-2055 GCA_964658035.1 uncultured Acetobacteraceae bacterium
TGCTTTGTCCTTGAGGAGGCGATTGCTTTGTCAGGTCCACGGCAGCCCACTTTGTCATCCCGACCGGAGCGTAGCGCAGTGGAGGGTCTGCGTGTATCCATGCTTGGTTGGAAGTGCGGCCCTTCAATAAAGCCATAAGAGCGGCCGGGCCAGAAAAAGCAGGTCCGTTCGACTGCGCTGCGCTTCGCTCAGGATGACAAAGTGTGCGGTTAGCTCAGCACAAAGTGTGTGCGGCTAGCTCAGGATGACAAATCTATGCTGCCTCGCCCAAGAATGACAAACTGCGGTACAGCTTCGAATACAGGGAGAGGTTGGATCGTCTTACTCGATCACGCGTGCGACGAGGTCATAATCATGCGACTCAGTGATCTCGCAGCGGTAGAACGTACCGGGAATCAGTGTCTCGTGCGGCCCGAAGTCGTTGATGTAGAGTTTGCCGTCAATTTCCGGCGCCTGGTACTGGGTGCGGCCTTCCCACAGCAGCGGCGTTTCTTCGGATTCGCCTTCAACCAGCACGTCCAGCGTGCGGCCAATCCAGGACTTCTTGGCTTTGCGACTGATGCCCTGCTGCAGCTTCATCAACGAACGGCGACGTGCTTCAATGGTGCGCTGCGGGACTTTCTCGCCCAGTGTAAATGCGCTGGAACCTTCTTCATCGGAGTAGCCAAAAACGCCGAACCAGTCGAGCTTGGCGTCCCGCACAAATTGCGACAGGATCTGAAAATCCTCTTCCGTCTCGCCGGGGAAGCCGACGATGAAAGTCGAGCGGATGGCTACGCCTGGAACCGTAGAGCGCACCCTGTCAATCATCTTCAGAAAAATGTCTGCACTGCCGCCGCGCTTCATCCGCTTCAGGGTATTCGGCGCTGCGTGCTGCAACGGCACGTCCATGTAGCTGCAGATGTTGTCGTGCTTGGCAATCACTTCGAGCAGGCGCCCCGTCACCTTGTTCGGATATGCGTAAAGGAAGCGCAACCACTTCAGCCCTTCGATCTGCGCAAGGCGATCGAGCAGTTCAGCCAGTCCATCTTTCATGCCCCCGTTTTCGGAGGGAAGGTCTTCGCCGTAGCAGGTCGTGTCCTGGCCGATCAGCGTGATCTCGCGAACGCCATTCGCCACCAGTTGCCTGGCTTCCGTGAGGACCGATTCAAAGCGTCGCGAGCGGAACTTGCCGCGCAGATTCGGGATCACGCAGAAACTGCACGGATGATCACAACCCTCGGCAATCTTGATGTAAGCAGAAGCTTTGGGCGTCGCCAGGATGCGCGGCGTGAGTTCATCGTAGAGGTACTGTGGCAATGCCGGTGTTGCGCCGTCCCAGGCTTCGCGGGTAAAGCGGCCCTGCTGTTCACGCAGATCGCCCTCGGCCCGCGAACTGATGGTCGTTTCCGCCGCGGGATGAATAATCGCCGGTGCTGCTTGAATATTGATTAATTGCTGCGGTGCTCTTGAGAAGACGCCGCTCAGACCGGCAGCAGCCAGCACTTTTTCTAGTTCGCCGGTACCGACGACAGCGTCTACTTCCGGAATATTCTTCTGGATCTCATCGCGATACCGCTCGACCAGGCAGCCGGCAACGATCAATGTGCGGGCTTTGCCGGTCTTTTTGAACTCTGCCATTTCGAGGATGGTGTCTACCGATTCCTGCTTGGCCGACTCAATGAACGAGCAGGTGTTGACGACCAGAATGTCTGCGGTCTCAGGATCATTGGTCAACTGCGCGCCCGCATGGTCAAGCATGCCCATCATCACTTCACTATCCACCAGGTTCTTGGGGCAGCCCAGCGAGATGAAGCCTACGCGGGGCGCCTTGCGTTCCAGGGGATTCTGCAGGCCGAGCGTAATAGGCGCTTCCGGCTCAAGAACGGTGGCGACGACCTCAGCTGCAGGGGCCAGTATCGATGGAGTTTTGGACGGAGTCACAATCTCCAGTATACCGTGTTTCCGACGGCTAACCGGGCCTGAAAGCTGTTGTATGCTTAGGAAGTGCCGGGCCCTACGCGACGTAATCCCGCCAACCCCGCCAGGTCCGGAAGGAAGCAACGGTAACGGGCT
>CAZZXL010000325.1:0-363 GCA_964658035.1 uncultured Acetobacteraceae bacterium
AGAAATAGTTGCGCTACACTAACTCATCCAACGGCACGAAAGATCGGGCACTCCACTCGACCAATTGAAGCGATATCCGGGAGCGGAAAAGCTGCCAATACCTCCCGGCCAGAATAGTTCCGTTCTGCCGATCACATTTCGCCGGGGCGCTGAACGCATCTCCTACTTCTCCCTCATCACCACCATAGGCACGCCACAGACCATCGCAGCGCAGGAGTTACGCCTTGAGTGCATGTTCCCCATCAACACCCATACGTCGGGACCACTCAGCTCTGATCACAAGCTGGTCCGATTAGGAGGCGTTTCATGCCATTCAATGGCGACTTTCTCCTAAGAGATTAGTCTCTTCTCGTTCTTCCATCT
>CAZZXL010000325.1:373-1896 GCA_964658035.1 uncultured Acetobacteraceae bacterium
TCAACGTTCTGCCCCCGGGCGGGCGCTGAGGGAATTTTATTGAACAGAGTGTTGGGCTCCTGTTGTTTTGCTTTGTCTGCTTCTCTGCTGTACACGGTTGGCCAGTGGCTGCGCCCTCGATCCACACCCTCGGCGACTGGACAGAATCTGTGGACGGTGCCAATGAAACGAAAACTAATGAGAGCGGGTGAGCCTCTTGGAGGTTGTTATTCCGCAATTACAGTTAAAGGGCTTACCGATAAAAGTATGCTGCCCTGCGAGGAGAACACATGTTTTTCAATCATCCAGCACACAATTGGAATCCGGTCCGAGCGGCTAGTTCCATCGTTGCCTTCCTCTTTTTGTTCGCCGTGGCCGTTTTGCTTACCCCAAGCTCGTATGCGAGCTGGACGGGGTTTACCTCAATCAGTACTTCCACCGGTACTAGCAATCCCTCATGCGCCGAAGTGTCAACTGAGCATGTCGTCTGTGCTGTGCTGAGTGAGAAGGCTGAGATGATGGTCAACGAGTACAGCACAACCAAGTGGGGTAGTTGGAGCTCTCTCGCGGGCACGATTGTCTCAGCGCCCACTTGCACCAGCGACGGCACGGGCAAGGCCTTCTGCGCTGCAACCGCCGCGACCGGAGACCTTGAAGTGTCCATCTTCTCAGGGTCAAGCTGGGGCACACCGACACAGGTGACCGCCGCTCTATACTCCGCGCCGAGCTGTGCGAAATATGTTGAAGGCGAGGTGCTGTGCATGGCGCGAAGCGCGAATGGCCAGCTCTCTTGGTCCCTCTACAGTGATGGCAAGTGGAAGATCTTTTCAACACTCTCCTACACATCGCTCTACGCGCCAAGTTGCACCAGTGATGGCGACAACGGCGTCATTTGTTCGTTTGTCACCAATGGGGGTGCGACAGCGGTAGACCGTTATGTGGCCGGGTCGTGGAAAGGTGCGATCAATATTGGCGGCCTGACAGGACGCCCAACGAGTTGCAATTACTGGAAAACGACTGGCGAGGTAGCCTGTTTCCTGATCGGTACAGACAGCCAGCCCTACGTGAGCACATTCAACGGAGGCACGTGGTCAGCCACCAACTGGACTGGTTATGGCGGTCTCGGCGGCCAGTCGAATGATGTTCCCAGTTGCACGACACAGGCCACCGGAGACATGGTCTGCGGCCTGATGGGGATACAGGATAACGAGTTTTTCTCGAATGTTTACACCGCGTCGTCAAGTTCCTGGTCGGGATGGAACTTGGTTGGTGGCAAGGGAATCGGCTCACCCTCGTGCGTCCCGTTTGAAACCGGAAAGGCTATGTGCGTTGTGAAGGGGTTAAACAATGCATTTACCAGCACGGTTGGTCCGTAGGCTGGCTTGATCTGCTTGGCGTCATTGACGGCCTGCTAGCGCTGGTGACCGTCTACTCAGGAGTGCCTGATGCTTAGGATTAACCTCCTTGCGAACGGAATTACTGCCGATCTTGGAGTGCCCGATCTTTCGTGCCGTTGGATGAGTTAGTGTAGCGCAACTATTTCT